>NZ_LOWY01000014.1:0-494996 GCF_001524185.1 Burkholderia sp. FL-7-2-10-S1-D7 | reverse complement strand
TGTTCATCGTAGGGGCTGACGACATAGAGCTTTCGTGTGCCGCGATGGAGGCGCACGAAGCTGCCCCTGAAGCGGCCTGAAAAGTTTCGGAAGCAGAAGTACAGCGCGACGGCAGCGGCAACGGCGATACAGGGCATAAGGAAGAGCAGGCCCCATACATCAACTGTAATTGGGGGCGTCGATATTGACCAGGCATAGACCGCGGTTCCCATCCCAATGAGTAGCGATTTGCCGACAAAGCTTGCCCACACATCCCGCACGATGTTGCCCTGAAGCGCCAACTCGACGCATTGGTCGCTCACGCGCCGTACGCCCAACTCCTGCTGTAGCAGGTCAGGCGTGCTGGGGATGGCGTGGCGATCGGGTGCGCTGTGCCACAAGCGGGTGGCGCCGATGAGCAGGCTGTTGGGCAGGCGCTGGAGGGTGTTGGGGGAGCATTTCATTTGGGAGGCCTGACGGGGGTCAGTTTGGCAGGATCAATGGTCGGAGAGAGCCAGCCGGACGAGGTAAAGACCAAGGGCTCGGGCGCACCAGGCTGTTCCACGCCGATCCTGGGCAGTTTTTGCGGATCGGGCCGGAAGAAATACTTCAACTCGACCTGGGCATCCTTGTGCATGGCAATGCGCCAACCGCGCTCCATACCCACGCCATCGGTGAGCGGCTCGATGATGTAATGGCTTTCGAGGTTGATCAGGGCGCCCGGACGCGTCAACGCGCTGTTCGCGTCGATCTTTTCTAGCGGCCGCCCGCGCAAGAGCACCCGTAGATCGATCTGCAGGTCATTCATCGCGTAAGTGGCGGCAACGGTAAAGCGCAGCCGCAGGATGCCGGCGATACCATGCTCCGGGTCCCACACGGCACTGATCTGAGGGCTGTATTGCAGGCTATGCCAAGCTTCCAGCTCCTGCGCCAGCGAGTAGCGCGGCGTGAGAATGCCCCAGGCGGAGTGGCGGAGCAGGATTTCCACTGGACCGTGTTGTGCGGCGTCCGCCTGAATCGTGAAAAAGACGACAGCTCCCACGGCCAGGATGGCAATCAGTGCCCAGCCGAAGGGCGTGATGCCTAGGGTCCAGAGCGGAGCGGCGGCGCCGGTCAGGGTGGCTAGGCTGGCCGCGCCACCCGCAGCCGCGGCGAAGGCCGATATGCCGCCAAATATCGCAGATTTCAGATACATGTCGGCTTGTTCCGGATTTGCCTCGCTCCCGGCCTTGACACTGCGTACTCCATCTGCCGCCGCGAGTGCGGCAGCCGCAGCCGAACCAGCGACGGTGCTTCCCCACTTCACGCCAAAAATCTTGAGGGCGTTCGCCAATGCTGTATTACCACGCCGCGACGATGCCGTAGAGGCGGTTATTGTTGTTACCTCCAGACTTGCCCCGATTACGGTAAGCAGAGATCCGAAATGTGCCAGTGCTGTTGTGGTGTTTTTGGTTTCTTCCCGATCCCTAATCGCATTCCTCATCCCCCAAATCGCCAACCCACCCCCGATCCACGTAAAGCCGATGCCCAGCGGCCCCTGCAAGCGTTTGAGGTTGCGCAGCATTGGGTTGCCGGACGGATCCATCGGCCTGGGCTGCCCGATGACATGGGCGGTACCCACCGTTTCAAATTCCCACACGTCGACCTGTTCGACCATCGAGACGCGCGTGGTGCCGGGCTTTAGGCCTGGCGCGGTATCGACCCGGACTCTCCAACGGGTCTCGCGGTCCTGGAAGGTGGCATACCCCTGCATTTCCAGACTCCACGCGAGGTACTGGTCGCGGGATACCGAGCGGCAGCCGAGTACGCACGCGAAGCGGCGTTCGGCCACATGACGCCAGCGCCTGACCTGGATATCGGCTTTCTCCACGGGGGCGGTGGCGACATAGGAATAGATGAGCCGCGCGAGCATGTCCGTGACGATGGTGCCGGGCCGCTCGTCGAGCATCTTGTCCACTACGTCGAAGACGCCCCTGGCGAGGGTGAGCGGCGTGGCAAAGCGATTCATGAGCGGTTCGTCGCCCGCGCTCAGGGCCTGCCACAGCGGGCTGACTTGCGGCGGCTGCTCAATGATCCTCGCGAGTTCGGCCCGACCGCCCTCCGTGTGCACGGCGGCAGCGAGGCAGTTCAGCACGGCGATTTCGAAGTCGCGGGCATTGTCGGCGCACGACAGGTCAAACAGCTTGAACGCTTTGCCGACGAGCAGGGACGCGTCTACCAGCTTGACCCATGCAGCGACGTCAGCGCCAGTTTTGTCGACCGGGACTTGCAACGCTTTCAGTGTTTTCTCATAGGTCGGCCGGAAGGCGCGTGCGCCCTTGAGGTCGACGAGTTCGCGCTGACGTTGGAGTGCATGTTGGGTGTCCGGCGTCTGGGCCTGCCGTTCGGCATAGGTGAAATAACCGTCGATTAGCGCAGCGCTTTGCAGCCGGTGCTTGCTGGCCTTCTGGTAGTTGTCGCGCTTTTGCACTTCCAACGCGCAGAGATGCCCCAGCTCGCTGGCGATACCGATGGGGTCCTGCAATGCCACCGCCAATGGCGGCGTGTCCTTGCGCGGCACCAGCGCAACGTGCATGGCGCTGAGAATACGGGTGTAGTCGGGCTTGTCGGTTCGGAGCTTGATCTCGCTCCACGGGTAGTCCAGTGCGACACCCGACACGGAAGCGATGAGTTCCGGTGTGGCGTTGCCCAGCAACACCGCATCGAACACATGACGCTGCTCGGGGCCGCCGCCGGGTTTCACGGTCGTCGCCAAGGTGTCGCGCAGCCCACCCTCGTTGGTTTCGATCCACCAGAGCGTGCCGTGCGTCAGCAGCGTGTCGCTGACCATCACGTAGACGGTATCGGCGGTGCTCTTGTCCGGCGCCAGCAAATATGGGGTCGCGCGTGTCTCGTCGGGACGCGCCACGCGGCCGGGCGCATCGTCGTTATAGTCCGCCGCAGTCCACTTGATGGGCGCGAAACGCACGTCGGCTGTCACCTTGTAGTGCGTCGTCATCATGCGTCCACCTTGATAAAAGAACAGATAGACGTAGGTGCCAGGGCGCAGCACGCGCAGGCCATAGGCCTTGCCACCTTGCAGCGCAGGGTAGCCGGCCACACTGAGCTTGGGATAGGCCTTCGCATCGTAAGGCTGGTCCGCAATGCCGTAGCGCAGCGGATAGAGGGGAATGCCATGCTCGCAGGGTGGTGCGGACAGGCTGTCGCAGGTTTTGGCGTTGGGGCTGTCCGGTTGCACGGCCCGCTGGAGGCGATTTGTCATGGCGGCGTGTGCTTAGAAGGTGAGGGACGCAATCTGGGTCAGACGCGCCGTGATGGCAAACAGTCTTGACATGCCGTGGTCTTCGCGCCGGCTCAGCAGCGCATGCACGGTTTTGTCCTCGACGAAAGGCTCGCGCGGATAGCGCAGCCGCAGTTCCATGTAGTAGCGGATATCGCATTCCAGCCGGAAGCCGAACTGATGCGCTTCGTCGGCGAACGTCGCCAACGACCGACGCAAGGCAAGCTGCGCGTCGGCAGGCGCGTAGGCGGGGAAGCGTCGCGTGAGCGTATGAGCAAACTCGCGCATGAACCACGCACGTCCAGCCAGGTTCAACGCGGCTTCGTCGCTTGGCGTCAATGCGAGGTGATGATCGATCGACAACGGTGGCGCCTTGCGATCAGGCGCATCGGCACGCAGCCAAGTGTCGGTTTGCGTTTCACCGTCGTGCCAGATGCAAGCTTCAATCGGACCGAACAGTTGGGCGCGCTGGTCTTCGGGCAGTGCCTCGCAGCATTCTTCGAGCGCGCGTGTGACGTGCAGGCCGAATGCGACGGGCCATCCGTCCGCAGCGATAAACTGATGCAGCCCCTGCACGTGGCTGACCAACACGTTTTCATCATTCGGTCCAAGCAGAATCACGCCAGCTTGCTGGGGTATCCAGGTCGCGACGGCATGGGCCAGCAGCGCCGCATCCAGTGGGACCAGTAATGGACCGTGGCGATAGCCGGGAAGCGCGTACTCCAGTGGCGTATCGCGCCATACCCAGCGGTAGTCGAAGCCATGGATGGTCGCGATAACTTCTTCCTCCAACGCTTCGCTATGCGCGCCGCTGAGCAAGAGCCATGGTCGTGGACCGGATTGCAAAGCCGACCAAACGGGTTCGGCGATGGCGCGCACGACCTGGCGCGGCCAGCCTGCGTCGACGGTGTGCGGTTCCATCAAGCGGCTCCTTTACCGCAGGGGCAGGGTTTGCGCGGGCAGGTGCCGTCTGCGCGCATCGCGCAGGCACGATCCATGGGCAGGCCGGTGTTAGGGGTGCCGGCGATGCCCAGCGCATTGCCGCGCCCGCCCGTTTGCAGGCGCAACGGTCCTTCGAGCTTGATCGCGATCCCGCTGATCGTGATTCCGGATGCATCGATACGCAGCGTCCCACCGGGACCCCTGATGACGATGGCGTCGGCGGCCCCCAGTTCATAGACGCGGGTTTTGCGGCGAATCGCCTGACCGGCGGCCAATCGAGCATAGCCTGCGACCTTTTCCTCGAGATGTCCGCCAATCGTGATCGAGTGGTTGGCGGTGATCGTGTCGTGGCGGTGGTTGCCGACTTCTTCGGTGCGGTCTTTGCCGATACGGACAGTGTGATTACGCTCGATGGCAAGGAAATCGTCTTGGCCGATCTGATGCCGCCGGTCCTGGCCGATCGTCACCTGTTCGTCGTTGCCGACCGTTTCCTTGCGGTCGTGGCCGATGGCGACGTTTTCATCATGTTCGACGTTTTCGCTACGGTCATGGCCGACGAAGGTAGTTTCGTAATGGTTGACGTGAATGTTCTGGTCCTTCTGCGCGTGGACGAAGATTTCTTCCTGATCCTTCTCGTCCTCGAAGCGCAGCTCGTTGAAGCCGTCGCCCTTGTGGGTCTTGCTCTTGATGGTCATGCGCGTCTTGTGGCGCGGCAGCTCGTAGGGTGGCAGCTGCGTAGCCATGAACGTACGCCCGATGATGATCGGCTGGTCGGGATCGCCGTTGACGAAAATCACCAGGACTTCCTGCCCGATGCGCGGGATCGCGATGTGCCCCCAAGTGGCGCCGGCCCAGTTCTGGACGGCGCGTACCCAACAGGAGCTGCGATCATCGAACGTTCCGCGGCGATCCCACGGAAACTGAATTTTTACCCGCGCCCACTCATCGCAAAAAATTTCTTCGCCTTCCGGGCCGACCACTGTCGCCGGTTGCGGGCCATCGATGCGGGGCTTGGGCAAGGGCTCCGGCCGCCATTCCACGTCATCCGGCACGAGTTCGGCGGTGTAGCTGTAGTGCGTGCCCTGTTCCGCACCGACGCTGTCTTCCTCCAGGTTGGTGTGCTGCACGCCGCGGTGGCGCATGCGAATGACGCGCCAGCCGCGGTTCCACGCGTCACGCGGGTGATCGGTCAAATCGAAGGCCAAGCCTGGCTGGAGACGTGCGTCATCGCCTTCCACTGTGGCCACCTTGGCGTCGCGCCGATGGCCGCGCAGGCGATTCAGGGTGAACGGCGTTCCAGCCGCATCTTGCTTGTATCTCCCAGGGTAGTCGAAACGCTCGTAGTGATCGCCTTGGTGTTCCAGGTCAGATGCCCGTGGCGAGTGTTCCTGGTTGTAGCGCGGGTGGGTAAAAACGTAGTCGCGCTGGGTTTGCTGGGCGGTGCGGACGTTTTCTGCGTATCGGAACCGCCGCAGCGCGGGTTCCGGCTGGTCGCCGCCGGCCATTGGGTTATACACAACGGGACCGCCCTGAATTCCTCCGTAACTCCAGAGCCGGTCACAATAGATCAGCTGATGTTCGTTCTCGGTATGAAGAAAGCCGTGGACGAAGCCTTCTTCCCGTGCGATGCGCTCCAAAAAGTAAGCATGGGTGTCGCCGGCTTGTACGCAATATTCACGGGTGAGATGTTCGGTCGTGTCGTCAAAGTCGACGTGCACGATGCGCTGTTCTTTGAGCACCCTGGCGATGATCTGGGGGACTGTTTCGGCCTGGAAGGCCCGCCAGTCGGAACCGAGTTCGAGGCGGGCGAGTTCCGGTTCGACCACCGCGTAGTAGAACGTTCGCCGGAAGCCGGTTTCGCGTTGCTCGAAACTCGAAACGACGCCATGCACATAGCGCACAGGCGCGTCGCTCTGCCAGATAGTGAGTACCGCCGGGCAATCCAGCACTTTGCCGAAGTCCACGGCCGGATCGGCGCTGACGAGTGTCAGCCGTAACCGATACCCTTCGGACAGACCCTCGTCGAGGTCGAACTCGACGACATCAAGCGGGACATCGCCGGCCTTCAACGTAAAACGCACATCGGATTGCGCGGCCATCGTCAGGTGTCCATTCCTTATCTGAACTGAAGCGACGCACTTCGTGCATGCCTCGAATTTCTGGCGGCGTCACAGCGGGATGGATCGATTCATCGTGCGCGATGCCGGTCGATGTAGTGCTGTGATATGGATGCCCATGGGGCACGTTACCGGGGGGGAATGGTGGGCCTTGGAGGCGCCAAGCGTCTATGAGACGAATCCGAAAATAGTTGGCGTATAAGGCTCGCCTCATTTCGATGCAAAAAGGCGGCGATGGCTAATGGGCTTCCAGGAACTTGCGCGTGTATCGGCGAGTTGCCAACGGCACGCCAGCATGAGGACGCAGTCGTGGCGAAGCGGTGTGCTTAGCCGACGTGTGAATTGACCCGATACGGAGAAGCGGAACGGCCGTTGGTTCGCGCCGACCCAGACCAAAGATCGTCACCTTCATTCAGATAGGAGCCTGCACGGCACTTCCAACGAACGGAAAGTTGCATGCGCGTGGGCATGCCGATAGCGCATCGAATTGCGCCAAATTGCAACTAAACGCGATGCAACCACCCGAGCCAGCGCTCGAGCAGCGGTGCACGCGTCCACAGCGATTGCGCAAGCCACAGCGTGCCGCCCCATGCGGCGGCCACGACGATCAGGTCGCAGTGTCCGCTGTTCCACAGGTTCAGTGAATGGCGCCGCCAGATCCACGGCACGCCGAGCGGATTCGGCCAGTCGGCGAGCAGGTGCATCACGCCGCCGCACGCGAAGCCGAACAGCGGCGCCGCCCACAGCGGATGCGGTTGATGGATGAGCCCGTGCCACCCGAGCGCGAGCAGCGCGATCCAGCCGATACCCCAGTGCGTGATGGTGCGATGCGTGATCCACAAGCGGCGCTTGCGGGTCCACCAGGCGACTTCGAGCCAGTCGGGCGCGGTGCCGCCCGCGACGCCCGCCGCGAACGCGGCGAACATGCCCAAATGCCACGGGCCCGTGGCGCCGGTTTGTGCGACGAGGACGGCGGCGGCGACGCCGGCTGCGAAGCCGGACGCATGATGCGCATTGTGTGATGCCATAGGAAGCGAGACGAAGAAACGTGAAGCTGCGCGTGCAAGAAAAAATGATGCGGCGCGAAAGCGGGGCGCTATCTTCGCAGATCGTCCGGTGCAGTGGGAGCGACGTTTGCAGATTTTTTTGCACGGGCCGCATGGCCTGCCGCGCAGTTTGCAACTTTCGGTTTTGTGCGCTGCATGATGATGCGTATCGCGTGCAATTTCGACCGATCCACCGGCCTGTTTTGAAACCTCGGCATGACCCCGCACACACACAACGCATGCGCTTTCGTTGCACGTCATGTGTTCGACCCTTTTTGTCCCCCTATACTACGAAACCGGAGATGGCCGTCGGCGCGCCGGCGGTCGTGAGCGGAACAGGTGCCTTTCCTGCCTGAAGGAGATCCACATGGGGGACATGCAATGACTACGCTGAATCGCTTCAAATCATCCGCTGTCGTGCTTGCGACGGTGGCCGGCATCGGGTTCCTGCCGAACGCGCCCGTCTATGCGAAAGGGCCGCAGCCGGCCGTCCTGACGAGTTCGGCCGTTGCGGTGGCCGACAAGTACAGCGCGGACGCCGCGGAGCGGATCTTCAAGGAAGGCGGCAACGCGATCGACGCGGCCGTCGCGATCGCGTTCACGCTCGCCGTCACGTATCCGGAAGCCGGCAACATCGGCGGCGGCGGCTTCATGACGATCTACAAGGACGGCAAGCCGTACTTCATCGACTACCGCGAGCGTGCCCCGCTCGCCGCGACGAAGGACATGTATCTCGACAAGGACGGTAACGTCGTCAAGGGCATGAGCCTGTATGGCCCGCGCGCGGTCGGCGTGCCGGGCACGGTTGCGGGCATGTGGGAAGCGCAGAAGCGCTTCGGCAAGCTGAAGTGGAAGCAGGTGCTCGCGCCGGCGATCCACTATGCGCGCGACGGCTTCGTCGTCGACGAACAGCTTGCGCAGCGCGGCGTCGACGCATCGAAGGAGTTCGGCGGCAAGACCAACTTCGACAAGTATTTCTCCGGGCTGAAGGCCGGCGTGAACTTCAAGCAGCCGGATCTCGCCGATGTGCTGACGCGCATCGCGAACGACGGCGCGGAAGGTTTCTACAAGGGCAAGACGGCCGAGCTGATCGCCGCATCGATGAAAACCGGCGACGGCAACGGGCTGATCACCACCGAGGATCTCGCGCAATACCGCGCGGTGTGGCGCCAGCCGGTGCAGGCGAAGTGGAACGGCTATGACGTGATCACCGCACCGCCCCCGAGCTCGGGCGGCATCGGCCTCGTGCAGCTGCTGAAGATGAAGGCGGACCTCAAGCAGGACTTCGAGGGTGTGAAGCTCAACTCGCCGCAGTACATCCACCTCGTCGCGGAAATCGAGAAGCGCGTGTTCGCCGATCGCGCGCAGTATCTCGGCGATCCGGATTTCTACAAGGTGCCGATCGCGCAGCTGACCGACGACGCATACATTGCGAAGCGGGCGGGTGAAGTCAACCCGAAGGAGCCGTCGGATACGAAGAGCGTGCAGCCGGGCCTCGGCACGTCGATGCCGGAGAAGGCCGAGACGACGCACTTCTCGGTCGTCGACAAATGGGGCAACGCGGTGTCGAACACGTATACGATCAACGGCTATTTCGGCTCGGGCGTGATCGCCGACGGCACCGGCATCGTGCTGAACGACGAGATGGACGACTTCTCCGCGAAGCCGGGCGTCGCGAACATGTTCGGCGTGGTCGGTAGCGATGCGAATGCAATCGAGCCGAAGAAGCGTCCGCTGTCGTCGATGTCGCCGACGATCATGACGAAGAATGGCAAGGTGTCGCTCGTGATCGGCACGCCGGGCGGCTCGCGGATCTTCACGTCGATCTTCCAGGTGATCAACAACATCTACGACTTCAAGATGCCGTTGAAGGAGGCCGTCGGCGCGATGCGTTTTCACCATCAGCTGCTGCCGCCGAACACGATCTTCTGGGAGCCGTACCACCCGATCGAAGGCGAACTCGCGAAGCAGATCGAGGCTCGCGGCTACACGCTGAAGGGGCAGGACTTCAGCGGCGACATTCAGGTGATCAAGATCGACGGCAAGACGCCGGAGGCGATGGCCGATCCGCGCGGACGCGGGGTCACGCGGATCATTCACTGACGAAGGCGGCCGGATGCGCGACCGCCGCGGCGGTCGCGCCGCTGCGTGTCGCCTGACGCTCAGCACCGGTCGTTCGCCGCATTGCTCTCGAGGAAGCTGTCCGCCGCGATCGGCGATGGTTCGTCGAGGGTGCCGAGCACGCTTTTCAGCGTCCACTGCAGCTTGGGCCCATCGAGATGGCGGTCGAACAGCTTCTGCCGGATGCCCGAGATGTCGCGCCGCAGGTTCGGCGTTTCATACGTCTTTCGGTCGCTGACCTGGCGCGTTTTCATTGGCGCGTCGTATGCAAGCCGCGCCGCCTGCAGCGATTGCTGCAGCGCACGCATGCGCATGCCGACCGATTCGAGCGCGGACAGCGCCTCGCGGTGATCGGTGCTGAATTGCTCCTCGACTTTGCGCAGCCGGTTGCGATACTGCTCGGTCACGCGGTCGGCTTATCCCGTTGCACACGAAGACCACGCTTGACATTCGGGCCGCCGAATCGGACGCTGGCGTCCAATACCTTCAACATTACCGCGAACCCGGTTCTGGCCAGCGTGCTGCCCGGATTCCGCTTCTGAGGGGCGGATCGGCCCCTTTTTCATCAATTTGACGCGAGACACTGGGATAATGCTGTAGTTTGGCTGCGTCAATTGAAGGAAGGAGGCCCCATGGACGATAACGATTCCCGCACCGAGACCGACAACTTCACCGATACGGCATCGCTTGATTCGCGCCGGCGCCGTTTCGAGGAAGACCTCGTCGACGCGTACGACGAAGAACTCGAAATGGAGCTCGACGACCGCCGCTTCGACAGCGACGAGGATATGCTGTTCTCGCCGGAGCGCCGCGAAGCGCGCAAGCAGTATTTCCGCGAGCTGTTCCGGCTGCAGGGCGAACTCGTGAAGCTGCAGGACTGGGTCGTGAGCACGGGGCACCGGCTCATCGTGATTTTCGAGGGGCGCGACGCAGCAGGCAAGGGCGGCGCGATCAAGCGCATCACGCAGCGCCTGAACCCGCGCGTGTGCCGCGTGGCGGCGCTCCCGGCGCCGAGCAACCGCGAACGCACGCAGTGGTACTTCCAGCGCTATGTCGCGCACCTGCCGGCCGGCGGCGAAATCGTGCTGTTCGATCGCAGCTGGTACAACCGCGCGGGTGTCGAGCGCGTGATGAATTTCTGCACCGACGATGAATACGAGGAGTTTTTCCGCTCGGTGCCCGAGTTCGAGAAAATGCTCGTGCGCAGCGGGATCCAGATCGTCAAGTACTGGTTCTCGATCACCGACCACGAGCAGGAGCTGCGCTTCCAGAGCCGGATCGAGGATCCGCTGAAGCAGTGGAAGCTGAGCCCGATGGACCTCGAGAGCCGCCGTCGCTGGGAAGCGTACACGGTCGCGAAGGAAGAGATGATGGCGCGCACGCATATTCCCGAGGCGCCGTGGTGGGTCGTGCAGGCGGTCGACAAGAAGCGCGCGCGGTTGAACTGCATCCACCATCTGCTGACCCAGGTGCCGTATCACGAGGTGCCGCGGCCGACGATCGATCTGCCGCAGCGCGAGCACCATGAGGACTACATTCGCCGTCCGACGCCGGACAGCATGATCGTCCCTGACGTCTATTGAGCGGCTCGGGCCGGCTGGATCGACCACGGAGGCGCGCCGTGCAATGCGGCGCGCGTCATCCCGGATCTGGGAATGCGGCTCGGTTGCCGGAATTTCACAGGTCGGGGAAGCCTGAGCGCCCCTGCGTCAAATCGAACAGCTCGGCCTTGGCCGCCGCCTCGGCCGTTTCCGGCAGCTTGATCACGAGCCTCACGGTCATCCCGTACGCGCTGTCCACCAGCTCGTAACCCGCCTGCTCGATCCAGCGGCGCACGCGCGCCTCGTCCGGATAGCCGATTTCGATCGCGAACCGCGTGTGGCGAATGCGTTCGACGCGCTCGGCATCGAGCAGCGCCGAGGCGATCGCATCCGTATAGGCGCGCACCAGGCCGCCCGCGCCGAGCTTCACGCCGCCGTAGTAGCGGACGACCGCACCGAGCACGCCGTCGAGATCGTGATGACGCAGCACTTCGAGGATCGGCCTGCCGGCGGTGCCCGACGGCTCGCCGTCGTCGGACATGCCGGACTGGCCGCCGGCAAGCAGCGCCCAGCACACGTGGGTGGCCGTCGGGTGCTCGTCGCGCAGGCGCTGCAACGCCTGCATCGCGGCTTCGCGGTCCTCGACGGGGATTGCGAATGCGATGAAGCGGCTTTTGCGGATTTCGAGTTCGCGAGTGTAAGCAGTAGCGAGTGAATAACTCATTGAAAGGAAAGCAGGTCCTGTGAGGGCGGCATCGAGCGCATTATGAGCCATTCCGGTGCGGAATCGCCGCAAGGCACGCCGGGTGGGGATCGTCTCGATAACCGACGATGCACGGTTTTTTCTAGAAATTGATAAATGGTTAAATCTGGAAGGCGCCTCGCGCAGTGGCGTTGATCTTTTGTAACGGCCCTGTTACAGTTCCGGCGCACCGAGTTACCGCTTATTCAGTCGCAGCGATTGACAATCCGGGTGCCGGCTTCGCGAACATTACGATTTCCCGTTTTTTCAGGTAGTACCGGAAGGGGGAGTCGACGGCGCGAGTCCGGTGGTCAATATGCGATGGGCGGATTTCATGGAAAGCGGAGCGCAACCGCCTGATACCGGGTGGCGCCATATAACAACACCCAAGAGAAGCAATCCTAACGAGAACAACAATGGCCGATTTGCATTGGACTATGCCAATCGCCAGATGGACGTCGATTTCGACCGCGGGGGTACCGGGCGTCGAAGCCCTCGATCCGATGGTGCGACGCCGCTTGAGCCGGCTGTCGCGTCTCGCGCTTCAGGCGGCCTACGATTGTGCCGGAGCGGAAAATCCGTTGCGCATGGTGTTCGCTTCGCGTCACGGTGAGCTGACGCGCACCACCGGCATTCTCGCCGACATTGGCGCCTCGGAACCTGTCTCGCCGACGGCATTCAGTCTCTCGGTTCTCAACGCCGTTACGGGCATTTTCGGAATCGCCCGTCGCGACCGAACGGCCGCCACGGCGATCGCGGCCGGCCATGAAACCCTCGGCTACGCGCTGCTCGAAGCCTTTTCCCAGTATGCAACGTCGCCGGACTCGCCGGTGCTGCTCGTCTATGCGCACGAGCCAGCCGATCCTGTCTATGGCGATGTCGACGACGATCCCGAGAGTGTCGGGCTGGCCATTCTGATTGGCGCCGATGAATCGGCCGACTATCTGACGTGTGAGATGGCGGCGGACGGGGCGGGCGATGCGCGCGATGCCGACGATGCGGCCGGTACGCAAAGCGAGGCTGTGCTGCGTTGCCTGTCCACGCGCGCCACGGCGTCGTGGCGCGGTCAACACGCATCCTGGCGGTGGAGCTGGCATGATCGCGCGGCTTGACTACGGCTGGCGTCTGTTCGCGACCGGTGCGAGCCTGGCGTTTTTCGCGCTGTGCGGATCGGCGTTCTCGTTGTTGGCGATCGTCGTCGGCGGACTATGGCCGCATCGGCGCTCGCGCCAGCGTGGCGTGACGCTTGTCATCCACTATTTCTTCCGCGCGTTGGTCGCGATGCTGCAACGCGTCGGCGTGATGAAGCTTGAGCTGAGCGGCGCGGAGCGCCTTGCAAAGGACGGTCCGGCAATCGTCGTCGCGAACCACCCGACCTGGCTCGACGTCATGGTGCTGCTGTCGCTGACGCCGAAGGCGTGCTGTGTCGTAAAGCGTGGTCATTGGGGCAACCCCTGTTTCTGGGGTATCGTCCGCGCGGCCGAGTACGTCAGCAATGCCGATGCCGTGCATCTCGTCGAGGCCGGCGCGCGACAACTGGCGGCGGGCTACACGATGATCATCTTCCCGGAGGGGACGCGCAGTCCGGGCGGCAATCGCCTGCATTCGTTCTCACGCGGTTTCGCCCATATGGCGCTGCAATCCCGCAGCCGGATCCAGCCGGTGCTGATCCATTGCGACCCACCCGTATTTACCAAGGCGCTGCGTTGGTATCACGTGCCGGCTCGAGCATTTCGTATGCGCATCGACGTCCTCGAGCCGATGGACCTGAACCGGCTGGCGTCGAACGAGACGTCACCATCGATTGCCGCTCGCAGCATCGCCCGCGAGGTGGAAGTGCACATTACTCAAAGCCTGTTTCAGCATGGATACTTTAAAACTGCAAATTAAGCAGCTTCTGATCGAGATGCTCGATCTCAGCGACATGGCGGTCGACGATATCGACGACGATGCGCCACTGTTCTCGACGGACGGAATCGGTCTCGATTCCGTCGATGCGCTCGAAGTCGGCATCATGCTGCGCAAGAAATTTCACCTGACAATCGCCGCGAACGACGAACGCACGAAAGCGCATTTCCGTTCGATCAACACGCTGGCGGCGTTCATTGCCGACCAGCAGTCTCATCAGGCATCGCAAGAAGCAGTGCTGGAAAAAGGGAGTCACTCGTGACCGACGCAGAAATCCTGGAGCGCATCCGCGCCATCTTTCATGAGAATTTCGCGATCGAGCCGGAGCGGGTGACACCCGAGACGCACCTGTTCGAAGAGCTCGATCTGGACAGCATCGACGCAGTCGATCTGGCCATCAAGCTTCAGGAAATGACGGGCAAGCGCATCAAGCCGGAAGAGTTCAAGTCCGTACGGACCGTCGGTGACGTTATCGCCGCCGTTCACGTGTTGCTTGCGTGCGCTTGACGATGCCGGTGACGGGCATGCGCGCTACTACCGGCACGGTCCTGCCGCGCTGGGCAGGTGTCGCGATCAGGGCGGTGCTGGTCCTGGCCTATCCGCTCGTCATCCTGTTTGCGTGGCAGAGCATGTCGCCGCGTTACGTCGGTTGCCTGCTGATCGTATTGCTGTGGCTGCAGCGCACGGTCGGCAAGGGCACGCTGGCGAAGGCGCTCAAACGCCTCACGCTACTCGACTGGGGCGTGGCCGGTGCATTGACCGCGTTGTCGGCCGCGATTGCCGTGACCGATAGCGAACGACTTCTTCATCTCTACCCGGCATGCGTGAGTGTCGGCTTGTTGGTCGCGTTCGGCGCGACACTGCGGCACGGTCCGACCATGATCGAAAAATTCGCACAACTGACCTATCCCGAGCCGAGTCCGGAAATCGTCCGGTACACGCGGCGCGTCACACAGGTCTGGTGCGCGTTCTTTATCGTAAACGGCAGCTTTTCGGTTTATACGGCGCTGTGCTGGAGCCGTGCGGGATGGGCGCTTTACAACGGGCTGATCGCGTATGTGCTGATCGGTGCGCTGATTGCAGGCGAGTGGCTGTTGCGCCGGTTCGTCATCGCCGTCGCGCACAAGCGGACGGGTGCAACATGATCGCGCTGCACGAGATGTTGTGTGCCGAAGCGGATAGCGGAGTGGCGGTCTGTCGCGACGGCGCCGAGGTGTTGACGCTGGGTGATCTGCGCGCTCGCGCCGGCGCGATTGCGAGGGTGGTGGCAGCCAGCGGCGCGCGACGGGTCGCGATCTGCACGGATGATCCGTACGAGTTCGCGTGTGCATTGTTTGCGGTTGCGGCGGCGCACGGGGAAGTCGTGATTCCTGCCAGCAGCGCGCCCGGCTATCTTGATGCGCTGGCTCATGCATACGACCTCGTGCTGGATGAGCCGGCACTGGCCGCGTGCGGGTACGACACGGAGGTCGGATCGGCAATCTTCAGCCGCCCGATCGACGCTGCCGCAGCGGTGACGCTTTACACGTCGGGCAGCAGCGGCACCGCGAAGCCTGTGCGAAAGTCGCTTGCGCAGCTCGATGCCGAAGTGCGCACGTTGCAGCGCGAATGGGGCGGCCAGATAGGCGCGGCAGTGACGCTGTCGAGCGTACCGCATCACCACATCTACGGACTGCTCTTCAGGATCCTTTGGCCACTGGCGGCAGGCCGCGCGTTTGACCGGAAGTCGGTGCTTGAACCGCTGCAACTGGAGCAGCGGCTCGCCGAATACGGTGGCGGTGTCGTGGTCTCCACGCCGTCGCAACTCATGCGCTGGCCGGCGTTGCCCGGCTTTCCGATGCGGGTGCCCATGCCGCGCGCGTTCTTCTCGTCGGGCGGCCCGTTGCCGGCCGATGCGGCTACGGCCTATTCGAACGCATTCGGCGCCGCGCCGCTCGAGATCTTCGGCAGCACCGAAACCGGCGGCATTGCGTGGCGTCGCCAGGACGTCGCGCACGCGTGGCAGCCGCTGACCGGCGTCGACGTGCGCTGCGACGACGATGGCGTGCTGTGCGTTCGCTCCGCCCATCTCGGCCACGATCGCTGGCACCGCACCGACGACACCGCGCGATTCGACGCGCACGGTCGCTTTGAACTCGCCGGACGACGCGATCGCGTCGTCAAACTGGACGGCAAGCGTGTATCGCTGCCGGAACTCGAAGCGCGGATACTCGCGCATGCATACGTCGAGCAAGCGGCGGCCGTGGTGGTCGACGGCACGACGCGCGCGCACGTCGGCGTCGTGGCGGTATTGACCGCGGCGGGGCGCGATGCGCTGGCGGCGGATGGACGGGTTGCCGTTGCCACGACCTTGCGGCACGCGCTCGGTGCATACTTCGACGCGGCCGCATTACCGCGCTACTGGCGGTTCCTGCACGCGATGCCGTTCGATGCGCGCGGCAAGTTGCCTGCCGCCGCGCTGGCGGCCGCATTCACCGCCACACCGGAGGGCTTCGAACTGCTCGCTTCCTGGCGCGGCGACGACGCGTTGCATTACGAGTTGCGCGTGCCGCCTACGCTTGCGCATTTCGATGGACATTTTCCGGGGCTGCCGATCCTGCCCGGCGTCGTGCAAATCGACTGGGCTGCGCGCCTGGCTAGTCGCGAGATGCCGGCCGTGCGCGAAATCCGTTCCGTCGACCACCTGAAGTTCAAGGCGCCGGTGCCGCCTGGCGCGGTGCTGTCGCTGCGTATCGCGCATGACCCTGTACGCGGATGCACACGCTTCGCGTTCCGCTGCGGCGACCGCGAATGCACGTCGGGCGTTTTGGTCTATGGCACGGCGGCACGATGAGCGACACCTGCATCGTCATTCCGATCTACAACCATCGCGACGCGATCGGCGGCACGCTCGCGCGCCTCGCCGTGCACGGCCTGCCGATCCTGGTGATCGACGACGGCAGCGACGAGCCGACGCAACAGGCGCTGGCCACGCTGGCGGCGCGCTACGCGGGCCTCGTGACGCTGCTGCGGTTGCCCGTCAACGGCGGAAAGGGCGCGGCGGTCATGGAAGGTCTGCGCGCGGCGCGTGCCCGGGGCTACCGTCACGCGATTCAGATCGATGCCGATGGCCAGCACGACGCGGCCGATGTGCCGAAGTTCGTGGCGGCAGCGCAGGCCGAGCCGGACGCCGTGATTCTCGGCCGGCCGCGTTTCGACGACAGCGTACCGAAGGCGCGCCTGTACGGCCGCTACCTCACCCATGCATGGGTATGGATCGAAACGCTGTCGCTGGACATTCCCGATGCGATGTGCGGGTTTCGTCTTTATCCGGTGGACGTCGTCTGCGAACTGATCGACGCGGTGCCGATGCCGACGCGAATGGCTTTCGACAGCGAAATCCTGGTCCGTCTTCACTGGCGCGGCCTTGCGTTCAGGACGGTTCCGACGCGAGTCGTCTACCCGGTCGACGGCGTGTCCCATTTCGATGTCTGGCGCGACAACGTGCGCATCAGCCTGAGCCACACGCGGCTCGTCGCGGGGATGCTCGTGCGCGCGCCGATGCTCCTGACACGCCGTCTGGTCGGGCGGCGCGGCGCGGCGCCGACGGGCCGCACGCGCGCATGGTGGCGCATGCCGGAGCGCGGTAGCCGGATCGGCATGGCGTTGCTGGCGCTCAGTTGCCGCTGGTTCGGCAAGGGCTTCACGTCGTTCTGGCTGCATCCCATCGTCGGCTATTTCGTGCTGACGAATCGTACGGCGCGCACCGCGTCGCATGCGTATATCGCGCGCCTGCGCGATGCGGAAGCGGCGGCCATGCCGAAGCCGGGATGGCGCAGTGCTTACCGGCACATGCTTGCCTTTGCGCAGGCAGGATTCGACAAGTTCGTCGCGTGGTCCGGCCGTCTCGACGAGCTCGACGTGCGTTTCGACGATTCGTCCGCGTTCGATGCGCTCGCGGCGAGCGGGCGCGGCGCGCTTGTGATCGGCGCGCATCTGGGCAACCTAGAGATGACACGGGCGCTTGCGCTGCGCGATGCACACACGAAGGTGACGGCGATCGTCTATACCGAGCATGCGAAGCGTTTTACCGGCGTGCTTGCCGGCGCGAATCGGGAATTCGGCAAGCAACTCGTAGAGGTGTCGAACTTCGGACCGGATACGGCGATGATGATGCAGTCGCGCATCGACGCGGGAGAGTTGCTCGTGATCGTCGGCGACCGCGTGCCGCCGCATGATTCCGGTAAAACGGTCGACGCCCGCTTTCTCGACGCGACTGCCCCGTTTGCGCAGGGCCCGTATATCCTCGCCCACGCACTTGGCTGTCCTGTCTACCTGTTCTTCTGCCTGAAGGAGGCGCGCGGCTACCGCCTCTATTTCGAGCCGTTCGCCGACAAGATCGAGCTACCGCGCCGTGAGCGCGCCGAACATGTCGCGGCATGGGCGCAGCGCTACGCCGAGCGGCTCGAACACTATTGCCGCAAGGCGCCCTACCAATGGTTCAACTTCTTCGATTTCTGGGCGCGGCCCGATGGAGGTCCGCGTGGCGGAGCATGACATGAACGACGTCGCGGCATGCACCGCCGCGTATCGGAACCGGCCTGCCGTCGTGGTCGGGGGCCGGCATCTGACGATCGAGGACGTCGTCGCGATCGCCCGCGACGGTGCGCCTGTCGCACTGAACGCGGCGCCCGAATGGCGCGCGCGAATCGAGCGCGGCGCAAGCTGGCTGCGCGCCTATCTCGCGAATGGCGGCACGCTGTATGGCGTAACCACCGGTTATGGCGACGCCTGCGTGGTAGAGGTGCCGCCGTCGCTCGTCGAAGCGCTGCCGCTGCAGCTGACCCGCTATCACGGGTGCGGCATGGGGGACTGGTTCGATGCGACGCAAACGTTGTCCATCATCGTCGCGCGGCTCAACTCGCTCGCCTTCGGCTACTCGGGCGTGCGGTTCACGCTGCTGGAACGGCTGGCCGACATGGTGAATCACCGCATCCTGCCACGCATTCCATCGGAAGGCTCGGTCGGCGCGAGCGGCGACCTGACACCGCTGTCCTACGTAGCCGCGGCGCTGGTCGGCGAGCGCACCGTCGTGTTCGACGGCACCGAGCGGGACGCGCGGGAGGTATGGCACGCGATCGATCGCACGCCGTTGACGCTCGCGCCGAAGGAAGGACTGGCGTTGATGAACGGCACGGCGGTCATGACCGGGCTGGCCTGTCTCGCGTTTGCGCGCGCCGACTACTTGACGCGCGTGGCGGCACGCCTGACGGCATTGACCACTGTCGCGCTCGATGGCCGGGCTGGGCACTTCGATGCGCGGTTGTTCGACGCGAAACCTCACGCGGGGCAAGCGGAGGCGGCGGCGTGGATACGCGCCGATCTGGTCGGGCGCGACGAATTGCCCGGACGCCGCTTGCAGGATCGCTATTCGGTACGTTGCGCGCCGCACGTGATTGGCGTGGCGCGCGACGCGTTGTCGTGGATGCGGCGCGATATCGAGAACGAGCTGAACAGCGCGAACGACAACCCGCTGATCGACCCGGACGAAGGGTGCGTGCTGCACGGCGGGAATTTCTACGGCGGTCATATCGCGTTCGCGATGGATGCGCTGAAGACCGCGGTGGCCAACCTCGCGGACCTGATGGATCGCCAGCTTGCGCTGCTGGTCGACGACAAGTTCAGCAACGGACTGCCGCGCAACCTGACGGGCGCCGGGCCGGAACGCTCGGCGATCAACCATGGGTTCAAAGCCGTGCAGATCTCGTCTTCCGCGTGGACGGCGGAGGCGCTGAAGCTCACGATGCCGGCGAGCGTGTTCTCCCGCTCAACGGAGTCGCACAATCAGGACAAGGTCAGCATGGGAACGATTGCCGCGCGCGATTGCCTGCGCGTTCTGACGTTGACCGAACAGGTTGCCGCGGCGCATGTGCTCGCGACCGTGCAGGCTACCCGGCTGCGACTTCGCGACGATCCGCAGACGCAGCTTTCGCCCGCACTTCGCGCGTTCGTCGATGATGTGGATCGTCAATCGCCGCTGGTGGTCGAGGACCGGCCGCTCGAAGCCGAGTTGCGTGCGTTGACCGCGCGCCTTGCCGCATGCGAGGCGATCGGCGGCTCGTCCGACGGAATCCGGCACGAGGAGGTGGCATGAACGCGTCTCGTCCGCCGCTGACCGCGACTGCCCGTGTCGAGGTCCTGTTTCACGATGTCGATGCCATGAACGTCTGCTGGCACGGACATTACTTGAAGTACTTCGAGAGCAGCCGAGCTGCGTTGCTG
This sequence comes from Burkholderia sp. FL-7-2-10-S1-D7, assembly GCF_001524185.1. NCBI lineage: Bacteria > Pseudomonadati > Pseudomonadota > Betaproteobacteria > Burkholderiales > Burkholderiaceae > Burkholderia > Burkholderia sp. FL-7-2-10-S1-D7. The sequence goes on along the minus strand of NZ_LOWY01000014.1, from coordinate 475,059 downwards.
CGCATGATCGACTACGACTATCCCGCGATGCTGGCGTCGGGCTATATGTGGCCGGTGGTGGAGGCGCATCTGAAGTACGTTCGCCCGGCCCATTACAGTCAGCAGCTCGACGTGCGCGCGACCCTGCTCGAATTCGAGAACCGGCTGAAGATCGGGTACGAAATCGTCGACGCAGCGTCCGGCGAGCGCCTGACGAAGGGGTATACGGTGCAACTGGCGGTCGATGCGACGACGCGCGAACTGCAGTTCGTGTCTCCGCCGGCCCTGATCGAAAAGGTGCATGCACGATGGGATTGAATTCGCACTACCGACGGTTTGTGGCGGTGACGCTGGCCGCATCCGTGACGTTCTCCTGCGGCACGGCGCTGGCCGCCCCGCCGCCGGTTACGGCGTCGCGGCCGGCGAATGCCGCGCTTGTGTCGGACGTCGCGGCGCGGCTTGCGCGGGTCGGCGCGATTCGCGCGGATTTTCGGCAGACGCAGACGCTGTCGGCGATGAAGGCGCCGCTCGTCAGCACTGGATCGATGTTGTTCGATCGCAGGTCGGGCGTCGTTTGGCGAGTCGAGACGCCTTACAAGGCCACTTACGTGATCACCGATGGCGGCGTGCGCGAGGTCGGCGCGGACGGGCACCTCGTCGCGCCTGGCGGTGGCGGCCGCGGCGTCGCGCAGGTGTCGCGCATGATGCGCGACATGCTCGGGGGTGACCTGTCGGCGCTGTACGCGCAATTCGACGTCGATGCGAGCGGAACGCCGGAACGGTGGCGGATGGTGTTGCGGCCGAATCAGCCGCAACTCGCCCAGGCGGTCCGCGTGCTCGAAATGAGCGGAGGCACCTATCTGGGCCGGCTCGACCTGACTTTTGCGAACGGTAATGTGACCGCGCTGGAGTTTGCCCGGCCGACGCCGGTCGACGCGCCCGCGCCGGCCGAGCGCGCGTGGCTGGAGGCCCGGTGATGGATGCGGCGCGTGATGTCGTCGGCGCATCGGGCGAGCGCGCGCGGCGGCGCGTACTGTGTGCTGCATGGCTGCTCGTTGCGCTCGTGGCGGCCGCGTACATTCTGTCGCGCTTCTTGAGCGGGGCCGCGCCGCTGCAGACGAACCTGCTCGCGTTGCTGCCGGCAACCGAGGCAAACCCGGTTGCCGAGCGAGCGGTCGACATGCTCGGTGATGCGCTCGGCAACCGCACGGTCTACCTGGTCACCGCCCCGGACGCCGCCCGCGCCAAGGCCGCCGCGAAACAGTTTGGCGCGCGGCTCGATGCCAGCGGAGCATTTCGTTCGGTGACGGTCGAGGTGCCGCCATTCAATCTGTCGGATATCTCGGCCACTTACATGCCAGCTCGTTTCGGTCTGCTGACGGATGCGGACCGCAGATCGCTCGAGCAAGGCGGAGCCACACTCGGCGAACGATTGGTCCGGCGTCTCTATGCACCGCCCGTCGAAGGCTTGCAGACCGCCCTGGCGGACGATCCGTTCGGCTGGTTACAGCACTGGCTCGGCGAGCTGCCGCTCGCGACGTCCGGTCTGTCGCTCGAGGACGGCATGCTGGTATCGCATCGCGATGGCGCAACAGGCGTGCTCGTGATGACGTCGTTACCGGGTTCGGCCTACGAGTCGAAGGTCCAACGCGCAGTGCGCGTCGCGACGGACGATGCGGAGCATGCGCTCGCGGCCGACTTCCCGGGCGTTCGCGTCGACCGTGCCGGCGCAGTCTTTCATGCGCAAGCGGCGCGTGCCAGCGCCGAGCGCGACGTACACGTGATCGGCGCGGTATCGCTGGGCGGCATCGCGTTACTGCTCATGAGCGTATTCCGGTCGCCGCGCCTGCTGGTGCTCGCGTTCGCGTCGACGGCATTCGGCATCGTGTGCGCGATGGCGGCAACGCTGCTCGTATTCGGCAAGCTGCACCTGCTGACGCTGGTGTTCGGTGTGAGTCTGATCGGCGAAGCCGTCGATTATTCGATCCAGTATTTCGTCGCGTACCTGTCTGCAGGGCGGCAATGGGACACGCGTCGCGGCTCGGCGGCGGTCAGGCCGGCACTCGTGGTGGCGCTGGCGACCAGTCTGCTGGGCTACGCGATCCTGATGTGGGTGCCGTTCCCCGCGCTCAAGCAGATCGCATGCTTTGCGATCGTCGGGATCCTCAGCGCGTTCGCGGCGGTCACCGGCTTTTTGCCGCTCATGCTCACGCAGGGGCCACGGCGCGTGCCGTCAGGCATTTTCTCGAGCGCGGCCCGCCTGCTGCGCGGATGGCAGTCGCTGCTGGCTGGCCGGCGCGCCCTGATCGCTGCCGTGCTGGTTGCGCTGGTTGCGATCCCGGGTTGGGCCGTCTTGAAGAGCGACGACGACATTCATCTGCTGATCCAGCGCGATGCGGACCTCGCGCGGCAGGAGAGCAATATCCGCGCGGCGGTCGGGCTGGCGAACACGGCACAGTTCTTCGTCGTTCAGGGCGCGACGCCGGAGGAGGTGCTCGAGCGTTCCGAGGCACTGATCGGATCGCTCGATCAGCAGCGGGTCGGTCGTGTTCAGTCGATCACGACGTTCGTGCCGTCGGCCAGGCAGCAGGCGCATGACCGCGCCGTGATGGACACGCACGTGTTTGGCGATGCCGCCGCACTGCGCGCGGCGCTGGCGCACGCGGGCTTCCGCGACGAGGTGATCGACGCGTGGATTAACGCGCATTCCAGCAATGCCGCGGCGACGCTATCCGTCGACACGTGGCTGGCGGCACGCTGGTCGGCGCCGTTCCGTTATTTGTGGCTCGGACGAATCGACGGCGGCGCCGGCCCCGTCGATGCGGCGCTAGCGACCCCCGAGCGAGTCGATGCGGCGAATGCTGAGACGTTCGCGGCCGTCGCGCGCACGTTGCCGGGCGTATCGTGGGTAGACAAGGCATCGAGTGTGTCGAGACTGTTCGGTGCCTATCGGGTCGACAGCGGCCTGTGGCTGGCTGGCGCGCTCGTCGTGGTCGCCGGACTGCTGATGTGGCGCTACGGCGTGCGCGGCGGCATCGCAACGACGTTGCCGGTCGTGTTCGCCATCGCGTTGACGCTTGCGGCGTTCGGCTATGCACGGGTGCCGCTCACGCTGTTCAATTGGCTCGCGCTGATGCTGGTGCTCGGCGTGGGCGCCAACTACGCGGTGTTCCTCCGCGAAGGCTGCATGCGGGACAACGCTGACCTTGGCGCAGTGTGGACCGGCGTGTTGCTGTCGGCGGCCACGACGTTGCTGTCGTTCGGGATGCTTGCAGCGAGCGCCATGCCCGTGCTGCGCAGCTTCGGCACGACCCTTGCGATGGGCATCGTGTTTTCGGTGCTGTTCGCGCCGCTTGCCACGCCGTCCGCGAAGGAGTGTCGCGCATGAATTCGAAACAGGCGCCGGGTTATCTGTCGGCACCCGGCATGATCAACGCGCTTGGCGCAACCACGGACGAGATCGTTGACGCATTGTGCGCCGGCATCGCACCGGGCATGGCGCCGCGCACCGATGTTCCCGCCGGCGGCTGGGTCGGGCGCGTGCGGTCGCCACTCGATGTCGCGCCGCCCGAATCCCTTGCGCATTTCGATTGCAGGAACAATCGCCTGCTGCTTGCGGCGCTGGCGCAGATCCGATCCTTCGTCGACGCGGCGATCGCGCGTTACGGCGCGCGCCGGGTCGGCGTCGTGATCGGCACGAGTACGTCCGGGATCCAGGCGGCAGAGCAGGCATTCGCACAGCGTGCCGCAACGGGCGCGATGCCCGCCGGATTCGACTATCGGCAGACGGAAATCGGCACGGCGGCGCCGTTCGTGCGTGCGGTGCTGGGTGTGGCCGGGCCGGCCTACACGCTGTCGACGGCCTGCACGTCGAGCGCGAAGGCATTTGCAGCCGCACGCCGCCTGTTGCAGCTGAGGCTGTGCGACGCGGTCGTCGTCGGCGGAGCGGATTCGCTGTGCGAGCTGACGCTGCAAGGCTTCGCGTCGCTCGAATCGGTCAGTCCGGGGCGGACCAATCCGATGAGCCGGAACCGGAGCGGCATCAACATCGGCGAAGGTGCCGCGCTGTTCGTGATGTGCCGCGACGAAGCCGCGGTCCGGCTGGCCGGCGTCGGTGAGTCGAGCGATGCGCATCACATCTCGGCGCCGGACCCGGCAGGATATGGCGCGGAGGACGCGCTGCGCGCCGCGCTCGCGGACGCCGGTGTGCCTTCGTCCGCGATCGGCTACGTGAACCTGCACGCGACGGCGACACGCCTGAACGACGAAATGGAAGCGAACGTGACGGCGCGGGTGTTTCCGCACGGCGTGCCGGCGAGCGGGACCAAGCCGCTGACGGGCCACATGCTGGGCGCGGCTGGCGCGACCGAGCTCGCGTTCGGCTGGCTGACGCTGGCCCGCGGGATCCGGCTGCCGACGCACGTCTGGGACGGCGAGCACGATCCGGCGTTGCCGAAACTCGATCTCGTCGAGGGCGAGCGCCGCCTCGCGGGCGATGCAACAGGGCGCTATGTAATGAGCAATTCGTTCGCTTTCGGCGGCAGCAATGCCAGCCTGATTCTGGGAGCCTGACATGCATGCCGGACCATTGATCGACGCGCTGCACGGCGGTGCGGATATTCCGATCGGGAGCGTGCCGGACGTCTTGCCGCATCGCGGCACGATGCTGCTGCTCGATGCGATCGAGCGCTGTTCTGAAACCGGCATCGAGGTGAGCGCGACCGTGCGCCGCGATGCGTGGTATGCCGACGGCAGCGGGGCGATGCCGGCATGGATCGGCATCGAGCTGATGGCGCAGGCGATCGCCGCGCACGTCGGCCTGCTCGCGGCACATGCGGGCGGCCGCGCGAAGCCGGGCGTGCTGCTCGGGGCCAACCGCTATGTCGCGCATCGCGCGACGTTCGGGGCGGACACGGTGCTACGCATCGTCGCGCGGGAATTGCTGCGCGGCGACGAGGGGCACGGCGCATACGAATGCGCGATTCATGCTGAAGGTGAGTGTTGCGCGGAAGCCGTCGTCAAGGTGTACCAACCGAACGATTTCCAATCTTTTATCGAAGGGAGCTTCAATTCATGACTCGGCGAGTTCTCGTGACAGGGGCGAGCCGCGGCATCGGCCGCGCCGTGGCACTGCGCGTGGCGTCAGACGGCTTCGCCGTGACGGTTCATTGCCGCACCGGGCGCGAGGCTGCGGAAGCGGTCGCAGCGACGATTCGCGCGCAAGGCGGCACGGCCAGCGTGTTGCAGTTCGACGTGCGCGATCGCGCGGCGTGCCGGCGTGAGCTGGAGGCCGACGTCGAAGCGAACGGCGCGTACTACGGGATCGTGTGCAACGCGGGCGTGACGCGGGACGGTGCATTTCCGGCGTTGTCCGAGGAGGACTGGGACGTCGTGATCGAAACCGGGCTGGACGGGTTCTACAACATCGTTCATCCGCTGACCATGCCGATGGTGCGCCTGCGCAGTGGCGGCCGCATCGTGACGATCGCGTCCGTGTCCGGCGTGACGGGCAATCGTGGTCAGGTCAACTACAGCGCCGCGAAAGCCGGCCTGATCGGCGCGACCAAGGCGCTGGCAGTCGAACTGGCATCGCGAAAGATCACGGTCAATTGCGTTGCTCCGGGGCTGATCGACACCGGCATGCTCGACGACGTGTCGCTGGAGCACGCGTTGAAGATGGTGCCGATGGGCCGCGTCGGCCAACCCGACGAAGTCGCGGCGGTCGTCGGATTCCTGATGTCGGATGTGGCGACCTACGTCACCCGGCAAATCATCGGCGTCAATGGCGGGATGGTGTGATGAAGCGAGTGGTCGTGACGGGGATGGGCGGCGTGACCGCTTTCGGTCAAAGCTGGCCGGAAATCGAGGCGCGTTTGCGCAGCGGGCGCAATGCGGTACGGCGCATGCCGGAATGGGACTGCTACGAATCGCTTCATACGCGGCTCGCGTGTCCGTTGCCGGCCTTCGAGTTGCCGGCCACGTATCCGCGCAAGAAGACGCGTTCGATGGGGCCGGTTTCGATGTACGCGGTGCGAGCGAGCGAGCTCGCACTGGCGGATGCGGGGCTGACCGACGATCCGTCGATCCGGGACGGTCGGATGGGCGTCGCGTACGGGTCGTCGTCGGGATCGGTCGAACCCATCCGGGCCTTTGGAACGATGATCGAGACGGGGTCGATGCGGGACGTCACGTCGAACAGTTACGTGCAGATGATGCCGCATACCACGGCGGTCAACGTCAGCCTGTTCTGGGATCTGAAAGGTCGGATCGTGCCGACGTCGTCCGCCTGCGCGTCCGGCAGCCAGGCGATCGGCTATGCCTACGAGGCGATCGCGACGGGCAAGCAGACGCTGATGCTGGCGGGCGGCGCCGAAGAATTGTCGGGACCGGCGGTGGCGGTGTTCGATACGTTGTACGCGACCAGCACGCGCAACGATCACGCGAACCTGACGCCGCGCCCGTTCGATGTCGATCGTGACGGCCTGGTTGTCGGGGAAGGCGCGGCGACCTTGGTGCTCGAGGAATACGAGCACGCGATCGCACGCGGCGCAACGCTCCATGCGGAGATTGTCGGTTTCGGTTGCAATTCCGACGGCGCACACATTACCCAGCCGACGGCCGAGACGATGGCGGTCGCCATGCGTCTCGCGCTGGGTGATGCGGGGCTCGATGCCGATTCGATCGGCTACGTCAACGCGCACGGTACGTCGACTGATCGAGGCGATGTGGCGGAGAGTCACGCGACGGCGTCCGTGTTCGGCGAGCGGATGCCGATCAGCTCGCTGAAAAGCTATGTGGGCCATACGTTGGGCGCGTGCGGCGCGCTCGAGGCGTGGTGGACGATCGAGATGATGAAGCGCAACTGGTATGCACCGACGCTCAATCTCGAGACAGTCGATCCGGCCTGTGCACAGCTCGACTACATCGTCGGCGACGCGCGCCGGATCGATGTGGAATTCGCGATGAGCAACAACTTCGCATTCGGCGGGATCAACACGTCGTTGATCTTCCGGCGGGCCGCCCTATGACGGCGCGCGTCGTCGTCACGGGGCTCGGCATCGTGTCGTGCCTCGGTAATTCGCTGGACGAAGTATCGGCCGCGCTGCGAGCGGGTCGCTCGGGTGTGAGTCACGTGAACGCGTGGTGTGAGCGCGGTTTTCGCAGCCAGGTGGCAGGGGTGGCGTCGGTCGCACCGGCGGCGCGATTCTCGCGCAAGCATGAGCGGTTCATGGGCGACACGGCACGCTTCGCCGCGCATGCGGCTGCGTCGGCGCTCGACGATGCGGGCATCGATGTCGGGATGCTTCGTTCGCCGCGCGCGGGCGCGATCGTGGGGTCGGGCATTGGATCGATTGCCGATTACGACGATGCGATGTCGATTGCGCAGCATCGCGGTATCGACAAGACGCCACCTTATGTCGTCCCGAAGGCAATGAGCAGCACGGCGTCGGCGTGCGTTGCGCAGTTGTTCGGCATCGAAGGCGTGTCGTACTCGCCGTCGTCCGCGTGCACGAGCGCGGCACTCGCGATCGGGCACGCGACGCAATTGATCCGGTCCGGTTGCCAGGACATCGTGCTGGCGGGCGGCAGCGAGGCGCTGCACGACAACATGACGTTGATGTTCGACGCGATGGGCGTGTTGTCCAGTGGTTTCAACAGTACGCCGGATCGCGCGTCGCGTCCGTATGCGCTTGGCCGCGACGGCTTCGTGATTGCGTCCGGCGCAGGCATTCTCGTTCTCGAATCGCTCGAGCATGCGCGTGCGCGTGGTGCGCGAATTTACGCGGAGGTCGCGGGGTTCGGCCAATGCACGGACAGCGCAGGCATGGCGACGCCTCGCGCGACGGGGATCGCGCGGGCGATGCGCGGCGCGCTCGACGGCGGCGGACGGCGTCTGGACTACGTCAATACGCACGCGCCATCGACGCCGCTCGGAGACATCGAGGAACTGAAGGCGCTCATCGACGTATTTGGGGGCGACGTGCCGGCGTTCTCGTCGACGAAAGGCATGACGGGGCATCCGCTCGGCGCGAGCGGGGCGCATGAAGCGATCTATACGATCCTGATGATGCGCGACGGTTTTGTTGCGGGCTCGGCCGTCGGCCGCGAGCCCGACCCGGCACTCGCCGGCATGCCACTCGTTCGCGACGCGCGCGAATGCACAATCGAGCGGGCGCTTTCTGTTTCGTTCGGATTCGGCGGCAGCTGCGCAAGTGTGTTGTTGGACGCCTGGAAAGGCGATTGATGTGAACTTACTGAGCTGAGAGGACGATAACAATGAAGCACAAACGACATCTGGCCGGCATGTTGGTCGCGGCATCGTTGCTGACGGGGTGCGGCACCGTGGTCCGTTCGCTGCCTCTGCCGGCAGCGGCGACTGCATCGGACGCGAGCGGCGTCGCGATCTATTTCGGTGCGCAGCCGCACCCGGACGTCAAGACCAGCATCGGTCCGCGTTCGGAATCGGTCCGTGTGTCGCGCGGGACGCAAGCGGAACAGCCGACGTGCGATCAGGCGTTGGCCGAAGCGCTGAACCGTCTTCGCGTCTATGCGAAGAATCATGGCGGGAATGCGGTCATCAACGTGACGACACGCTTTCATGAGAAGCGTTCAAATTCGACGAGCGAGTATACGTGCGGCGTGAGCGGTAGTGCCGGTGCGATCGCCGTGTCTGGCGACGTCGTGCAACTGAACGCGCAATAACGGGAGTACACGTGAAATATCGCATTGCACTGGCACTGTCTTGCGCGATGTTCGCAGCCTCGGCTGCAAACGCGCGGGACACGATCAACGATTATCCGATCGAGAGCGCATTGAAGAGCGAGGCGGGCAAGCTCGATGATGGCATCGCGCTCTATTTCGGCGATCAGGCGCATCCGCGCGTCATCCAGTCGTACGGTTCGTTCGCGACCAACAAGAAGACCAATTCGTTCGGCAAGAGCGACGAGGCGGCGTGCCAGCATGTATTCCTGTCGGCCGTGATCGAGCTTCAGGCGCGCGCGCGAAAGGAGGGCGGCAATGCCGTCATCGGCATCAAGAGCAATTACCGCAACGTGTTGCGATCCAGCGCGACCGAGTTCACGTGCGGTGCCGGTGCGGTCGTGGCCGGGGCAGCACTGACCGGCGAGGTCGTGACGTTGAAGCCGTAACCGGCACGCGTCGGGAAGGGGCCGCCAGACGGCGGCCCCGTTCACTCAGGCCGGTTTGCGTGCAGCGACATTGACGAGCGTCTCGCGGCGCTTGCCGGGCTTCGGTGCATACAGGCCGATGCGCTCGAGCAGGCCGAAGTCTTTCGCGCGGCTCCACCACAGGTAGGGAAACGACACGTTGCGCGGTTCGAACGCAAACCCGGCGTGGCGGAGCATCGCAAGGTAGCCGTCGGCGCTTTTCTGAACCTGCATCGGGTGACGGAACAGCAGCCGGATCACCCATGACTTGATGTACGCATCGGTCGATTCAGCGAACAGCAGCAGCCCGCCGGGTTTCAGCACGCGGTGAAAGTCGGCCAGTGCATGTTCCTGGTCGACGAGATGGTGAAAGGTCTGATGGCAGAACACGATGTCGACGCTCGAATCGGCGAGCGGAATTTGCGTGCAGTCGGCGTGATGCAGCTCGACGGGCGTTGCGCAGCGATGCGCCTCTTCCGACGCATGCTTGAGCGAGTCATCGTGGCAATCGATACCGATGATCTTGCCGGGCGAGAACGCTTCGCTCAGCAGGCGGAACGACTTGCCTTGACCGCAGCCTGCATCGAGGATCACGGGCGCCGTCGGCAGCGGCGCCGCGACAAGCCGCTTCAGATCGTCGATGGCCACCCTAAGCACGTGATGTTCCCAGGTATGCGTGCGAAGAAACCAGATGCCGAATCGGGTTTCGGGAACAAAGGCGGGAGCGTGCGGGCGGTAGGACGTCATGGGCCTCTCGTCGGAATCTTGGATTTGTTGAGCGCCTATTGTAATTTGCAACGTCAAATCGTGGTGTGAGAAACGTAAGATACCCAATCATTCGAAGTGAATTGCCAAGCATGACTGAAATGAAATCGAACTCGATCGACGTCGCGATCATCGGGGCAGGACCATCCGGTGCAGTGGCAGCCGCGCTGCTACGCAAGGCCGGCCGCTCGGTGCTGGTGCTCGAACGCCAGCATTTTCCGCGCTTTTCCATCGGGGAAAGCCTGTTGCCACAGAGCATGCGGTATCTCGAAGAAGCGGGAATGTTGCAGGCAGTCGTCGAGGCCGGCTTCCAGTTCAAGAACGGGGCGTATTTCGTCTATCGCGACAGGATGTCGTCATTCGATTTCCGCGAGAAGTTTTCCGACGGCTGGGGAACGGCGTATCAGGTCGAACGCGCCACGTTCGACGATCTGCTGATACGTTGTGCGGCTGAACAGGGCGCGGACGTGCGATTCGGTCATACCGTACGCGCTTTCGAGCCCGGCGATACGCCGCGGCTCGACGTCGTCGACGAGGCAGGCCACGAATATTCCGTTCACGCGTCGTTCGTACTCGATGCGAGCGGGTTCGGTCGCGTGTTGCCGCGCTTGCTGGGGCTCGAGGCACCCACCGGCCTGCCGACGCGCGCGGCCATCTTTTCGCATGTCGAAGATCGTTTGCCGGCCGGGTCGACCGATCGAGACAAGATCTGCATTGCTGTCCATCCGGCGCGACGCGATGTGTGGTTCTGGATGATTCCGCTGACGAACGGACGTTCGTCGGTCGGGTGTGTGGCCGATGCCGGATTTCTGGACGTGCCGGAAGCGCAGCAGGAATCGCTGTTGCGTGACTTGCTGCAGAGCGAGCCGACACTGTCGCGGCTTGTCGGCAGCAAGCCGTTCGTGATGCCGGTGCGCCGCATTTCAGGCTATGCGTCGAATGTCGAGTCTCTGCACGGCCGCGGCTATGCATTGCTCGGTAACGCGGGCGAATTCCTCGATCCGATCTTCTCGTCGGGCGTGACGATCGCGCTGCGGTCGGCCCATCTGGCGGTTGCCGTGCTCGAACGGCAGTTGCGCGGTGAGACGGTCGACTGGGCGCGCGATTACGACGTCGCGTTGCGCAAGGGCATCGACACCTTCCGCGCCTTCGTCGAGCGTTGGTATTCAGGGACGCTGCAAGACATCGTGTTTCATGAAGACAAGGCATCCGACGTGAAGCGTATGGTCTGCTCGATCCTGGCCGGCTACGCGTGGGACGAGTCGAATCCGTTCGTGCGGGAACCGGCGCGCGGCCTCGACGTGCTCGCAGAATTCTGCCGTTCCGGCGGCCTCGACTGATTCACCCGAGCCGCAAGTGCGACACGGGCAGGCGAGGACGTCGTGAGACGTCCGGGCTTCCCGTTTCGCCTGTCAGCCGAGCAATCGGGTGCACGCCGGCCGCCTGGCGCATCATTCGCCGCGACAATCGTGGCCGCGCGCGCCAGGCGACAAGGGGGCTCCCGACGCCCGGCTCGCCGGCTGTCTGATTAGCTCCCCTGCAGCCGGATATCGCGCGACGACGCGCCCACATACACCGTCCCGCCCGGCACGACCTTCCATCCGTTGCGCGACGTGTCCCACACGCTCTGCATCCGCGGCGACACGGTCACGCGGACATGCCGCGCCTCACCCGGATTCAGCTGGATCTTTTCCCAGCCGACCAGCCGCTTCGGCGGTTCGTCCTTATACGGCACGCCGAGATAGACCTGCGGCGTTTCCGCGCCGGCGACGCGGCCGTCGTTGCGCACGGTAAACGCGACGCTCAAGGAACCGTCCCGTTGCCGCGACACCGACAGGCCCGAATACGCGAAGTGCGTGTACGACAGCCCGTAGCCGAATTCGAACATCGGCTTGATGTTGCGCGCGTCGTACCAGCGGTAGCCCATGTTCAGCTTCTCCGCGTAGACGGGATCGTTCTCGAACGCGCCGTTTTGTCCCCATGTCGGCGAATCCTGGTCGCGCGCCGGGAACGTGACGGGCAGCTTGCCGGACGGATTGACCGCGCCGAACAGCACGTTCGCGATGGCCTTGCCGCCGCCTTCGCCCGGATACCACGCCTCGACGATCGCCGACACGTTGTCCTTCCACGGCATCAGCACCGGATTGCCGCTCTGGACGACGACGATCGTGTGCGGATTCGCGCGCGCGACGGCTTCGACGAGCGCATCCTGGTTCGACGGGTTCGCGAGGCTCAGGCTTTGCAGATCGCCGAAGTCCTCGCCGGCCGGTTGCGCGACCACGACGATCGCGACATCCGAGCGGCCCGCGAGCGCCGCGGCCTGGTCGATTTCCTGCTGCGTGTACGCGCGGAACGGGGACTGCTGGTCGCTGTTGCCCGCGAACGTGACCTGTGCCGACGGCGCGAGCGCACGGATCGCCGCGACGATCGGCACGTCGACCTTGAGCCACGGATTGCGCCACCAGCTGCAACCCGTCGACGACCCGAACGTCAGCCCGCCGCAGCCCGGGAACGAACCCGTGACCGGATCGCGCGTGTTGCCCGAGCCGCCGCCCGACAGCACGGCCGCATCGGCGTGGCCACCGATCACGGCTATGCGCGACAACGCCGCGGCCGCCAGCGGCAACTGGTTGCCGTCATTCTTCAGCAGTACGATCGACTGCTCGGCGACCCCCTGTGCGAATCGGTTCGCGGCCGCGAAGTCGATCGTACCGCCGCCCTTGGCCGGATCGTCCATCACGCCGACGCGAATCATCACGGCCAGTTTGCGGCGCACCATGTCGTCCAGGCGCGCGGTCGACACGGAGCCGTTCGTGATTGCCTGCTTGACGGCGGCTGGCGTCAGGTAGACCGACGGTCCGACGTCCTCTTCCTCGTCGAGCCCGGCGTTGATCGCGGCGGCCGTGCTGTGCGTCGCGCCCCAGTCGGATTGCACCTGGCCCTGGAAGCCCCATTCGTTCTTCAGCACGTCGTTCAGCAGGTGACTGTTTTCGCAGGCGTACGTGCCGTTCAGGCGGTTGTAGCTGCACATCACGCTGCCGGGCTGCCCGCGTTTCGCGGCGATCTCGAACGGAAGCAGATAGAGTTCGCGCAGCGTGCGCTCGTCGATCTGCGTGTTGCCGCCCATCCGGCCATGCTCCTGTTCGTTGCCGGCATAGTGCTTGATGGTCGCGATGACCTTCTGCCGCTGCGTCGCGAGCGTGCGCTCCGCGAGCAGGTCGCCGGCGAGCAGCGGATCCTCGCCGAGATACTCGAACAGCCGGCCGCCGCGCGGCTCACGTGCGAGGTTGGTGCCGCCGCCGAGGCCCATGCCGAACCCTTGCGCGCGCAACTGAATCGCGACCTGCTTGCCATAGTCGTACGACAGGCGGCGATCCCAGCTCGCGGCGACGGCGATCGTCGCGGGGAAGGTCGTGCTCGCGAGCGACGTGCTGCCGGAGCCGGTCGCCGAGTCGACCATGTTGAGATCGGGAATGCCGAGCCGGGGCACACCCTGGATGTAGCCGGCGCCGCCGCCTGGCACCTTCGACATTTCGTATTGCGAATGGATGAACTGCAGTTTCTCGTCGAGCGTCATCTTGCGCACGAGGAGGTCGGCGCGCCGCTGCACGGCGGAGGACGCGAACGCGTCGGCCGCGTCGCCCTGTGAATTGAAATCGGCGTTGCCTGCGTAGGCGCTGGTGCAGAGGGTCGCTGCCAGCACGGCGGCCGGCCAGAGTGTGTCCCGCATGTTGCTCTCCATGATCGTATTGCTCGTTGTTCGGATGATGTCTGGAGCTGCGCACGCCCGGCGGATTCGCACCGGACGCATTCGGCTGGCGATGCAGGGTGGTTGCGCGTCGGCATGCCAGGACAGGCGGGGAATCGTTACGGCCGGTTGGGCCCGATCGGACAACGCGGACGGCGACGCGGACCGTCCGACACTGCCGAATCGGATGTAGCGATTCTCTGCAGTGACTAATCGTACGAATGTAGTTTGACTACAGCATCAGTGTTTCTACCGATACGTATGATCTTTTTTTCGATGCGCGTGCGCGGCGTGGGAAAAAGACGGTCATCGTTCCCGATCCGGCGTATGCGTCGGAGTAAGAAGTACCTGCGCGCGAGCGTCTGGCGGGGAGGAAGGCGCAGAGGTGCGTGCCCGCGCGATGCGGTTCGTTGCGCGCGCATCGAATGGAGTGCCATTCGATTCCGGCCGCCTCGGGGGGATCGGGGCGGCACGAACGGTGCGCTAGCCGCGCCGCGCGACGGGACTGCCGGGCATCGGTATCCCGGCGCGATAGACGACGGTTGCAAGCGCCGCGGCGACGGCAGCCTCGGCCGTCAGCACGGCGGCGGCGGCGCCCACTTCGGCGAAGTACTTCGCGAGCACCGGCACGAGCACGATGTTCAGAATGCCCGATGACATGAGCACGCGCGTGAATTCGGACTTCATCCCGAGCGGCAGCATCGTCTGCACACCGAAGAGGTCGGTCATCCCGGCCATGAATGGAATGAAGGCCATCCACCGCAGAACCTGGACCGTCGGTTCGTACGAAGGCCCGTACAGGATGCGCACGGCGAGCGGCGCGCCGAAGAAGATCGCGAGCGAGATACCGAGCACCATCGCGACCTGCACGACGAACAGCTTGCGCAGGAAAGAAAACGCGTCGTTTCGCGCATGCCGCATCAGATAGCTGATGCGCGGATAGGTGGCAGCCTTCAGCGGCTGGAGCATGCTGAGCGCCGCGCGGATCAGCTTGTCGCCGGCCGCGAAATAGCCGGCCGCGACGTTGCCCGACACGAAGCCAAGCAGCACGGTGTTGGTCGACGCATAGAACGCGATCGATGTCGATGCGAGGAACACCTGCCAGCCGCCTTTCAGCGATTCGGCGATGTCGGCGAAACCGACGCGAACGAAGTCGATTTCGCGCTGGGCATACAGATAGACGGCCAGCACGAGCGCGGACAGCGTCGGGACGGCGGCGTTGACGATCATCGCGCGGTCGATGTCCGCCGGGCTGTGCACGAGCGCGAACATCGCGGGCAGGCTCAGGATGCGGCCGATGAACAGGATCACGCTCAGCGCGCGCAACTTCTCCATGCCCTGGAAATACCAGCCCGGCGTGAACGCCACGCCGGCCACCATCCCGAAGCCGATCAGCAGCAGGTCGCGGTCCTCGCCGAAGCGGCCGACGAGGACGATCAGTCCGACTAGCACGATGAAACAGATCACGGCGATGCCGATCTGCGCATACAGCGTCGCCCAGAAGATGCGGGAGCGTTCGGCGCGGTCGTCGCGGGCGAGCGCGATGCGCGGCGTGGCGGTCAGGTCGAAGCTGTAGCTCGTGCAGTTGGTGAGGTACGCGATGACCGCCAGCGAAAACGCGAGCTGCCCGTAGCCTTCCGGGCCGAGCGCATGCGTGAGCAACGGTGCGATCAGCAGCGGCACCGCATACATCGAAATCTGCAGCGTCAGCAGCAGCAGGAAATTCTTCTTGAGGTTAGACATTCGCTTGGTCGGCGCCGTGGGTGTTGCTGGGCGGCGGCGTGCGGGCCGCCGTGCGCTCGCGCGGCCGGTCGGCGCTGACCCGGCTGCGTAGGTTCGCGGCCCGTTCCGGCAGGCGCCGGCTTCGTCCGGCGATGCCGTACACGGCCACATCGTATGGCGGCCATGATACGGGCCGAGCGGGACGACTGTGTTCGCGAGCGTACCTTTCGAGGATTCGGTATGCATGTGCGGCGCGAATCGCGACAGCGCGGGCCTGGTTGTATCGCTGCAGTGATGAATACATTTGTAAGCTGGCGCACCGAAGAACGCTCGGGCCGAGTGCTCTAATCGAACGACTTTTTGGTTCGCGGCGGAAAGGCTTGACGACGACTCAGGCCGGCAACCTGCCGTCCCCGGCAGCGGGACCAGGACAACGCATCGCGAAGGTCGAACACGTCGCGCAGGGGCGCGGCGAAGGTCCGTTGCCAGAAGGCCGTGCTTTGCAGCGCAGTCACATGATCGTGGAGTGGCCGATTCCGGTGGAGCCGCCGGAACGCGCGTCCGCGTCCGATAACAAATACCGATCCGAGGAGTACCAATTGAAGCCGATAACGTTCGGCAGCTGCGTGGGGTGGCTGCACGAAGGACAGACGAAACAAGGCGTGATCCTGTGCGAATCGCTCGGTCACGAGGCTTCGTGGACGCACAAGCTCATGCGGGCGATTGCTGAGCGGCTGGCCCGCGAGGGTGTCACGGTATTGCGATTCAGCTATCCGTGCACCGGCGACTCGGCGGGCGACGATCGCGACGCCGGTCGGTATGCCGCGAGCATCGCGAGCATTCACGATGCGATCGACCTGCTGCGCGATCAGGCCGGCGTCACCGCGCTGACGCTCGTCGGGATTCGCGCGGGCGCGCTGTTCGCGATGCTTGCCGCCGCGGGTGTCGGCCCGCGCCCGGCGCCGCGCGTCGACGCGGTGGTGGCGCTGGCACCGGTGGTGCGCGGCCGCGCCTATCTGCGCGAGCTGTCGTTCGTGCATCGCCAGTGGCTCGATACCACGTCGCCCGCAATCCGCGTCGCGCATCGCGACGAACCGTGCATGAACGTGCTCGGGCATCGCTTTCCCGCCGATTTCGTCGAGGCGCTGAAGGCGGTCGATCTGTGCGACGTCGTGCGCGACGCGCCGACGTTGCCCGGCGCGATGTTGCTGATCCAGCCCGATCAGGGCGACGGGCCGGCATTACGTGAAGCGTTGCTCGAGCGCGGCGTGGACGTGGCGAGCGATCCGTTCCGCGAATGGCCGACGACGATGCAGGACGGCACGCGCTCGCGCTTGCCGCTCGCGGCGATCGACACGCTCGCGAACTGGATCGCCGAACGCGCGCCGGGTATGCCGACTGGCGTCGAGACCCCGTCGCGAGCGGATCCGGCGTGGAATGGCGAATCGGCCGTCGCGCTCGACCTGCACGACATGACCGAGCAGGTCGTCGCGGTCGGTCCGGACCGGCTGGTCGGCGTGTTGTGCCGTCCCGCCGACACGCGGCCGGCGAATCCGGTGGGTCCGGCTGTCGTGATCGCGAACACGTCGACGAATCCGCGCAGCGGCGAAGGGCGCTTTAGCGTGCGCCTCGCGCGCACGCTGGCACGCGCCGGCGTGACGACGCTGCGGATCGACGTACATGGCGTCGGCGATAGCGGGCCCGCTGCGCTGGACGATCAGTCGGGCGTCGTGTATTCGGCGCAGTCGAGCGACGACGTTGCCGCTGCCGCGGACTGGCTGCGCGCCCTCGGTCATCCGGAGGTCGCCGCGGCCGGCATTTGTTCCGGCGCCTATGCCGCGCTGCATGCGGCCGTGAAGACGCCGTCGCTCGGCGGCGTGATCGCGATCAATCTTGCCCGCTTCGTGTGGCCGGCCGGGCTCTCGCTCGAGGCGGTGCAGAAGCAGCGGAACAACTCGGTGCGCGGTTACTGGCTGTCGGTGCGCGACTGGCAGAAGTGGAAGCGTCTGCTGCGGGAACGGCGCGACCTTCGGCCGATCGTACGGGCAGTGGCCGCGAATGCGATCGCGCGGGTCAGCGTGCCGGCGAAGGAACTCGCCGCGCGCGTCGGCTGGAAGCCGGGCATCGGCACGCCACGCGGCGTGATGCACGCGCTTGCGCAGCGCAACGTATGGACGACGCTGGTGTATGGCGCGCTCGATCCCGGCATCGACGACGTCCGGCGTCACTTCGGCGCAATCGAGTGCGCGTTCCGCCGCTCGCGTCACGTGCGTCTGCACCTCGAGCCGCAGGTCGACCATGCGGTGTACGGCGCGGTGGGCACGGACATCGTGATCGACCTGTGCATGCAGGCGCTGGGCCGCGACTCGGCCCGGCCGGTCGCGCGCGTCGCCGATCCGGCCGCACCCGAAGCCGCCGCGCGATCGTACGCGAGCGTGTCGGTCGGCCGGTCGTGATGCGTGCCGCGTTGGGCGCGTCGGGGTGCGATTCCCGTTACATATGAAGATCGGCGTTCGGTGGGGTCCCTCACAGACGCGCCGTTCACCGTGGTGTCCAATCCCGTATCGGGCATCGCCGGTCACGCCGCGGCATGACCGGCCGGGATGCGTCAGTCCGGATCGCCCGGTTGCTCATAGGGCGACTTCGCATAGGGCGACTCGTACAACCTGTCGCTGCGCCATACGTCGGCGGCGGGTGCACTGACCACTTGCGGGCGATGCGGCCGCCCTGGCACGAGCGGCCGGCGCAGCATGCCACGGGCGCGCGTGTCGGGCTGGACGGCGGCGCTGGCGTCGGGACGCCCGAAGGCGGACGTCGCGGCCCCGGAGGCGGTTGCAGCGGGATCGGCGGCGTCGCTTGTCGCGGCGGCTTGCGCCGAACGTTGCAGCGGTGCCGGCGGAAGCACCGCCGACGATGCGAACACCGGCGCATCGGCCGGGACGGCGGCCAACGTCTGCGCATTGACGGCGCAGGCAATGCCGGCCGAGACGATGCAGACGAGTAACGAAAGCGACGAAGAGCAGTTCATGACGAATCGTACGGAATGACGTGCGGTGTAGAGGGAGGCGCGGCACTGCGATGCGAGCCGCGCCGGCAAGCGTAATGCCGGAATTCGCCGCGTTCGGCGGGTTACCACACAGTTTTGGAAGGGCACGATGTCAATCACCACGCAACCCGAATCGACGCCGGGGACGCCGCGGCCGGGCATGGCCGGCACCCGTCGCGCACCGTGGCTGTCGCGCATGGCGATCGTGGCGGCCGCGTGCGCGCTGAGCGCATGTGTGCTGTCGCCGGGCATGACGTATCGGGCGCCTGCCGACCGCGACGCGAACGCGCGCGTGAGCGCCGATGCGTCGGGCGCGGGCGGCCTCGACGGCGTGCAGAACGTGTCGAGCGAGGAGCTGATCGAAATCACGCCGGCATTCGTCGCGCAACAGCATGCGGGGCAGCGCGTCAATGTCGACGCGGAAATCCGTCAGCTGTTCGGCAAGCCGACGCCGTACGCGATCGGCCCCGGCGACGTGCTCGGCATCGTCGTGTGGGACCACCCCGAATTGAACCTGCCGACGACGCAGACGACGGGCGGCGGCGACGGTGTCGGTGCCAGTTCGGTTGCGACCGGCTACACGGTCGACGCCAACGGCAACGTGCAGTTCGCGTATGCGGGCCTCGTGCACGTGGCGGGGTTGACCGAGGCGCAGGCGCGCGCGCTGCTGACGAAGCGGCTCGGCGAATACGTGCGCAAGCCGCAGATCGCGCTGCGCGTGCAGACCTATCGCAGCAAGCGTGTCTATCTCGATGGCGAGGTGCGCGCGCCGGGCCTGCAGATCGTCAACGACATGCCGATGACGCTGCCCGAGGCGATCGACCGCGCGGGCGGCTTCACCCCGACGGCCGACCGTTCGCAGGTCTCGGTCACGCGCGGCGACAAGACCGTGAACGTGAGCCTGCCGGCGCTGATCGCCGCGGGCGTCAACCCGTCGAACATCCTGCTGCGCGACGGCGATCTCGTGCGCGTGCGCGCGGCGAGCGACGCGAAGGTGTTCGTGCTCGGCGAAGTGTCGCGGCCCGCGACGCTGACGCTGACCGACGGCCGGATGAGCCTCGGCGAAGCACTCGGCGACACGGGCGGCGCGAGCCAGTACACGTCGGACGCGCGCCAGGTGTTCGTCGTGCGTCGCGGCCCGGACAACCGTCCGCGCGTGTACCACCTCGACGGCAGTTCGCCCGCGTCGTTCGCGCTGGCCGACCAGTTTCCGCTCGAGCGTCGCGACGTCGTGTTCGTCGATGCGTCGCCGCTGGTGCGCTGGAGCCGCGTCGTCAACCTGCTGATTCCGTCGTCCGCGCAGGGAGCGCTGACGGCCAAGGCGATTTCGCCGTGACACTCGTGACCCATTTCGTCATCGCGACCGCGCGTCGCGCCTACGGGACTGATGCCGTATGACTTTTTCGACCCTGCCCGACCCGCACAGCCGGCTCGTCCTGCGGCCGTCCTATCCAGTGCGCCGCTACTGGGGCATGCTCTACGGCGGCCGGCGCCTGATCCTGTGTACAGCGCTCGCGGGTGCGTTCATCGGCGCCGTGTATGCGCTGTGTGCGGCCCCCGTCTACCGGACCGACATCCTGTTCCAGGTCGAGCAAAGCCCGACTGACTCGAAATCGACGTCGCCGACCGGCGATCCGTCGTCGGTGTTCGACCTGAAGACGGACGCGTCGACCGAGATCGAAGTGCTGAAATCCCGCGCGGTGCTCGATCGCGCGATCGACAGCACCAATCTGGCCGTCGACGCACGGCCGCACTATCTGCCGCTGATCGGCTGGCGGTTCGTGAACGCGGCCGACGGGGTGTCGTCGCCGTTGCCGGGCGGCTACGTGTACGGCGCCGAGCGCATCGACGTGCCGACCTTCGACGTGCCCAAGCGCCTGCTCGGCAAGCGGTTCGCACTGACCGTCGGTGACGACGGCGCCTACACGCTGCAACGGACCGGCTGGTTCGGCCGAACCGGCCCGGCATGGCAGGGGCGCATCGGGCAGCCGCTGCATGTCGAGACGGCGCAGGGGCCACTCGACATCTTCGTTCGCGGCGTGGCCGGCAAGCCCGGCGCACGCTTCGACCTGACGCGCTACAGCGACGAGGAGGCGACGGCCTGGCTGCAGAAGAACGCGCTGATCTCGGAGCGCGGCAAGCAGTCGAACATGGTCGGCGTGACGCTCGACGGCACCGATCCCGTGCACGAGAGCCGTGTGCTGAACGCGATCGGCGACGCGTACCTCGCGCAGAACACGCAGCGCAAGTCCGAGGCGGCCGACAAGCTGATCCGCTTCATGGACGCACAGTTGCCGCAGCTCAAGGCGCAGCTCGAAAAGGCCGAAAGCCGCTTCAACGCATTCCGGGCCTCGCACGGGACGGTCAATACGAGCGACGAGGCGCTGGCGTTGCGCCAGCAGTCGGTCGACATCGAGACGCGCGTGCAGACGCTGCAGCAGCGGCGCGAGGAATTGCTGACGCGCTTCATGCCGAAGCATCCGGCCGTGGTGGCCGTCGATGCCCAGCTCTCCGACGCGCAGCGTTCGCTCGACACGACCCGCAAGCAGATTCAGCAACTGCCTGCCGTCGAACAGGGCGTGCTGCAACTGCAGCGCGATGTGGCCGTCGACACGGCGCTGTACACGAACCTGCTCAATACGCGCCAGCAGATGATCCTCGCGCGGGCCAGCAAGACCGGCACCGTGCGGATCGTCGATACGGCGAAGGTCGCCGAGCAGCCGATCGGGCCGCATCGCGGGGTCGCCATGATCGCCCTGTTGCTGGTGGGCCTGCTGGCAGGCGCGGCGATCGTGGTCGTCCGGCAGCGGATCGTCGGCACGATCGGCGATGCCGAGGAAATCGAATGGACGACGGGGCTGCCCGTGTTCGCGACCGTGCCGCACAGCCCGGTCGCGGCGCAAGCGGAGTTGCGCCCGAAGGCCGCACGGCGCGGCGCGCGCGCGCCGGTTCCGCCGGTTGCCGCGCAGGACGCGGCGCTCGAAAGCCTGCGCAATTTCCGCGCGGCGCTGCAACTGTCGATGCCGGACGCGTCGAATCCCGTCGTGCTGATCTCCGGGCCGACGACGGGTGTCGGCAAGTCGTTCGTCGCCGCGAATATCGCGTCGCTCGTCGGCGCGGCGAAGCGCCGCGTCCTGCTGATCGATGCCGACCTGCGCAAGGGATCGCTGCACGAGCGGTTCCGCTACAGCCGCGCACCGGGCCTGTCCGACGTGGTGGCAGGCACCCACAGTCTCGACGAGGCGATCAAGCGCGGCGTCGTGCCGGGTCTCGATTTCATCGCGATGGGGAGCGTCGTGCCCGATCCGGGCGAACTGCTGCTGCAGCCCGCGCTCGCCGAACTGATCGAGCAGCTCGCATCGCGCTACGACATGGTCGTGATCGACGGCCCGCCGTTGCTGCCGGTGGCCGATGCGCTGGTGCTCGGCCGCCTCGCGGGAACCGTGTTCCTCGTCGCGCGCAGTGGTGTGACTACGCTCGCAGAACTGGACGAAAGCGCGCGACGGCTCGAACACGCGCATATCGACGTGCGCGGTGTGGTCCTGAACGATTACAAGGGCGCGCCGGGACGGTACGACTACGGCTATACGGATACGAACACGCATCAGGCCGCGTCTGGATATGCGGGGGTGATCGCGCCGCGGCAACGGGTGGAACGGGTGTCATGAACCGGCGAGCGGGCGGCGCAGGAGGCGGGCCGCGACAGGGCCCCGCGACGATGCGCAGGATGGCGCGCGTGCGCGATGCCGCGGGCGGTTACACGGGCTATTGGTGGGAAGATCCGGCACGCCTCGTGCTGATGTTCATCCTGCCGTTGTACGGATTGCTGTCGCTCAGCCTGCTGGGAGACCAGAAGTCGATCGCGCGGATCTACTTCGACGGCTTCTATGCGTTCGTCGGCGCGCTGTTCCTGATGGTGGTGATGGCAGCAGCATGGCTCGCGACGACCGAAGCGCGGACGCGGCGAGGGCCGCCGCCTGCCACCGTCGAACTGTCGCCTCGCGTGCTCGATTTCGTGTTCGCGCTTGCGCTGTTCGGCTATGCCTTGCTGCTGAGCGGCGTCGTTACGCATCCTGCACTGCTGATCGCGTTCGTCCGGGGTGAGGCGAATGCATACGACATGCTTGATCTGAAAGGGCGCATCACGGGCCTCAGCACGTTCACGCAGGCGACCGCACCGTATGTCGTCCTGTATTTCTATCTGTTCAGGAAACCTGTAAAGGGGCTGAATCGCTACAAGATCTACTTCGCCGTGCTCGCGGTGCTGACACTGCTGCGCAGCTTCATCTTCGCCGAGCGGCTCGCGCTGATCGAGATGGTGATGCCGCTTGCGCTCATGGTCGTGCGATTCCGGCTCGGCGGCAGGTATTCGCGGCTGTTGACGTTCGGCCCGTATGCGGCGATCCCGCTGCTGTTCGGGCTGTTCATCGCGAACGAGTACAACCGGTCGTGGGAAGCGTATTACGTCAACATCTACGACAACCTGTTCGATTTCGCGCTCGAACGTCTCGGCCTGTATTACTCGACGTCGTTGAACAACGGCGCGGGAATACTGAGTGTGCTGGGCTGGGACCAGGGCCACCCGATGTTCACGTTCGACTGGTTGCTGCGCTTCCCCGTCATCGGCGCGACGTTGCAGCCGTGGCTCGACTCGGGAGACAGCATCAACCTGTTCCTGAACGGCTACGCCGATCCGGAGTTCAATAATCCGTCGGGGATTTTCGTTCACTTCTACGAGTGGGGCTGGTTCGGCTTGCTCGACGCACTCGTACTCGGCTGGGTGGTCGGTCGCAGTTATGCGGGCTGGCGGAGCGGGAACGGGTTCTGGTGCTGCGCACACGCGGTGCTGTTCGTATCGGTCATGGAAATCATGCGGACCCCGAACCTGTTCAGCGGACGGAATTTCGTGCCGGTCGTACTGCTGATCGCCGTATTCCACTGGTTCGCCAAGGCTCGGGCACGCGCTGCGCCCGATACCGCCTGCACCGGATCCGATGGAGATGGAAGCGGGCGCGCTATGGCGCGCGAGCATCGCGCCGCGGACATCGATCCAGTGTTGTCGCGATAACAGCAAGGGTCGTGCGGTACGGGGCATGCGACCACTTCGTAGATTGCCGGGTCCCAAAACCAATATTTCCCGGAGCCACCACTTTTCATGGCTATTCAAAAGCAGCAGTTTGAAATTCTGGACGGGTTGCGCGGCATTGCGGCAATCAGCGTGATGTTCATGCATTTCCTTCAGGATCTGCCGATTCCGATACTGCAGAGCGCGTATCTTTCGGTAGACGTTTTTTTCATGCTGAGTGGCTTCATCCTGACGCACGCTTACGGCGAAAGATTGCGTCAGGAGTCGTGGTGGGGCGAGTATTTGAAGCGACGAGTGATACGCCTGTATCCGATGATATGCATCGGGCTCACGATCGGGCTGGTGAGCCTCGTCGTCATGCGTATCCACTCGTCGGCGGCGTTTTCGTTGGGTAATCTGGCGGCTGCTTCCGGGCAGAACTATTTTCTCGTTCCGTATCTCGGTCGTTTCTCTGTGTCGGGCTTCGTCGGCGCGGCGAATCACGGCCTGCCGGCAGTCGATGACCCAGGGGTGTTTCCTCTGAATCCGCCTGCATGGTCGCTGTTCTTCGAGCTGTTCGCGAGTGTCGTCCTGATCGCGGCGTTCAGGATGAATGCGCAGAATCTGCTGCGCCTGGCGTATGCGTGTCTCGGCGCTTTCGTCGTGTATGGGTGGCTCGTGGGCCTCGACAACGACAAGCTGGCCGTCATCCTGAATCAGGGTTGGTCGGCCGATAACTTCATCGGCGGATTCTTCAGGGTCGGCTACGGGTTCCTGCTGGGCGTTGCGATCGGGAAGATGCACGACGCCAGTCTCCCGGTCAGGCCGCACTGGTTTGTCGCCGGGTACATCAGGAACGACTACATGCTGTTTGTCGCTTTCCTGCTGATGGTCGTGTTTCCGACGTCGATCAAGGGAATTTACGCGCTTGCCGTGCTGTTGTTCATCGCGCCTGCGCTGGTTTATCGGGGCGCCATGCTGGCTCCGAGCGGCAAGGTGATTGCACGTATCAGTGCGTTCCTCGGCTGGATCTCGTACCCGCTCTATTGCGTGCATTACCCGATCGGAAGGCTGGTGTTCGCGTATGCGCCGCATGGCGACATCCACGTGGTCAGGACGGCGATTCTTGCTGCGTGCGTTTCGATCGTCGCCGCTGCCGTCCTCGCGAAATTCGTCGAGGAGCCGATCAGGTCGTATCTCGGCAAGCGCCTGTTCGGTAATCGACGGGCCGCGGCCGGCAGCACGGCCAACGTCGCGTAGCTGCGCCAATTTGCCGAGCATGCGGGCCGCTGTTGGCGCGACTGCGTGAAACTGCGCCTCTCGGCCGGGGCGCCGGGCAGCGCATGAGGGCAGGGCGTGTCGATCGGTTCCTTTCCCGATGACCACACGCCGCGATCGCCCTACAGTGACTCGAAGATCTCCTTCATCATCTCGGCGCTCCGGCTCCAGCGATATTTCTCCGCGTGCAGGCTTCCTTTACGTTTGAGCTCGGCCCTGAGCGCAGCGGAATCGAGCAGGCTCCGCAACTTCTGCGCGATATCGTCCTGCGAATACGGATCGCAGTACAGCGCCGCATCGGCACAGACTTCCGGCAGTGCGGCCGATTTACCGACAACCGCCGGACAGCCGTATCGCATCGCCTCGAGCGGCGGTATGCCGAAGCCTTCGTAGATCGACGGGTAAAGGAAGCACGCCGCGTTCTGGTACAGCGCCTTCAGTTGCTCGTCGCTGATGTAGCCCATGTACTTGATGTTCGGTTCGGCTGCCGAGAGGTGATCCTGCTTGCCGAACACGGTGGTGTTTTGCATGCCGACGATGACGAGATCGACGGACGGATCGTTGATCTGCCGGAACGCCGCGATCAGCCGCCCGAAGTTCTTGGTGGGGTTCATGCTGCTGACCGCGAGCACGAACCGGTCCGGCGTCAGCGCGTGCTTGTCGAGCACGCTCGTGTCCGGTTCCAGGGCATCGAGATGATCGGCACCAAGTGGCACGACGCTGATCTTCTCCGCGGAAACGCCGCAGTGATACGCGAGGCGATCCCGCGAGAAACGGGAGTTGGTCAGCACGCAAACGGAGGTTCGCGCGAGGATCCAGAACATGATCCGGTACCACATGCGAAACGGCCGGGAGAAATGCGCGGGCGTGTCGAATACCGCCGCGTCGTGCATGTAGATGATCTGGTTGCCGATGAAAATGGATGCGGAATTGCTGAGATTGACGATGCGGCCGCGGCGCGCGAATAACGGGAGAACGAGTTGCTCCCAGACCACGCCCTTGTAAAACCCCACCTTGACCGTCTTCGCGCCGCTTATTTCGACGCCGGGCTGCGGAGGCACCAGCACGGTCACCGGCTCCTGCGGCTGAAACTTGATCAGTGCGGCGATCAGTTCGCGCGCGACGCGTTGCACGCCGGTTGTTTTCTGCGTCGTGAATCGTCCGTTGTATACGAATTGCTTCGATTTCTTGAAAGCGGTCATGTCGATAAGGGGTGTCGAAATCGGAATCAGGCTTTGACGTGATCCGGTACAACCGGCTTGAAGTCGCGTGTGTCGACACGCGGCTCGTTGGTGTCGAGTCCGTAAAGGCCGTGCCACTGACGGAAGATCGCGTTCATCGAAAATCGCTGAATCGCCCGCTGCCGGGCAGCCGCACCCATTTCCTCGCGAAGCTGCCGGTCGTCGCGGAGCAGGCGCAGATACGCGGTCATCTCGTCGGCGTTCGACGCGACGTAGCCGGTCACGCCGTGAATCACCACGTCGCGATTGCCCACGACGTCCGTCACCACGGCCGGTATGCCGGCGACCTGCGCTTCGATCAGCGCGACCGGCATGCCTTCCCAGCGGGACGTCTGGACATAGATGTCCAGTTCCGATGTCAGTGCGAGCGCACGAGCGCGAGTTACCCAGCCGCTGCAGACGACGGCGCGGCGCTGGCCGGGATCCGGAATCTCGGCGGCGTCGCCGCCGATCCAGAGAAACTCGACGTCCGCGCCATGCAGCGCGTCGGCGAGGCGCACGAATGCCTCATGATTCTTCTGGAACGACGCCCGACCGCTCATCCCGATGACGACCTTGTGATCGTCGCGCGTTCGACGCGGCGGAATCTCCGCCACGTTCACGCCGTTTTCCACCAGAACCGCCGACTTCGCCCGCACCTTTCCCCTGATCTCGGCGAGTTCGCTGCCCGAGCACGCGACGATGGTTCCGCCGATATGCGCCGCGATGCGTTCGAAGCTCAGGTAGGCGTACTGCTTCATGCGCGATACGTCGCGGCGCAGGAACGAGAGTCCGTGCGGCGAGTAGAGGACCCTCGCATCCGGGGCCGCGATCCGCGCGGCGATTCGGCCGAGGACGCCGGCCTTCGACGAGTGCAGATGAATCGCGGTCGGCTTGCAGTCGCGCAAATTGCGGACCAGCGAACGCAAGCTCCGCAGGTCCTGTTTAATGCTCACTTCGCGCGCCATGTCGACGTATGTGAGCTTCACGTCGGGAAGGAATAGCGTTGAAAAATCGATCGGGGTTTCCGGTCGGATCGAATGCAGCACCGTCACGTCGACGCCGGTTGCCGCAGCATGGTTCGCGAGATGGGTCAGCATCGACAGCACGCCGCCACCAAATGCCTCGGCAATATGAACAATCTTTTCTTTGGTCATCTTCGGGTCTAGCGATCCGATCGCACATTCATCGCCCATCGTGACGATGAGCAACCTGAAAATCGTGCGGTCTCGGTGTCGAGTTCGTTAAACTATGCATTCCTGATTGATAAATGAATGGCAGTCTTGGCCATTGGATCCTGCTGTCGCGGTCGCGTGTGTGAGCTGGCGAGGCGGCCCGGTGATTTCAGGCAATGCAATGTCGGGTAGACGTTGCCGGAGAGCGCCGAACACGAGCAGCACGACGAATTCATACCGCGTTCTACGTGGCGGCTAGATTCCTCTGAACATCGGATGCCGGCGTTCGACTACGACGACTGGAGACGAGAACACGGCGAAATCCGGTCAGTGCGCGTGAATCTACTGGTCTGGATCATTGTGCAGCGCATGCGCGACCCACTGGGTGCGATGGCTTACCGAAGGCGCGATTCGGTGCCGGAAGCGCGGGTACCACGCTGCTATCGAGCGTCGGCGGGATGACCGGATGACCGGCGCACGCGTGCGAGCGGGTTGGAGATGTAGTGAATCGCGCGGTTGCTGAGCGTTGTTGACGGCAGCAGGCACGCGAGTGACAGCCCGGCGACTGCCACCTTCTTGGCAGGACCCCAGAACGGATTGCGGAGCACGGTTTGCCAGTAGCGCCCGGATTCGCACAGGAACCACCGCCAGCGTCGCACGAGCGGCGCGTGATACAGCGTGCTGGCAAAGCGGGCCTTTTCGATCGCGAAGTCGAGCGGCGCGATTGGTAATGCCTCGTGCAGCCGCGTGCCGGCGATCATGCGCAGCGTCGACCACCGGCGTTCAGCCTTCAGCGCGCCCGTCGCGGCGTCTTCCGAATTGGTGAGGGCAAGGGCTGGCGTGTCGTCGGCCGGGCGCGTATCCGACTGCTGATGCACGCGATAGCCGCCGAGCGTTGCATCGATCATGTGCACGTTGCCGAGCAACGCGATACCGTAGATCGCGTAGAAGTCGGCGCCATGCAGGTTGTCCGGGGTGACGGGCACCGGAAAGATGCGCTTGAGCGCATCGACCCGATATGCATTGCCCGATGCTGGCGGCGACGGGTACAGCCAGCCCGCGCGCAGCAGGCGGCCACAATCGGTGTCGACGGCTGACTGCGGCACGCTCGCCCCGGTCATCGCACCGTCACGAGCGATCACGTCGAGCCGGAAATGCACCTTCACGAAGTCGCCGGACGCGAACGCTGCCAGCACGCGGGTCGCGGCGTCGTTATAGAGCAGGTCGTCCGCGTCGAGCAGAATGACGTAGCGCGTCGTGACGTGCTCGAGCGCGCGGTTGTATGCGGCGACCTGACCGCGATTTTCCTGAAACACCGCCGTCACGCGCTCGCCGTACGAGCGAATGATGTCGCACGAATCGTCGGTGGAACCGTCGTCTACAACCAGCACGCGTACATCGTGCGCGGTCTGTGCGAGCGCCGAATCGATCGCGTCGCGCAGGTACGCGCCATGATTGTAGTTGCAGATTGCGATGGTCAGGTCGGTCATGAACGGGGCTGGACGAGCGAAGGGCGGGCGATCCGTGTGCAGCGCGCGTGGTGCGCCGCCGGGCGCACGGCACGTCGGGACCACGACGCCGGATCGCGTGCGGCCGGTGCCTTGGGATGATGCCGTAGCACGGTCGCGTCGCGTGATGGCCATGATACGCGTCGCCGATCGGCAGTTGGTTCGCGAGCCTACCGTTCCGCGATTCGCTTCAGGGGAAGCGCGATGGGCAACGGCACGCGAGATCGCGCCGCGCAAGCGGGGGGCATTGGTCTGTTGACGTACCGAAACCCGACTGTTTCGAATGATCTAATCGAACGTATCGCGTCGCCCGCTTTGGCGGTATCACGGGCAGGCAACCCGGCCGGCATGCCGTGTTCGGTTGCGCCAGCCGACGCGCACGAAGTCATTCGAGGGAGCAGATTCGATATGCGTAGATCGCAAAGCCCGTTCCTCGCATGCGCGGCGATCGTCGGCATGTGCATGGCAGGCGGGCCGGCGTGGCCGGGGAGTGCCGTGGCAGCAGTCGTCACGCCCGCACCGGGTGCGCTTCATGCGAACGTACCGGATGCGTACGTTCGTCCCGCCGCGGACGCGGGGGATCAGGCCGACACGCTGCAACGTGCGCTGGACGCGTTGCAGCCTGGCCAGCGGCTGATATTCGCGCCGGGGCGGTACGTGATCGGCCGTTCGCTGGTCGTGTGGCAGCCGAATGTGGTGGTGTCGGGCTACGGCGCGACGCTGATCGCGACAACCCCCGACGATCAGACGATCGAGATGCGCGGCGACGGTACGACACTCGTCGGCTTCCGGCTCGCGGGAACCGGCACGACGCGGCTCACGACACCCGCGTCGACGAAGGTCGAGGTAACGGGGCGCGGCGTGCAGGTGCTCGACAACGTGGTCGACGGCGGCGCCGGAGCCGGCATCTTCGTGTTCGGCGGCGCGGACGTCGCGATCGTCGGCAACGAGGTGCTGTCGACGCTGGCGGACGGCATTCACATGACGCACGGCTCGCACAACGTGCTCGTGCAAGGCAACGTCGTTCGCGGCACCGGCGACGACATGATCGCCGTGGTGAGTTACCAGGCGGAAGGCGTGCTGACGCGCAACGTGCTGATTACCGGCAACTCGCTGGAGGGCAATCCGTGGGGCCGGGGCATCACGGTGGTCGGCGGTGCGAACGTCACCATCTCGAACAACATCGTGCGCAACGTCCAGGTGAGCTCGGGGATTCTCGTCGCGCAGGAAGACAGCAACCGCACCGCCGGCTCGTCCGACATTCGCATCGAGCGCAACTCGATCGCGGATATCCAGACCGCGACGGGTCGGCCCGATTCGCGCCCGATTACACAGCAGGCGGCGATCGAGGTCAGCACCTGGTCGGGTTCGGTGTCGCGCGTCACCGTGATCGGCAACCGCGTATCGCATGCGCGATTCGACGGCATTCGTCTGTGGGGAAACGTGTCTGGCATACGTATTGCGGACAACCAACTGTCGGAGATCGGCGGAATGGCGGTCCGGATCGACCCTGCGCACGATTGCGCGGCCGGCCGGCCGGCGACGGCATCGGGAGGGCGAGCGAAGGGCGCGCCGTGTTCAGCCGTGCTTCAGTCACCGTCGGCCGCCGGTGACGCGGTCGGCGCGGATACGTCGTTGTTGCCGCGCGTGCGGGAGTCAGTCAGGCAGGCGCGCTGGTCGCAAGGCGGAATCGACTGACGGTGCGTCGCGTGGGCCGCCGGTTTGCGGCGACACGCGGTGAACGGACCGCCGCCGCTCGTCCGCGCGGCGGCGCCCGTCATCGTCGCGCGCGCCGCCGCGATCCGCATCCGCCTATCGGATCACGTCGCGTTCCGCGACTTCCTCGTCCGGTTCGCGCGAGGCGAGCGACGCGCGCTGCGGCACGGTCTCGACAACCGGCCGCCCATACTGATCGTCGAACCGCACGATATCGTCTTCGCCGAGATAGTCGCCCGACTGCACCTCGATGATCTCGAGCGGAATCCGGCCGGGATTCTCGAGACGGTGAACCTCGCCGACGGCGATGTAGGTCGATTCGTTCTCGCTGAGCAGAAAGGTTTCGTCGCCGCGCGTGACTTTCGCGGTTCCGCGCACGACGATCCAGTGCTCGGCACGGTGATAGTGCATCTGCAGCG
The DNA here is from genome assembly GCF_001524185.1 of Burkholderia sp. FL-7-2-10-S1-D7. Lineage (NCBI taxonomy): Bacteria > Pseudomonadati > Pseudomonadota > Betaproteobacteria > Burkholderiales > Burkholderiaceae > Burkholderia > Burkholderia sp. FL-7-2-10-S1-D7. Next base: position 444,251 of record NZ_LOWY01000014.1, on the reverse strand, counting down.
ACAGCCGCTTGCCGGGCTCGACGACGATCCGCTTCACCTGGAACCGCTCGCCGAGATCGATCGAATCGTAGTGTCCCCACGGCCGCTGCACCTTGCGGTGTTCGCTTGCCTGCGGGCGCTGTTCGGTCTTCAGGCGCGCGACGATGTTCTTCACGCGCTGCACGTCGTGCTTGTTCGCAACCAGCACCGCATCGGGCGTCTCGATCACGACGACGTCCTTCATCCCGATGCACGCGATCAGCCGGCCTTCCGAGCGCACGAGACTGTCCTGCGTATCCTCTAATACGATCGGGCCGCGCGCGACGTTGCCCTGATCGTCCTTCGGCATGATTTCCCAGATCGCATCCCAGGTACCGACGTCCGACCAGCCCGCGGAAAGCGGGACCACGATGCCTTCGATGCCGAGCTCGGGGCTCTGCGCGAGGCGTTCCATGACCGCATAGTCGATCGAGTCGGACGGACAGGCGTCGAAAGCCGCCGCGTCGATTCGGAAGAACGGGTCCTCGGCGGTGCCCGCGCGCCATGCCGCGTCGCAGGCCGCGTGGATGTCGGGTGCGAGCGCGCGGATCGCCTTCAGCCAGATCGATGCGCGCGTGATGAAAATCCCGCTGTTCCACCAATAATCGCCCGAATGCAGGTAGCGTTCTGCGAGTGCGGCGTTGGGTTTCTCGACGAACCGCCCGATTGCATAGCCGCCTTGTCCGCCGAGGCGACCGGCGCGCGGTTCGCCGACCTGGATGTACCCGTAGCCGGTTTCCGCGCGGCGCGGCAGCACGCCGAGGGTGACGATCGCGCCTTCCTGTGCGTAGCGCGCCGCGCGTCCGATGGTTTCCTGGAATGCGGCGACGTCGCCGATCACGTGATCGGCCGGCATGACCACGAGGATGGGGTCGTGCGCAAGCGCGCTGGCGTCGAGCGCCGCGAGCGTCAGCGCAGGTGCCGTATTGCGCGCGGCCGGTTCGAGCAGGATACGGGGAGGCGCCGCGCGCCCGAGCACCTGAGCGGCGCTCATGATGCGATGCTGTTCGCCGCATACCAACAGCAGCGTGTCGCCGAGTGCCGCGCTCGCGATGCCGTTCAGGCGGCGCGCGGTCGACGACAGCGGCGATTCGTTCGAGGTCAGCTCGATCAACTGTTTCGGATACTGCTCTCGCGACAGCGGCCAGAGGCGCGTGCCCGAACCGCCGGCGAGAATGACGGGCAAGATGCAGGGCAGCTCCGGTTCGGGAACCTGGCGAAGGATGGCGCTCATCGATTGACTCCGGTATCGGCGGACAGCCGGTTGTGTGCGCAGCCGTCGACGCGCGCGTCCTCGTCTCGCGATCGCGGCGCGGCGAGGGTCCGCGACAGGAGCTGACGCAGCGCGCCGGCGGCGCGGCCTGCCGGCCGGACGAGACCGACGAACGGCGCGCCCTGTTCGAGATAGGGGCCGTAGGCCTTGCGGAATCCGAAACGCTTGTAGAAAGCCTGGCGCTGTGCGGGCACGTGCGTGCGCACGGACACGTCGGGCCAGGCGGCTTGCGCGGCCGTGAGCGCGCGCTGCATCAGTTGCTCGAGGGTGCGGTCGTCGCGACATGCCTCGCTCGTCAGTACCTTGTCGATCACGACGTCCGGATCGGCGTCGTCGCCGGGGAGCACGCGGGCGTAGGCGACGACTTCCGTCGTGTCGCCCCGGTGCATGCACGCGAACACGTGCAGCGCGTGCGCATCCTTGCCGTCGATGTCGAGATGCGTGTGCGCGTCCTCGACGACCAGCACCGCGTTTCGCGAGCGCAGGATCGCGTAAAGATCGATGGCGCTCAGATGTTCGAATTCACAACAATGCCATTCCATGATGCCGTCCTCGTGTGAAGCCTTCAGCACGTCGGGCTGCACGAACGCGTTCGTTGTGTGCGGGCCGACGATATTCATGATGCGGATGCGGCGCGCGGCGGTCTGTTCGAAAGCGTACTCACGCTCCCGTTACTGGCCGATGCCGCGAAACGGGCCGCGTGCCGCGAACGGGGCAGTGTGCGGTAGCACACGGTGGACGTATGGCGGCTTTCCCATAATTGACGCGTCGTGACGGCCCGCTGCGAAATGCGCAACGAGGTCGTCCGTATCGAACGAGATCGAAGGACGGGGGGCCGCACTTGAAGATTGCGATCGTTCACGGCGGGCAGGTCGCGCATCGCGATCGGCTGTCGTTCGCACACCACCGTCTACCCCATCGCCGATTTCCTCGCGGCGCGCGCGTCCTTCATGTGGCCGCGATCATTTCGTCCCGCCGGCCAACACGCGCATACTTGCCATTTCTCGTGCCCGACGCTTTGGCGCTGCGCGCGGGCTTTCCCCAGCGCGGAGCCTGTCGCATCGCCATGCCGGCAGCGACCGGAGATGACGCGATAGGCATTGACGTCATGCTGCATCGCGACAGGAGACGGACGATCCGGCCGGCCGCTTCGTTACGATGTTGTAACGGGCACGCCCGGTTCACCCGCGTTCGATGTGTCACGCTGGCGTCGCGCTGGACGCGCGATTACCGACGCACGAAACATGTTGCCCCGACTTTTTGTGCGATTCAGGCGAGAATCGCGGGCAATGGGAGGCACTGATCTTGCGGAAAAGTGGGATTTGCCACTGATTGACAGGAATGGTCGTAGATAATCAAATCTGAGTCGCTAAATGCGCGCCGCGCCGGCGGAGCGGCAGCGTAATGGCCTGAATTGTTATTTATCTTTTGGTAACAAGGCCATCTCGATACGGGGTGTAAATTCAGGAGCAGATGAAGTGAGGCCACCATTCCGAAAGCGGGTTGGCGGCTATCCGGTTCAGCATCGGGCGCGACTGTCGTGTACGACGCGACGCAAATGCGGACGGAATTTCCGTTTGCCGACGTGCTCCGCCTGACGGCGCGTCGCGTGAAAGCCGGAACGCCTCGGCTCCCGTGGCCGTGCGTTCCCTTCGAGTTCGATGACAACGAGGCCGGATGACATCCGGCTCGACCTCCGGGGGCCCTCGCCGTGTGCAGTTTCGATCTTCGCCAAAACTGCGGAAACGCAGTGCGGACAGGCGGCCATGTGCCGCCGACCGCAGCGCACGCGAACGATTCGCGGAGTGGAGAAAGTGACGGTTCATTATGAATATGCCAATAGCGCGCGATAAAAGCGCAGGCGGGGGGAGGACTACCGGGCAGCGTCCTCTGATTTACTGGACCCAGTCGCCGTCCGTCATGCTGCGCAAGGAGCTTGCTCGGCGCGACTGGAAAGTGACGGTCGTTGCGCACGCAAATGAATTGCGCGACACCACCGGCCAAATCACCTGCGGCATCCTCGACCTGAGCGGCGGCCACGCCGACGCGATCGGCAGCATCGCGTCGACCTGCGCGTCGATGCGCGATGTCGTATGGGTCGCGCTCGTCGAAACCGGCCAGACTGCCTCGCCGAACGTGCGCGCACTGTTGCGCGACTATTGCTTCGACTACATCACGTTACCCGCGTCGCACCAGAGAATTGCCGATACGGTCGGCCATGCGTACGGGATGGAATGCCTGTTCGCGCGCGATCGCGAAGCGCTCGAATCGCGGGAGCACGGCATCGTCGGCACCTGTAGCGCGATGCTGCGGCTGTTCGATACCGTTCGGCGCTTCGCGCGCACCGACGCACCGGTGTTCGTGTTCGGCGAAACGGGAACCGGCAAGGAGCTCACGGCTGCCGCAATCCATCGTCATTCGGAACGGCGAAACGGCCCGTTCGTCGCGGTCAACTGCGGTGCGATCCCGCCCCACCTGCTGCAATCGGAACTGTTCGGCTACGAGCGCGGCGCGTTTACCGGCGCGAACGCACGCAGGATCGGCTACGTCGAGGCCGCGAACGGCGGCACGCTGCTGCTCGACGAAATCGGCGACCTGCCGCACGAGAGCCAGGCGAGCCTGCTGCGCTTCCTGCAGGAGGGCGCGATTCATCGCCTCGGCGGCAGCGATCCGGTGCCGGTCGACGTGCGGATCGTCTCCGCGACCCACGTCGACCTGCGCGAAGCGATGGAAGAAGGGCGTTTCCGCGCGGACTTGTTCCACCGTCTTTGCGTGATGCGCATCGATCAGCCGCCGCTGCGTGCGCGCGGCAAGGACATCGAGCTGCTCGCGCATCACATGCTGGAACGCTTTCGCGGCGACGCGCGCCATCGCGTGCGCGGCTTCTCGACGGATGCGATCACGGCGCTCTACAAGCACGACTGGCCGGGCAATGTCCGCGAACTGATCAACCGCGTGCGGCGAGCGGTCGTGATGACGGAAGGGCGCCTGATCACCGCGCAGGATCTCGAGCTCGAATACTGTCTCGATGCGGCGTCGCCGTCCGTTGCCGACATCCGCAAGTCGATCGAACGTGAAGCGATCGAATCCGCGCTGCTGCGCACGCGCGGACGCGTCGCCGCTTCCGCGCGCGAGCTCGGTGTGTCGCGTGCAACACTCTATCGCTGGATGGAAGCGTACGGAATCGAGCGGCCGCGCGGCACGGGATCGTCGGACTGACGTGTGCGGCGCGGCCGTGCGACCGTGTGTGCGGTCCCGGTCGTGTCAGTCGGCCAACGCGGCGCGCACGGTTCGTGCGGCGTTGACCGCGCGGATCTCGACGGTCGGTGGCGCGCCAGCGGCTGGATGGTCGCCGGCGTTATCCTGCGGCACGAGCGCGACGCGTGCCGGCGTGCCGGGCGCGAGATCGAACCAGTCGTCGCGCGGCACGAAGCCCGGTGCGTCGATCTGCACGTGACGCGCGACGTGGCGCGTATCGATGTCGACGTGCCACGTGTCGCCGGTGCGCGACACGCATGCCTCGATGCCGGGTTCGCGGCGGGCGAACACGGCCGGGTGCGTGCGGGACGGGAAGTAGAAGGCCTGCGACAGCAGCGTGCCGTCTTCGGCGCGCAGCGTCGCGACGACGGTATCGTGCTCGCACGGGCCGAAGCGATACGCGTAGGTCCAGTCGAAGAAGCGGCCGAGCAATTCGGCCGAATCGAGCCGCACTGTGCCGTGCGCGGCGATCCGCAGCGGCCCGCCGGCCCGCGCGACCGGCGTGCGGCCGTCGCGCAGCGCGACCAGCTCGACGGCTGCCGACAGCGGCGCCGGCCGCTCGTTGATCACGTGCACGTCGAGCCCGTTCAGCCCTTCGTCGACGAGCAGGATCTGCACCGGTTGAAGTACCTGGCGCAGCGCATACCATGCCGATTTCGGCCGATGCGTCGCATCGAGCATGCCCCATCCGGCGCCGGCCATCACGTCCTGGAACTGCCAGACGAGCGCGCCCGCGCAGCGTGAGCCGGTGCGCCGCCATTCCGAGAACGTGTCGCGCATCAGGTCCGCGATCACCGCGCGCGACAGCTCGAAGTAACGCGACGGGTCCTCGCGCCGCAGGCGGTCGGGTGCCACGTCGTACAACGTCTGCAGATAGTGATCGCGAATGTCGTCGAAATCCCACGACGTGCCGGGATCGCGCGGCACGGCCGCTTTCCAGCGCGGCTCGTGAACACCCGGCCAGCCGAGGCTTGCGAGCATCGCATCGCACGGCACGTTCGCGAACGCGAGGCATTCGCTTGCGAAGCGCACGTCGGCGCGACGCGCGTCGTCGAGCGGGCGAAGGTACGCGCCGACGCCATAGTAGTGCGACACGCGTTCGCGCGGCATGAACGGCAGCACGCCGCCGTCGGGCGAGTCGGGGACGTAAAGCGTGTCGGGCCGTCGCGCCGCCACATGGCTGGCGAGGCGCTCGGCGGTCAGTTCGAGGAAGCGCTGTTTCGGCCCGAGCCCCGACATCGCGGCCTGCTGCGCGATCTCGCTGCCGCCGCACAGCACCGCGAGCGATGGCGATGCGCGGTGGCGCGTGAGGAACTGTTCGACTTCGCGATCGACGGCGTCCGCGAACGCGCGATCGTCGAGCGCGTAGTCGAAGTTCGCGAACATGAAGTCCTGCCAGACCAGCAGGCCGAGCCGGTCGCACCACGCGTGGAATGCGTCGGCCTCGTACGCCATCGTTCCGCCGACGCGAATCATGTTGAAGCCTGCGTCGCGCGCGTGTCCGAGCAGCCGGCCATAGGTTGCGTCGTCCGCGTGCAGTGCGAGCGGCGCAGCGCTGCTCCAGCAGGCACCGCGCGCGAACACGCGCACACCGTTCACGCGCACGCCGAACCCTTTGCCGTCGTCGCCCGCGTCCTGCTCTATCGTGCGAAAACCTGTCGCGCCGAGCGGCCGTCGGTCGGCGCCGATGTGTAATGCGACGTCATAGAGCACCGGTTCGCCGTGCGTGTGCGGCCACCAGCGGCGCACGTTCGGCACCGCAACGGTTGCCTGCAGGCGGTTGACGCCGCTGCGCTCGAGCGTCGCGAGATGCTCGCCGCACGACAGCCGCGCCGTGAACGCGTCGGGCAGCGGTCCGGCGAACGCGAGTTCCGCATCGAGCCAGCCGGTGTCGCCATCGATGCGCGCATGCAGGTCGCAATGAACGAGAACGGGGCCGTGCGCCGGATCGAGCACGTCGACGGGCCGCCACGGTCCGGTCGGCACGCAGCGCGGAAACCAGCCGGGCATGTGCCCGAGCAGCGACGTGCGCACGGTGCGCAGCGTCGCCGGCTCGGCCAGTCGCGTGCGCCAGCGTGCACGGCGCGGTGCGCGCACGTCGCGCAGGTGCGGCGCGAGGGCGCGGAAGCAGACGATCAGCCGGTGCGTGCCGTCGAGCGACACGGGCACGTCGTGCGCGACGAACATGCTGTCCGAGCGCAGGATCGGCGTGTCGTCGAGCCAGGCTTCGGCGAGTGTCGCGAGGCCGTGAAAGCGCAACACGCGCGGCCCGTGTCCATGCAGTTCGACGCGATACCAGTGGTCGCGCTCGTCCAGCGACGCCGTGTCGTCGGGCCGTCCGGCCAGCGCGAGCGCTTGCGCGACCGTGCCGGGGACGGGGGCGGGGACCCAGCCGTCGGCGGGAAGATCGCGTGGCCCGCGCGCGGCGCCCGCGGCCGTGGCGCGCATCGACCACGCGAGCGCGGCGGGGGCGCGCTTCACCGCATCGACAGCACGGGGGCCGCGTCGCGACGAACGGGTGCCCCGTGCTGAAGCGGCGGGGTGATCTGCCGCGCGCAGTCGATCAGGTCGGCGTAAGCCGCTTCGATCGCTTCGAGCGTCGCGTCGCCGCGCTCCTCCTTGCCGCGCGCGCAGGCCCGCGCCAGCCGGAACTCAAGCACCATCGCCTCGGACGCGATGCGGTCGCAGGCGATGCGAATCTCGGCGAATGGTCCGATGCAGCCACTTGCCTGCAGCCAGCGCGCGTAGTGGCCGAACAGTTCGAAGTTCGCGCCGAGTTGCCGCACCGAATTGAACGAGTACGCGTGGAACCGTTCGAGCGGCGAGTCGGCGAGTGATTTCGCATCGATCTGCAACTGGCGCCGGAACATCGTGACCGGATTGACGACCGGCAGGCGGCGCAGATGGCGCTGCAGCGACGCGAGCGAGGCTTCGCACAGTGCGCGCTCGTCGAGCGGCGCGAAACGCCGCTTCGCGCACTCGACGTACGGCGGCAGCGGCATCGGCGAACTGCCGCCGACGAGGCCGTCGTAGTCGATATCCTCGGCCACGTAATAGCCGCTGTTGTGAAAGTAGCCGATCTGGCGGCGCGTGCGATCGATCGCGTCGATACCGATCGTCGTCTTCGTATGCTGCGTGCGGTAGCTGCTGCCGCGCGTGTCCGGCAGGAACCACGCGTCGACTTCGACGATCATCAGGTGACCGCGCGCGACCTGCGTCTCGATGTGCTGGTCGAGCGGCTCGTAGATGGAGTGTTCCTGCACGACGATTCCGTAAAGCCGCTCCAGTTCGTCGTGCGGAAACTTGAAGAACGTGAACTGGTCGCCCTCGAAATCGAGTGCGATCGTAAACGGCAGTGCCGCGTACGGATTGAGGCCCCACCACCGGAGCACCTCGAGCCACATGTCGACGTAGCAGTTGGTCTGCTTCCAGACCATCTCCTGACTGTGCAGCGGGTGCGGCCGGTAGTGGCGTGCGCGGTGGCGCACGTCCTCGAACGACGCATCCTCGCCGGCGCGGGACACGAATTTCATCGCGTACCCCACAGCACGTCGCGAACGTCGGCCGGCCATGCGTCGATGTCGAAACCATGATGACGGAACAGCGCGAGCGTCAGCCGCTCGAGGCCGAAGCCGACGCAGCCCGTGTGCGCGACGTCGCCCGTGGCGGTGCGGATGTCCCACAGCAACCCGAAGTGATCCATGTGGTAGTTGAAGCTCAGGCACGCGGTCTGGCGATCGTCGTGCTCGATCGGGATCAGAAGCTCGAACTTCAGGTTCTGCTCGCGCTGGCTGTTCGCGACGATCTTGCCGCCGCGCCCGAAGAACGGATCGTTCGCGAGATCGATCGCGTTCGGCAGGCGCAGCGCCTCGATCATCCGCGTGCCGCGCTCCATCCACGTCGCGCGGAACGCGACGATCTGCTCGGGCGTGCCGATCCGCACGTATTCACGCATCCGGAACAGCTGCATGCGGGTCGGGTCGAGCGACGGCTCATGGCGGAAGCAATACGAAAACACGTCGACGATGCGGCCGTCGTCAGGCAGCGCACCCGCACGCGCGACGACCGGATAGACCGGGTAGCAGGCGGCCGGCGTCATCACGACGTAAGTCGGCTTCTGGCTTTCGGTCCAGTCCTCGCCGCGGTCGAGGCACTGCAGCACGCGCTGGTGACGCTGTTCGTCGCCGCAGAACGCGTGCACGCTGCCCGCGAGTTGCGGGAAGCTCTTCATGTATTCGCTGCGCTCGAATTCGGTGCGGCTCATCGCGGGCGGGAAGCGCAGCACTTCGGCCTGCTGGTCGTCGCCGAGGCGCGTGACGAAGGCGTCGAGCGCTTCGACGACGCGCTCGAACCGTTCGCTGCGGCCGAACAGGCCCTGGATGCCGGTCGACACGAGCAGGCCCGCGTCGATCAGCTCGTCGCGCAGGGGGTTGACGCCCGCGCGGTCGAGCGGCGCGTCGGACGGGATGGCGGCGGAGGGCACGGACAGGCGGTCGTTCACGAATGGATCTCCAGCGTCGCGGGACGCAATGCGAGCAGCAAGCTCGCGGTATTGGCGGCAATGCGGTCGTTGCTGATCATCAGCGGCGCCGCGTGCAGGTCGCGCAGATGGCGGCCGATGCTGAACGGCGTGCCGTGCTTGTAGCCGGCCATCCCGCAGATCATCATTGCCTGCTGGGCGACTTCCAGCGCGGTCGACGACACATAGGTCTTCAGCGTGTTGATCTCGGCAGCCCAGGCCATGCCGGCCGACCACGAGCGGGGCGACGCGCTGGCATAGAGGCGCAGTACGTTGTCGACGCGTGCCTGCATTGCCTGCATCAGCGCAAGCGATTCGGTGATGCGCCGCGATGCGGGCGACGGCGCGCCGTCAGTCTGGCGCGCCTGCGCGCGAAAGAACTGATGCGCGCGATGGAACGCATCGCCGGCCACGCCGATCCACACCGCCGCCCACAGGATGTGCGAAACCGGCACCATCGTCTGTTCGGCGATCTGCGCGAACGGTACGGGCAGGCATTGCTCGGTCGCGCCGTGTGCGTCGAGCACGAAGCCGTTGCTGCACGTTCCGCGCATGCCGAGCGTGTCCCATTCGCCGCGGCGCGTGAGCGTATAGCCGTCGCGCAGCAGGGTGACGAGCACCTGCTCGGACGCAGGCGCGTCGGCGTCGCGCCGCGCGGTCGCGAGGATACCGTCCGCATAGTCGCCGTACGAGATCGTCGGCGCGGATTTGTGCAGCCGGATTTCGCCGCCGTTGGTCTCGAGCGCGCACTGGCTCGCGCGCAGGTTGCCGCCGACGCCGTCTTCCGACGTCGCCGACGCGAGTAGCCACTGATGGCGCACGAGCTGCTGCAGGAACAACTTGTGCCAGCCCTGGTCGGCAGCGTGATTGACGATGCAAGCGACCTGGATCTGGTGCATCGCGAACACCATCGCCGACGATGCGCAGGCCTCGCCGAGGATCGAGCATGCCGATGCGATGTCGGCCAGCGACGCGCCGGCACCGCCAAGCCGGGTCGGGACCATTGCGCTCAGCAGGCGGCGCGCGCGCATGGCCTCGATCGCTTCGACGGGGCAGCGCGCGTCGCGATCAACCGCATCCGCATGCTGGGCGGCGATTTGCGCGACCGCGCGCGCGGCCTCGTCGAGCCGGCGTGCATCATCGTCGGCCGCGAGTTCGGGAAGCAGCGCGCTCATGCGGAATGCTCGGAGCGTTGCAGCGTCGCGACCGTGTCCGCGAGCGCGTCGATGCTGCGGAACAGATTGCGGTTCAGCATCTCGTCGGGAATCTCGATGTTGAACTGCTTCTCGATCGCGAGCATAAGCTGGATCGTGTCGAGCGACGAGAGTCCCGCTTCGTAGAGGTCGTCCCCGTCACCGATCGAATCGATTGCGGCTTCGAGGTGGGCAACGTGCTTGAGGATGGTTCTGATTTCGTTTTTCACGTGCTGCTCCGGCGTGTGTGATGTCGTCCGCACGGGCGGACGCGCGCAGCGCGCTGACATCCCCCCGGCAGTCCGGCATCAGTAGACCATTCGCAAGCACGCCGTTCTGTACGCCACCCTACAATCGGCTGACTCGGATCGCACGCGTGCGCCGAAACGCCGTGCGCATCACGCGCGTGCCGCGGCGGTCACGCTCGAGTCGGCCGACAGGATGCGCTTCATTTCGTCACGCACGATCGCGCGGCAGCCGCACGACATTTTCTCGAGGCCCGCAAGATCGGCAAGCTCGATCGAGCTCCGGAACTGTCGAATCAGGCCAAGTTTCTGAATCTCGCCGGCTGCGTCCGTGACCGTCTCGCGCCGCACGCCGAGCATCTGCGCGAGCATGCTGTGGGTGACCTGGATCTCGATGCTGCGCGACCGGTCGTAGGCAAGCAGGAACCATCTGCATAACTGATGTTTGAGCACGTGATGACGGCTGCAGAACGTGATCTGCGATACCTGGGCCATCAGCAGCCGCACGCAGACAAACACCAGATGGCGAATCACCGGCGACGCATCGAAAGCGGCGGCGAAGATGCGTCGGTCCAGCCGGTAGACGAAGCCGTCGCGGCATGCGACGGCACGGCACGGCATCCGGCCGCTGCCGCCGATCACGTCGTCGCATACGACGCTTTCGCTGCCGATCTCGGCAACTTCCAGCGTCATGCCGCCGGATGACACGTATTGCAGCGAAATCGCCGTCGTGACGGGCAGGTAAACCGCGGTGAGCATTTCGCCGGGCTCGCACAGCACCTGGCCCGATTTCAGGTGAACGAGCTGAAGATTGGCAATCAGCGTGGCGCGTTCCTCGCGGTCGAGGGCCGCGAGAAACCGGTTGGCGTCAAAGCTGTGGGAGAGCTCGATCATGCCGTTCGCGTGGGCGACGGCGTCATTGGCCTGTTGGGTCACGGCGCATCCTCGTAGGGGGGGGCGGTCACACGTCGCGATGCGGCATCCCCGGGGATTTAGCACGCGCGTGCGGATTTGTATTCGTCGAAATTCGAATGACGATGGCGGGAAAAGGCTAGCACGCAATTGGATTTGATAAATTGCGCACTACGTCATTTCACAAAGTTTGACGTTTTCGGATAAATGAAAATGTTGTGTGGATTTGAAGATCGTGTTTTCGCGAGTTAATCGCATTGATATGGATCGACGGATAGGTCAAGAATTCGACGTCGATCTGGAATCAATGGAGAAGCGACGCGGGCCATGCATGTAAAAAATTCAGGATGCATCGAACATTATTTGACAATCGAGATTGTAGTTATTAATTGATCAATTGAATCATGGCATTACAGTGGTTGTGTGCGCTAGATCACACAGTCGGAAATTAATATGCCGCTTCATATTTGAGACAGTTTCAAACGATCATTCGAGGTGCCGTGGGCCGCCCGGGCGCCGTGCGAGACATCACGGAAACAATTGAAAAGGGCTCGTAAGTATTTGAACGACAAGCTTCGCGCGCCGCTGCAGGCGCCGCCGCGCGCTCGGTGGTCATTGATCAGTCGAATCGCCTGCTGTGTCCGCTGCGGCAGGGGGTGTCCGAAAATGAGACGCTTTTTTGCGGTTTTCAGTTGGTTATAAGAGGCGCTGAATCGCGGGTCATTTATATATTAAGGATGAAGCGGGTATTGGCACGTAAATCGCTTATTGAGATGGGCGCATCGAAACGGGACGCCCGATTCGATCCGGCGGCGTGAAGCCGAAGGTCGATTGGGTGGAGGGTTGTGGGCCGCAACCCGGGTCGCCGCCAGGACGCGCATCACGATAACGAGTTCCGCTGAAGCGGCTGCATGCGGCGCGGACGACAAATGGGATACAGACATGCTTCATCTTCACTCGAGCTACTCGGCGAATGCCATCCTCGATGCCCTCCCGGAGGACAGCATCCGTGCCATCGCACCGCACCTCGAACTGGTCAGGATCAAGGCCGGCATGCTTGACCGTGTCGGGGAACCGATGCGCCACCTGCATTTCCCGACGACCGCCATGATGTCGGTTCAGCACCTGATGGAAGACGGAGCGATGGTCGAAGTCGCCGTGGTCGGCCGCGAAGGCGTGGTTGGCCTGGCGACGCTCGTCGGCGGCACATCGGTATCGAACCGCGTCGAAGTCCGTATCGGCGGGATGGCCTACCGCGTGCCGGCCTGCGTGATGCGCGCGGAATTCGAACGTTCGCCGGCGACGTATCGGCTGTTGCTGAACTACTGCCAGGCGACGATGGCGCAGATTTCGCGCAGCGCGTTGTGCAACCGCCATCACTCGGTCAGCGAGCAGTTGAGTCGCTGGCTGCTGCTCGCGCATGACCGGATCGACGGCGACGAACTGGCCGTCACGCAGCAGACGATCGCGAACATGCTCGGCGTGCGTCGCGAAGGTGTGACGGAAGCAGCCGGCAACCTGCAGGAAGCCGGGCTGATTCGTCAGCGTCGCGGCCGCATCACGGTGCTCGATCGCGACAGCCTCGAGCGCCAGGCGTGCGAGTGCTACGAGCTGATTCGTGCGGACTATCGCCGGCTGCTCGGCACGCGCGACGGCGCGCGATCGATGCCGGTGCGATCGCGCAGGCACGATGTGCACGGCGGATTCCCTGCGCACGGTGCGTGACGATGCATGCGATGGCGGGTGGAACGAACACGATACGGCGCGCCGCGATCGCCGCGGCCGATGCCGCGCTCGTGCTGACAGGCGGGCTCACCGCGCAGGCGGTGATGGGACTCGCATGGCGCGATCTGTCGGACGCACAGCGCGGCGCGATTGCATTGCTGTGCGCGTTGACGGTCGCGCTGTTGCCGCGCAGTGTGCGCTTGTCGCGCGGCGCGGCATCGTCGCATGACAGCGGATCCGTGCTGACGCGCACGATGATCGCCGTCGTGTGCGTGGGCATGCTGACGGTGGCCGGCACGATGTGGATCATGAACCGCGGCGGCACGGTCACGACGCGCTGGATTGCGCGGACGGTGCTGTCCAGCGACGCGGTACTGCTGCTCGGCAGGCTGGCACTGTGCGCGCTGGCGATCGAGCGGGGCGATCCGCGCGCGCGGCAGCGGCGGGTCGCGATCGTCGGCGCGACCGCTTACGGACGAGTGGCGATCGAGCGCATGCAGCGCGAGCCTGCGGGCCCGTTCGCGGCGGCCTGCGTATTCGACGACGATGCGCCGCCCTCGGCAGCCGCAGACGGAATCGGCGGCGTGCCGGTGATCGGCGACTGGGTCGCGCTGCGGCGCATGATCCGCGGCGGCGAGATCGACGAAGTGTGGCTCACGCTGCCGATGTCGCACGAGTCGCGCATTCAGCGCATCGTGCGCGAATTGCGCGACGAGTTCGTCGAGTTGCGACTGTTGCCGGACGTGCGGCAGATGGCGGTCGTCGAGCGATCCGCGACCGATGTGCTCGGCATGCCGGCGATCAACCTCGCGACCACGCCGCGTTCCGCGCCGGAACTGTGGGCGAAGTTCGCGTTCGACCGGATGTTCGCGGTCGCGGTGCTGATCCCGTTGCTGCCGCTGCTTGCGGTGCTGGCGATCGCCGTGAAGGTGTCGTCACCGGGGCCCGTCTTGTTCAGGCAGCGCCGCAAGGGTGCCGACGGCCGCGAGTTTCACATCCTCAAGTTCAGGACGATGCGCGTGCATCGGGCACAGCCCGGTGTCGTGCGGCAGGCATCGCGCAACGACGCGCGCATCACGCCTGTCGGCGCGTTCCTGCGGCGCACGTCGCTCGACGAGCTGCCCCAGTTCTTCAACGTGTTGTTCGGCCAGATGTCGGTGGTCGGCCCGCGTCCGCATGCGATCGAACACGACGACTTCTACCGGCAACTGGTCGACTGCTACATGTATCGATATCGCGTACGGCCGGGGATCACGGGATGGGCGCAGGTGAACGGCTATCGCGGCGAGACGCGCAAGGTCGAGGCGATGGCCGCGCGTGTGAAGTTCGACCTGTTCTACATGCAGAACTGGAGCTTCTGGTTCGACATGAAGATCATCCTGATGACGGTCGTTCGCGGCTTCGTCGGGCGCAACGCATTCTGATGAACAGGATTACGAAGTATCATGCGCGGTGCTTTCGTCGTCGATGCGATGGTCCCCGCAACGGCGCACCTGAAACTGCGCGTCAACCGTCCGACGGCCGCTGAGCGGCCGGTGACGCGGCGGGCGTGACGGCGGGGCTGGCGGCGGGCGCGGCTTGCGCGCTCGACGGCTGGATGGCGTGCTGGATCGTCGGCACGACCATCGTCGGGAACAGGGCCGCAAGGGCCACCCAGATGACGACGCCGAACAACATGACGTTCTCCCGGAAAGCCGCGGATTCACCGCGCATGCCTTCAATCTATGTCGCAACTTTTTACAGGGGATTGATCGACCTCAACGGCGGCTGCGTCAGACGAATGCGGGCGTGCGGGATTATCGCGTCGGTCCCCGGTTTTTCGCGCGCATGGTGCGGGCGCTGACGACGGTCAACACATGCGTGTGCATTGGGTTTATGCTGCGTCGAATGCGTCCGGCGCTTCGTGTGGCCGGGCGCGCATCCGGGCGCGGCGAGCCGGGCGTTCCGGCCCGCCGCGTACCGGCGCGACAACCGCGCGCCGCATGCGCTTTGCGCGGAACCCGGAAAAGGAGAGACGGCGATGGCGCTCGATCAAGAACAACGGCGGACGCTGCAGCGGCGGCTGACCGAGAGCGAGCAGGCGTTGCGGGCGAACATCCGCACGAGCGAGGACCAGCGCGCGTCGGAGTCCTATGCAGAGCTCGCCGGCGCGGCACCCGACGAGGGCGACGAGGCGAACGCCGATCTGTTCGTCGACATGGATCACGCGCTGATCGGGATGAAGCTGGCCGAGTTGCGTGCGATCGGGCGCGCGCAGCAGCGCATGCGCGACGGCAGCTACGGCGAATGCATCGATTGCGATGCGCCGGTCGGCTACGAGCGGCTGCTCGCGCGCCCGACTGCCGAGCGTTGCACGCATTGCCAGTCCCTGTACGAGCGGCGCTACGCGACGACACCGCGCGCATCGCTCTGATGCTCGGATGTATCGGCGCAGGAGCCGCGCAGGCCGCATCGCTCGCGCGACATGACACGGGCAATCGGTGCAGGATGACCAACGCGCGCCCGCCGTCGTCGACAGGCGGCGCCGGGCGGGCAGAGGCCGGTGCACCAGCGCACGGCGCCGTTCACGTGGAGGGCGCCACGCCGACCATGCCGATCCACAATGCCGAGTGTGCGTCCGTCTTCGCCGAAATCGCCGATATGCTCGCGATCCAGGGCGCCAACCCATTCAGGGCGCGCGCCTATCGCAACGCGGCACGGACGATTGCCGATTGCGGACGCGACATTCCGGCGATGCTCGCGAACGGCGGCGATCTCGGCCGGATTCCATCGATCGGTGCCGATCTCGCGGTGAAGCTGCCCGAGATCACCTCGACCGGCACCTGCGAACTGCAGCAAACGCTGCGCCATGCGCTGCCGGGCGCGATCGTCGAACTGCTCAACGTGCCGGGGCTCGGCGCGAAACGAGTCAAGACGCTGCATGACGCACTGCACGTCGAGTCGCTCGAACAGCTGCGCGTCGACGCGCTGCCGCCCGAAGGGCGGCGTGATGCCGCGCGCCGAAGTTAGGCCAGCACGTCTTCCGCCGGTACGTACGGCAGGCCGAGCGCCATCGCGACGGCCTCGTGGGTGATGCGGCCGTCGCACACGTTCAGGCCCGCGCGCAGATGCGGATCGTCGGCCATCGCGCGTTTCCAGCCCTTGTCGGCGAGCGCGAGCGCATGGCCGAGCGTCGCGTTGTTCAACGCGAACGTCGAAGTGCGCGCGACCGCGCCGGGCATGTTCGCGACGCAGTAGTGCACGACGCCGTCGACGACGAAGGTCGGCTGCGCATGTGTCGTTGCATGCGATGTCTCGAAGCAGCCGCCCTGGTCGATCGCGACGTCGACGACGACGGCACCCGTGCGCATCGTCGCGATCATGTCGCGCGTGACGAGCCGCGGCGCCGACGCGCCCGGCACGAGCACCGCGCCGATCACGACGTCGGCGTCGCGCACGGCTTCGTCGATCGTGTGCGCGTTCGAGCAGACGGTCGTGATCCGGTTCGCGAAGACCAGGTCGAGCTGGCGCAGCCGGCCCACGTTCGTGTCGAGCACGGTGACGCGTGCGCCGAGGCCGACCGCCATCTGCAGCGCACCGGTGCCCACCACGCCTGCGCCGAGCACCACGACGTGCGCGGCCGGCACGCCGGGCACGCCGGCCATCAGCACGCCGCGGCCGCCGCGCGGGCTTTCGAGGTGCGTCGCCGCGACCTGGATCGACATGCGTCCCGCGACCTCGCTCATCGGCGCGAGCAGCGGCAGCCCGCCGCCGGGGCCCGTCACGGTCTCGTACGCGATGCACACCGCGCCGGACTTCACCAGCGCGGCCGCCTGCCGGGGATCGGGCGCGAGATGCAGATACGTATAAAGAATCTGTCCGCGCCGCAGCATCGCGCACTCGGCCGCCTGCGGCTCCTTGACCTTGATGATCATGTCGGCGCGCGCGAAGACGTCGCGCGCGTCGTCGCACAATGTCGCGCCGGCGGCCGTGTAGTCGTCGTCGAGCAGGCCGATCGCGGTGCCCGCGCCGCGCTGCACGAGCACGCCGTGGCCATGACGCGTGAGTTCGCGTGTGCCGGCCGGCGTGAGGCCGACGCGGTACTCGTGATTCTTGATCTCCTTCGGCACACCGATCAGCATGAGTCGCCTCCATGGGTAGTCGTCATTGTTGTCGTGCCCGAGCGCGCCGGCGAACGGCACGTGTGCGGCGGCTGCGCATGCACGGTTCGAGTGCCGTACTGGAATAAAAGGGTAGTGGTGCCCGGAGGGAAGTCAAGCGGCGGCCGGTGCGACGGTGCGCGCACTGCATCGCAGCACGCGGCATGGCGTATTGCGACCGGACGTCGCAATGCATGTGGCACGTGGTTTGGGTATCGTTTCGTGTTGCGCGGAACGGAGCCGCGTGCTGCCGGAGCCGTTCCGGCTGGATCACGACACGATGAGACAAGGAACCTTACCGAGATGAGCGGCGCGTATTTCAGCGTGCCGACGCTTTGTGCGATCGCAATCGTTCACGTCTACTGGGCGTTCGGCGGACGGCTCGGCAAGCGTGCGGCCATTCCGGAACAGGACGGGGTACCGCTTCTGCGGCCGACCATGCTCGGCACGCTCGCCGTCGCGACGGCGTTGCTGGCCGGCGCATGCGCGGTGGCGTCGCGCGCCGGCTGGCTGTGGCCGAACCTGTATCCCGGCGCGATCGCACTCGCGATCGTTGCGCTCGCATTGATCTTCGCGGTGCGCGCGGTCGGCGATTTCCGCTACGTCGGCTTCTTCAAGCGGGTTCGCGGGTCGCGTTTCGCGCGGATGGACAGCCTGTGTTACTCGCCGCTGTGCATGGCGCTCTCGTTGTCGATCGCGTCGATGCTGTGGTCGTGATACGCGTCGCGCCTGGCGCGGCAGCCAGCTTGAAGCGCGCGAAGCCCTGACGCTCGTCGCGGCGTCCCGTTGGAAAGCGCCGAGTAGGCGAAGCCCACGCGCGCATCGCGCCACCTTGGTGAGCGTCGACGCGACCCGCGCCCTGGCTCTTGCGCATTCCGAAAAAACGATTTCCTCATTGTTGCGGTTTTCGATGTAATGAATTGCATCGAACCCTTTGGCAATGGAACCGGTTCCATTTATAATTCGCGGCGTTTGTCGTCGGGCCCGGAATGAGGGTCGTGCACGATGCGCTTGCCGTCGGCCAGCGCGGCGTCTAAGTTGAATAGGGCCATGGCGATGAAGGGCGGATGCGGGCGGTAAGCCGGTATCGGCCCGATGATCAGACCCGCGAAGAGGTCGAACCCGCAGCGCGCCGAAACTGGCGCGCTGCGCGGCAGCATGACGGCGCCACCGCGCAGCGCGTGGCGTGCGCCCGCATCGAGGTTGTTCGCAACGCCGCAAGAACAGGACGGCCGGCCGCGTGCGGCATGGCTGCCGTGCCGGGCATTCCGCATGCGGAATGCGCGCCCCGAACCACGTTCCACAACGATCACCATCCGACCATGTCCACGCCACCCGACAAACCCAATTCGCGTCGTCGCTTCCTGCGCACGTCGGTCGCGCTCGTGCCGATCGCGTCGGTCGCCGGTTGCGACCTGCGCTCGTCGTCGTCCTCGACCACGGCCGGCAATGCCTCCACCGCGTCGGTCGGCGCCGAACGCGCGCCGTACAAGCCGACCTTCTTCGATGCGAAGGAGTGGGCGTTCGTCCAGGCCGCCGTCGACCGGTTGATCCCGGCCGACGCCGAAGGCCCCGGCGCGCTCGAATCCGGTGTGCCCGAATTCATCGACCGCCAGATGGAAACCCCGTACGCACACGGCGCGACGTGGTACATGCAGGGGCCGTTCCAGCAGGGCGTGCCCGAGCTCGGCTACCAGCTCAAGCTCGTGCCACGCGACATCTACCGGCTCGGCATCGCGGCGGTCAACCGCTATTGCGAAAAGGCCCATGGCAAGGTGTTCGCCGATCTCGACGCGCCGACTCGCGACACCGTGCTCGGCGCACTCGAAAAAGGCGACGCGCAGATCGACGACGTGCCGTCCGCCGTGTTCTTCGGCCAGTTGCTGCAGAACACGCGCGAAGGCTATTTCTGCGATCCGGTGCACGGCGGCAATCACGACATGGCCGCGTGGAAGATGATCGGTTTTCCCGGCGCGCGCGCCGACTTCATGGATTTCGTCAACCAGAACGGCAAGCCGTACCCGTACGGCCCCGTCTCGATCAACGGGGAGCGCAGCTGATGGCCGCAGATAAAAAGCCGCATGTCGATGCGGTGATCGTCGGCTTCGGCTGGACCGGCGCGATTCTCGCGAAGGAACTGACCGAAGCGGGCCTGAACGTCGTCGCGCTCGAGCGCGGCGAGTATCGCGACACCTACCCGGACGGCGCGTATCCGAACACGATCGACGAGCTGACCTACAACATCCGCAAGAAGCTGTTCCTCGACCTGTCGAAGACGACCGTGTCGATCCGCCACGGCGTGCAGGACACCGCGCTGCCGTACCGGCAGCTCGCCGCGTTCCTCCCGGGCGAGGGCGTCGGCGGCGCGGGGCTGCACTGGTCGGGCGTGCATTTCCGGATCACGCCGGAAGAGCTGCGCCTGCGCAGCCACTACGAAGAGCGCTACGGCAAGAAGTTCATCCCGGAAGGGATGACGATCCAGGACACGGGCGTGACCTACGACGAGCTCGAGCCGCATTTCGACTTCGCCGAGAAGGTGTTCGGCACGTCGGGGCAGGCGTACAAGGTCGGCGGCAAGGTGGTCGGCGACGGCAACGTGTTCGAAGCGAACCGCAGCGACAACTTCCCGCTGCCCGCGCAGCTCAACACCTATTCGGCGCAGCGCTTCTTCGATGCGGCCAAGTCGCTCGGCCTGCATCCGTACCGGCTGCCGTCGGCGAATACGTCGGGCCCATACACGAACCCGTACGGCGTGCAGATGGGCCCGTGCAACTTCTGCGGCTACTGCAGCGGCTACGCGTGCTACATGTACTCGAAGGCGTCGCCGAACCTGAACATCCTGCCGGCGCTGAAGCAGGCGCCGAACTTCGAGCTGCGCTCGAAGTGCCACGTGTTGCGCGTGGACCTCGACGACACGAAGAAGCGTGCGACGGGTGTCACCTACGTCGACCCGGCCGGCCGTGAAGTGCACCAGCCGGCCGATCTCGTGATCGTCGCGGCGTTCCAGTATCACAACGTGCACCTGCTGCTGCTGTCGGGTATCGGCAAGCCGTACGACCCGATCTCGGGCGAAGGCGTGGTGGGCCGCAATTTCGCGTACCAGAACCTGTCGACGATCAAGGCGTTCTTCGACAAGGACACCTTCACGAACCCGTTCATCGGCGCGGGCGGCAACGGCGTCGCGGTGGACGACTTCAACGCGGACAACTTCGACCATGGCCCGCTCGGCTTCGTCGGCGGTTCGCCGCTGTGGGTGAACCAGGCCGGCGTGAAGCCGATCAGCGGCATTGCGACGCCGCCGGGCACGCCGCAATGGGGCGCCGCGTGGAAGAAGGCCGTGAAGGACAACTATGCGCACACGATCTCGATGGATGCGCACGGCACGAACATGTCGTACCGCGATGTCTACCTCGACCTCGATCCGACCTATCGCGATTCGTACGGCCAGCCGCTCTTGCGGATGACCTTCGACTGGAAGGACAACGACATCAAGATGGCGCAGTACGTGACCGGGCAGATGAAGAAGATCGCGGAGGCGATGGGGCCGAAGGCGATCGGTGTGTCGACGCGCGAGTTCGGCAAGCACTTCGATTCGCGCGCATACCAGACGACGCACCTGGTCGGCGGCGCGATCATGGGCACCGATCCGAAGACGAGCGTGCTGAACCGCTACCTGCAATGCTGGGACGTGCACAACGTGTTCGTGATGGGCGCGTCGGCGCTGCCGCAAGGCATCGGCTACAACCCGACCGGGATCGTCGCGGCGCTGGCCTACTGGTCGGCACGTGCGATCCGCGAGCAATACCTGAAAAATCCTGCTCCGCTGGTGACCGCATGATGAGGACAGTGAACCACCACAACGCCGCGCGCCGAATTTTCCCGCTGCGGCGCGCACTGGCGATCGGCACGGCATGGGCGGCGTTCGGTCTCGCGGGCGGGGCGGCCTTCGCGCAACCGGCGGGGCCGGCTGCGGCTTCGGGCCCGACGGCGGCACCGGCGGCATTGGCGGCCCAATCGGTCGACGCGAACCTCGTCAAGCGCGGCGAATATCTTGCCCGCGCGGGCGACTGCATCGCATGCCACACCGCGAGCGGCGGCCAGCCGTTCGCGGGCGGGTTGAAGTTCGACACGCCGATCGGCGCGATCTATTCGACCAACATCACGCCGGACCGGAAGACGGGCCTCGGCGGCTGGACGCTCGACGACTTCACTCGCGCGGTGCGCGAGGGCGTCCGCAAGAACGGCGACACGATGTATCCGGCGATGCCGTACCCGTCCTACGCGCGCCTGAGCGACGACGACGTGAAGGCGCTGTACGCGTACTTCATGCACGGCGTCACGCCGGTCGAACGCGAGAACCGCGCGGTCGACATCGTGTGGCCCCTGTCGATGCGCTGGCCGCTGATGTTCTGGCGCAAGATGTTCGCGCCGGCGCCGAAGCCGTTCGACGCGGCGTCGTACACCGATCCGGTGGTCGCGCGCGGCGCGTATCTCGTGCAGGGTCTCGGTCATTGCGGCGCGTGCCACACGCCGCGTGCGGCGACGATGCAGGAGCGCGCGCTGACCGATGCGGGCGGCCTCGACTTCCTGGCCGGCGGCGCGGCGATCGACGGCTGGGTGCCGACGAGCCTGCGCGGCGAGCCGCGCACCGGGCTCGGCACGTGGAGCGAAACCGAGATCGTGCAGTTCCTGAAGACCGGCCGCACGCTGCGCACGGCCGCGTTCGGCGGGATGACGGACGTGGTCGGCCACAGCATGCAGCACTTGAGAGACGACGACCTGACTGCGATCGCGCGCTACCTGAAGACGCTTCCGCCGCGCGTGCAGGGCGAGCAGCCGCACATGTACGACGCGGCCGCGGCGAAGGCGCTGCAGACCGGCGACGCAAGCAAGCCGGGCGCCGCCGTCTATCGCGACAACTGCATGGCGTGCCACCGCAGCGACGGCCACGGCTACACGCGCGTGTTCCCGGCGCTCGCCGGCAACCCGGTCGTGCAGGGCGAGGATCCGACGTCGCTGATCCATGTCGTGCTGGAAGGCAGCGCACTGCAGGGGACGCACACGGCGCCGTCGACCTTCACGATGCCGCCGTTCGGCTGGCGCCTGTCGGACCAGGAAGTCGCGGACGTGTCGAACTTCGTGCGCACGAGCTGGGGCAATACGGGCACGGCGATCACGGCCGCGCAGGTCGCGAAGGTGCGCAAGAGCACGCCGTCGACGCGGCCCGAGCCGCCGCCGGGCGCGCGGTTCCCGCAGGCGTCGCGCTGACGCACGCGGCGGGACGCCTGTCGCCGCCCGATCGATCCGCCTCGCGCCGCCGGCCGGCGCGTGGGGCGCGTTCCGACACCCGGGGTAGTACCCCCGCAATGGCGGGCCACCGCGTGAATATTTCGCGGTGGCCCGCCATTTTTCCATCTCATCCCTTATCCTTCCATCTTTGAACCTTACTAAATAGTTACAAGAACTCGGGAGGGGGGATGCCTCATGACGTCAGCCTGATTGCGTTGCTCGCGGCCGGTTTCGGTCTCGCGATGATCTTCGGTTACTTCGCGTCATTGCTGAAAATGCCGCCGCTCGTCGGCTATCTGCTCGCCGGGATCGTGATCGGCCCCGGCACGCCCGGTTTCGTCGGCGACCTGTCGCTCGCGCAGCAGCTCGCGGAAGTCGGCGTGATGCTGCTGATGTTCGGTGTCGGCCTGCATTTCTCCCTCGGCGATCTGCTCGCGGTGCGCAAGATCGCGCTGCCGGGGGCCGTCGTCCAGATTACCGTCGCAACGTTGCTCGGCGGCGGGCTCGCGCTCACGTGGGGCTGGAGCCTCGGTGCGGCGCTCGTGTTCGGGCTCGCGCTGTCGGTCGCGAGCACGGTCGTGCTGCTGCGGGCGCTCGAGGGGCGCGGGCTCGTCGAGACGGTGAATGGGCGCATCGCGGTCGGCTGGCTCGTCGTCGAGGATCTCGTCATGGTGCTGGTGCTCGTGCTGCTGCCGCCCGTCGCGGGGCTGCTCGGCGGCACGCCGCCCGGCGATGCGCACGCGGCCGGCGGTAGCGTGTGGGGCACGCTCGGCGTCACGATGCTGAAGGTCGCCGCGTTCATCGCACTGATGCTCGTGGTCGGCAAGCGCGTGTTCCCGCGCATCCTGTGGCTCGTCGCGCGCACCGGTTCGCGCGAGCTGTTCACGCTGTGCATGATTGCCGCGGCGGTCGGCATCGCGTTCGGCGCGGCGAAGCTGTTCGACGTGTCGTTCGCGCTCGGCGCGTTCTTCGCCGGGATGATGATGCGCGAGTCGGAGTTCAGCCGGCGCGCGGCAGACGAGACGCTGCCGCTGCGCGACGCGTTCTCGGTGCTGTTCTTCATTTCGGTCGGGATGCTGTTCGATCCGACGGTGCTGCTCACCGAGCCGCTGCACGTGATCGAAGTCGCGGCGATCGTCCTGATCGGCAAGACGCTCGCGGCGGTCGCGCTCGTGATCGCGTTCCGCTATCCGCTGAACACCGCGTTGACGGTCGGCGCGGGCCTCGCGCAGATCGGCGAATTCTCGTTCATTCTCGCGGGGCTCGGTCGTGCGCTGGGGCTGCTGTCGGCCGAAGGGCAGAGCCTGATCCTCGCGGTCGCGCTGATCTCGATTGCGATGAACACGCTGCTGTTCGCGATGATCGATCCGGCGCTCGCGTGGATCCGCAAGCATTCGGCGTTCGCGCGCAAGCTCGAGGCACGCGACGATCCGCTCGCCGCGCTGCCGATGTCGACGCCGCAGACGCACCTGACCGGGCAGGTCGTGATCGTCGGCTACGGCAAGGTCGGCACGCGGATCGCGCATGCGCTGGACGAGCGCGGCATCGCGTATGTCGTCGTCGAGCAGAATCGCGAGCTCGTCGAAAAGCTGCGCGCGGACGGCGTCGCCGCCGTGTCGGGTGACGCGATCGAGCCGATCGTGCTCGTGCAGGCGCATATCGCGCGCGCCGGGATGCTGGTTGTCACGCTGCCGGACGTATTCGACGTGCGGCAGATCGTCGAGATCTCGCGCACGCTGAACCCGATGTTGGAGGTCGTGCTGTGCACGAACAGCAGCGACGAGGCTGCGTTGCTGTCGAGCGAGGGCGTCGGCACCGTGTTCATGGGCGAGAGCGAACTCGCGCGCGGAATGACCGAGCACGTGCTCGGCAGGATGGTGAAGCCGGCGGCGGCTGCGCACGCGCACTGACGGTCGCGCGGCCGGGTTCGCGCGGGTGGCGGGATAGTGTCGGCCAGCGGAAAGCGGGCGCGCCGGGAATGCGACACGGCGAACAGTCGACCTGTTCGCCTCGCGCCGCGCCGAGTGCGCCCCGGCGGCTTCAGCCTGCCGTCGCCTTCGCCGGTACGGCCGCGCCGGATTGCGCGGCCGTTTTCACGGGGGGCGATGCCTTCTGCTCGCCCGCCGTCTTCGGTTGCGCCGTGGCCTTCGGCGCCGCGACGGTTTTCTGCGGTGCGGCCTTGACCGGCGCATTCGGCGTCGGCTCGACCGGTGCGTCGGGCGGCACGCCGAGCAATTGCAGCGAGCCGCTCGTGACCGACGAGAACACCGGGCCGGCCACCGTGCCGCCGTAATAGCCCTTGCCGCGTGGCTCGTCGATCATCACTGCGACGATCAGGCGCGGGTTGCTCATCGGCGCCATCCCCGCGAACAATGCGCGGTACTTGCCCTTCGCATAGGTAGCGCCGACCTGCTTGCGCGCCGTGCCCGTCTTGCCGCCGATCCGGTAGCCGTCGACGCGCGCGCGGCGCCCCGTGCCGCCTTCGCCGACGGCCGACTCGAGCATCGCGCGGATCGCCGCCGCGGTTTGCGGCGACGTCACGCGGTGGCCGCGATGGGCATTGATCGTCTGCGGATCGGAGCCGTTCTTCAGCAGCGACACCGGGTGCAGCGTGCCGTCGCCCGCGTAGGCGGTGTAGGTCTGCGCGATCTGCAGCAGCGACATCGACAGCCCGTAGCCGTACGCCATCGTCGCCTGCTCGATCGGCCGCCAGCGTTTGTAGCCGCGCAGGCGGCCCGACGCGACGCCCGGGAATGTCAGCTCCGGCGCGCGGCCGATCCCGTATTCCTGGTACTTGTTCCAGATCGTTTCGGCGGGCAGGTTCAGCGCCAGCTTCGCGAGCGCGACGTTGCTCGACTTCTGCAGCGCCTGCGAGACGGTCAGCGAGCCGTGGTTCGACGTGTCGTGGATCACGGCCGGGCCGATCTTGTAGGTGCCGGGCGATGTGTTGATGATCGTGTTCGGCGTGACCTTGCGCTCGTCGATCGACAGCGCGACGACGAGCGGCTTGATCGTCGAACCCGGCTCGAACGTGTCGATCACCGCGCGGTTGCGCAGCTGCTGGCCCGTCAGCCGGGCGCGGTCGTTCGGGTCGAAGGTCGGGTAGTTCGCGAGCGCGAGGATTTCGCCGTTCTGCGCGTCGAGCACGACCACGCTGCCGGCTACCGCGTTGTTCTCGAGCACCGCGGCCTTGAGCTGGCTGAACGCGAGCTGCTGGATCCGCCGGTCGATCGTCAGTTCGATCGTCGCGCCATGCTGCGCGGGCACGAGCGGACGCGTGTCGGACACGATGCGGCCGAGCCGGTCGCGGATCACCTCGCGCTGCCCGGAGGTGCCCGACAGCCGGCCGTTCGCCGCGAGCTCGACGCCTTCCTGGCCCTTGTCCTCGACGTTGGTGAAGCCGACTACGTGTGCGGCCGATTCGCCTTCCGGATAGAAGCGCTTCGAGTCGGCGATCTGCGTGATGCCGTCGATCTCGAGCTTGTCGAGCCGGCTCGCGGTGTCGGCGTCGATCTGCCGCTTGAGCAGCACGAACGTGCGGTCGTTGCGCAGGCGGCGCTTCACTTCCGCGAGCGGCATGTCGAGCAGCTTCGCGATCTGCGGATAGTCGATTTCAGCGACCTGTTTCGGATTCGCCCAGATTTCATAGGTCGACAGGCTGACCGCGAGCATCGCGCCGTTGCGGTCGACGATGCGCCCGCGCATCGCGTCGAGCTCGATCGTGCGCTGGTAGCGCTTCTGGCCTTGCCCGACGTAGAAATCCTGGTTCGCGACCTGCACCCAGAAGGCGCGCCCGATCAGCGCGGCGAAACCGAGCGACACCATGATCACGACCAGCTTCGAGCGCCACATCGGCAGGCGCGACGCGAGCATCGGATGCTTGGTCGCGGCGGCGTACGGATCGGCGGGATGGGTCTTCTTTTTCACGCTCATGCAAGGGGCCGGGTCGGGCCGCCGGACGGCGGCAAGTCAGTTGAAATAATGCGATTGTAATAAATGAGTAAACATCATGTGGGGAAAGTATGTATCGGCCCCATAAAAGGTTTGCGTTTCCGCCAGGGCGCGGTTCGAAGACGGGGGGAGCGCGGCGAAATGGCAGCGCGGTCTGACGTACTGATGCCGACGGCGCCGGGATGGATTAGGGGGATCGTTACCGCCGCCGCGGTTCGATTAACCCGGCCCCGATTAATCAAGGGGCCGGAAAATAAAAAAGCGCCTCGAAGCGAGGCGCCGTTATTCGTGAATATCTAAATGAATATCGCGGAAACTGGACTAAACCCGAAAACCGCAGAGGATTGCCGTCAAAAATACCTATCGCGCGACGGAAATAAATTCATGGTATTCCGGCTCCTCGGTGGAACGATCGACCGCCTGCAGACGCCATGCGCCGTCGGGGTGCTCGCCGGCGAGCACCGCCGGACCTTGTTCGCGCTGCGTCGCGCTGAACGACAGCCCCTTCAACTGGCACACGGCATCGCCGCTGTCGGCCGTGCAGAGGGCCATTGCGCCTTCCACGTCCCGGACCTTGCCCCAGCTCGGAAGATCGATCCCCTGGTGTGCCTCGCGTGACCACAGCCCCTCATCGGTATCGACCCAGAGCACCGCGAAGGCGTGACGGGTTGCCGACTCGCTGCCATTAATCCGAATAGTGAGGCGCATTGGATCGTCTCCTGAAGAAAATGACACATTCGACCGTTTTGGTTTGACCAGTCTAGATAGACTGCTGTGAAACGCAAGTGATAATCCGCAATAAATTCGAATTGCACCTATAGGCGTTTCCCGATGAAACGACGTCTGACGATTCGTCACGGTTGTGACGGAGCGCGCAAACGCAAGCGCAGCATGATCCGCGCGCTGCGACCTGAACCTGGCGTGTCCCGGACATGCGATGACCCGGGAGAGGCCGCGTCGAAGTGTCGCGTCGAAGCGAGGGCCCGACGCGCATCGGCCGTCCCGCCACGGAAGCCCTCGCATGCTGCCCGACCGGACATTTCGATGATTTGACCGCCTGGCCGGTACGACACACTCCGACATTCGCATACAAATCCGCACACTTTCACGAAACTTTCAGGACAGACTTGCGGGCGATCAGGCCCCACACTTGGATCTTCCGATCCTGCGCCGCGGACGCCTGTCCGTGGCGGGCCGCCGCCGCCTCGTGCCAGAGACGCGATCGACGCGATCGCGGGCCGCAGCCCGATCGGGATTGCCGGGGCGAGCGTCGGCCCCGGTCCGGCCGACAGCCGTGCGTCGCTCCGCGATCCGGGGCGGGCGCGGCGTCCGGCCGATTCTTCGAAGGAGACTATCGTGCTGATCTGGAAAACCGCGTTGTCGCTCAACTGGCGCACGAGCCTCGTGTCGCCGGCCAGCGCACCGGTCGCGGCGGCCAACGTCGGACGGCTGGTGCTCACCGGCGCCACCGGCTTCATCGGCAGTACCGTGCTCACGGCGCTCGTCAACGCCGGGTTGCTCGAGCGCATCGTGTGTGTCGTTCGTGCGGAACATCGCGCCCACGCGGTCGCGCGGTTGCGCGAAGCGGCGTTGCGCGCGGGGCTCGCGCCGTACTGGGCATCGCGTCTCGGCGACGCGAACGTGGTCGTCGGTGCGCTCGGCGACGTGTGGCAGCGCACCGACGCGTCGCGTCTCGCCGGCGCGACGCACGTGATCCATTGCGCGGGCCATGCGTCCCCGGCCGACGGTTCGCATCTGCAGGCCGACATCGCCGATTCGCTGCGCTTTGCCGAGCGGTTCGCGCACGCGCCGCAGCTGCAGCGTTTCGTGTACGTCGGCACCGCCTATGCGCACGCGGGCCGCGGCGGGATCGTGTACGAGGCGTCGGCGGGCGACGCGGCGCAGGGCGGCGACGGGTTGCACGGCGCGGTGCTCGCGGCCGGCTACCTGCAAGCGAAGGCCGAAACGGAGCAGCGCCTGCGCGCGCTCGGGCTGCCGCTCGTCGTCGTGCGTCCGTCGCACGTCGTCGGTCATACGGTGCTCGGCACGCGGCCCGCACCGAATTCGTTCTGGATGTTCCGCGTCGCGCACGCGGCGCGGCGCTTTACCGCGCGGCCGATGACGCGCATCGACATCGTGTCGGTCGACGACGTCGCGCGCGCGACGATGCTGCTGGCCGTGAAGCCGACGCTGATGCACGACGTGTACCACGTGTCGGCCGGCGACGACGCGCCGCAGGTCGCGCAGATCGTGCGTGCGATGGACGAGGCGGCCGGCATGACGGGCGCGCCGCGCTACGCGGCCTGTGCGCCGGCCGAACTGCCGCTCGTGGTGCGCGATGTGCTGGGGCGGTCCGATCCGGCGCTCGAACGTGTGATCGGCCGCGCGTTGCAGCGCTGCGCGGAGTTCGCGATGGTCGATCGCGTGTTCGACAACCACCGCGTGCGCGACGAAATCGATTTCGAGCCGCTGCCGTTCATCGATTACGTCGAGGAATGCATGCGCACGTCGCGCGGCGTCGCGGTGACGGAACTGATGCGCGGCGCGCTGCACTGACGGCCCGCGCGATTCGGGGCCTGCCGATTCCCGGGGGCCGGTTCGTAGCCGCTCGCGGCGGTCCGGCGGCGGCAGGCCCTACGACGCGCTGCCGAGTTCGATCAGCCGGTCGAGCGCTCGGTAGATGTCGTCCAGGCCGTCCTGGCCGAAACGCGCTTCAAGCTGACGATATTGCTCGTCGATGCGCGGACCGATTTCCGTGACCAGTTTCCTGCTTTGCGGCGTCAGGCTCACCAGCAGCCGGCGCTGATCTTCCTGCGCGCGCGTGCGCGTAATCAGGCCGTCGCGCTCCATGCGTTCCAGCACGCCCGTGAGGCTTGGGCTCAGGATGCAGCAGCGGCGCGCGATCTGTCCCGCTTCGAGCGCGTGCGCCGGCTCGCCGTCGAGCACGCGAATGATCCGCCATTGCTGTTCGGTCAGCGCGAATTCCTTGAGAATGGGGCGGAACAGGCACATCAGCGTTTCGCGGGCCTCGAGCAGCAGCATGGCCAGGTTGCGATGGTCGAGCGTACGGTTCATCGGAGTGGGTAGAGGTGCGGAGGACGGGGACGCATCAATCTTAACAGCCGGCGGGAATGAATTTCGTGTGTCAGGGTAATCGAGGTTGCGAGCGTTCGATTGTTTACTTAAGATGTTAAGTATTGACGATGTGCCGCGACGCGCGGCAGGGGAATGACGCATGGAGCTGTCCTGCATGACCGCCGCGGCACCGCCGCTGCCGGTCGCCATCGGTACCGTCTACGGTGCGCTGCTCAACGAGCGCGCCGCACTCGACGCGCTCGGCGACGCCGTACACGCGCCGCCTTACGGCCGTCCGCCGCAGGCACCGATCCTTTACATCAAACCGGCCAACACGCATGCAGCCGACGGCGCGGCCGTCGTGGTGCCGGCGGGCATCGATGCGTTGGAGATCGGCGCGTCGGTGGCCGTCGTGTTCTCGCGGCGCGCGACGCGCGTGCCGGCCGCGCAGGCGCTCGACTACGTGCACGGCTTCACGCTCGCGAGCGACGTGTCGGTTCCTCACCGCGATTACTACCGTCCGGCCGTGCGCTTCAAATGCCGCGACGGTTTCTGCCCGTTGGGCCCGGCGATCGTGCCGGCTGCTGCGCTCGGCGACATCGACGCGATCGGCCTGACGGTACGGATCGACGGCAGCACCGCGGTGTCCGCATCGACCGCCACGCTGATTCGCCCGGTGCGCGAGCTGATTGCCGACGTGACGGCGTTCATGTCGTTCGACGCGGGCGACGTGCTGCTGCTCGGCGTCGCGGGTGGCGCACCGCATGCCCGCGCGGGAAGCATGGTGGAGATTACCGCTGCCGGCATCGGCACGTTGCGGCATACGCTGATTGCGGAGGAAGCACGATGAAGACGGCGCGCGTGATCTACAACGGCGCACTGCATGCGGCCGAACCGGCCGGCGACGGCGCGATCCGCCTCGACACGGGGCGCGTGCTCGCCGAGGACGCGGTGACGTGGCTGCCGCCCGTCGCGCCGCGCACGACGTTCGCGCTCGGCCTCAACTACGCGGACCACGCGAAGGAACTCGCGTTCAAGGCACCGAGCGAGCCGCTGATTTTCCTGAAGGGGCCGAACACGTTCGTCGGTCATCGGTCGCGCACCGTGCGCCCGGCGGACGCGACGCACATGCACTACGAGTGCGAGCTGGCCGTCGTGATCGGCCGCCCGGCGCGCAACGTGAGCCGGGCGCGGGCGATCGACTACGTTGCCGGCTACACGGTCGCGAACGACTACGCGATCCGCGATTACCTCGAAAACTACTACCGCCCGAACCTGCGCGTGAAGAACCGCGACACCTGCACGCCGCTCGGGCCCTGGTTCGTCAGCCGCGACGAGATCGGCGATGCGGGCGGCCTCATGCTGCGCACGACGGTGAACGGCCGCGAGACGCAGCGCGGCAGCACACGCGACATGATCTTCGACGTACCCGCGCTGATCGAGCACATCAGCGGTTTCATGACGCTCTCGCCGGGCGACCTGATCCTGACCGGCACGCCGGAAGGGTTGGCCGACACGAAGCCGGGCGACGAGGTGGTGACCGAAATCGAAGGGATCGGCCGGCTCGTGAACACGATCGTCGGCGAAGCAGACTACTATCGCGCCGGCTGAGCCCGTCGCCCAAGGAAGGAGAGCACATGACCATCAAGCACTGGATCGACGGCCGCGAAGTCGAGAGCCGCGAGACCTTCACGACGCTGAACCCCGCGACGGGCGACGTGATCACCGACGTCGCATCGGCCGGAGAGGCCGAAGTCGACGCGGCCGTGCGCGCGGCGAAGGACGCGTTCCCGAAATGGGCGAACACTCCCGCCAAGGAGCGCGCGAAACTGATGCGCAAGCTCGGCGAGCTGATCGAGAAGAACGTGCCGATGCTCGCCGCGCTCGAGACGCAGGACACGGGCCTGCCGATCGCACAGACGAGCAAGCAGCTGATTCCGCGCGCGTCCGAGAACTTCAACTTCTTCGCGGAAGTGTGCGTGCAGATGAACGGCCGCACGTATCCGGTCGACGACCAGATGCTGAACTACACGCTTTACCAGCCGGTCGGCGTGTGCGCGCTGGTGTCGCCGTGGAACGTGCCATTCATGACCGCGACGTGGAAGACGGCGCCGTGTCTCGCGCTCGGCAACACGGCCGTGCTGAAGATGTCGGAGCTGTCGCCGCTGACGGCCGACCAGCTCGGCCGGCTCGCGCTCGAGGCTGGCATTCCGCCGGGTGTGCTGAACGTCGTGCAGGGCTACGGTGCGACCGCCGGCGACGCGCTGGTGCGGCATCCGGACGTGCGCGCGGTGTCGTTTACGGGCGGCACGGTCACGGGCAAGCGGATCATGGAGCGCGCGGGCCTAAAGAAGTATTCGATGGAGCTTGGCGGCAAGTCGCCGGTGCTGATTTTCGACGATGCCGATTTCGACCGCGCGCTCGACGCGTCGCTGTTCACGATCTTCTCGATCAACGGCGAGCGTTGTACCGCAGGCTCGCGGATCTTCGTGCAGCGCACGATCTACGATCGCTTCGTGCAGGAATTCGCGCGCCGCGCGAACAACCTGGTGGTCGGCGACCCGTCGGATCCGGCGACGCAGCTCGGCGCGATGATCACGCGCCAGCACTGGGAGAAGGTGACCGGGTATATCCGGATCGGCGAGCAGGAAGGCGCGCACGTGGTGGCCGGCGGCGCGGACAAGCCGGCCGGTCTCGCCGAGCATCTGCGCAACGGCAACTTCGTGCGCCCGACCGTGTTCGCGGACGTCGACAACCGGATGCGCATCGCGCAAGAGGAAATCTTCGGACCGGTCGCGTGCCTGATCCCGTTCGAGGGCGAGGAAGAAGGTCTGCGGCTCGCCAACGACACGTCCTACGGGCTCGCGTCGTACATCTGGACGCAGGACGTCGGCAAGGTGCATCGCCTCGCGCGCGGTATCGAGGCCGGGATGGTGTTCGTGAACAGCCAGAACGTGCGCGACCTGCGCCAGCCGTTCGGCGGCGTGAAGGAGTCGGGCACCGGGCGCGAGGGTGGCGAGTACAGCTTCGAGGTGTTCGCGGAGATCAAGAACGTGTGCATCTCGATGGGTTCGCATCACATTCCCCGCTGGGGCGTGTAACTGGCGCGGGTCGTTTCGCCGCAGGAATACCGCCAGAACGCCAGAACGCCAGAACGATACGGAGACTTAACGATGGGCAAACTGTCCCTCGCCGCGAAGATCACGCACGTGCCGTCGATGTACCTGTCGGAGTTGCCGGGCAGGCATCATGGCTGCCGCGAAGCGGCGATCCGCGGCCATCAGTTGATCGGTGAGCGCTGCCGCGCGCTCGGCGTCGACACGATCGTCGTGTCGGACGTGCACTGGCTCGTCAACGCCGGCTATCACGTGAACTGCAATGCGCGCTTCGCGGGCATGTATACCAGCAACGAACTGCCGCATTTCATCCGCGACATGGCGTACGCGTATCCGGGCAACCCGGCGCTCGGGCGCTTGATCGCCGAGACGGCCAGCGCGCGCGGCATCGCGACGCGCGCGCACGAGATCGACAGCCTCGAACTCGAATACGGCACGCTCGTGCCGATGCGCTACATGAACGGCGACCAGCACTTCAAGGTCGTGTCGATCGCAGGCTGGTGCATGTGGCACACGCTCGACGAAAGCCGGCGCTTCGGCGAGGCGCTGCTCGAGGCGATCGGCAAGAGCGATTCGAATGTCGCGTTCCTCGCGAGCGGCTCGCTGTCGCACCGCTTCAACGACAACGGCAGCCCCGAGGAATCGATCCACCAGATCAGCCGAGAATTCTTCCGGCAGGTCGACCTGCGCGTGGTCGAGCTGTGGAAGCAGGGCGATTTCAGGACCTTCTGCGCGATGCTGCCCGAATACAACACGCATTGCCACGGCGAAGGCGGCATGCACGACACGGCGATGCTGCTCGGCCTGCTCGGCTGGGATCGCTACGACAAGCCGGTCGAGATCGTCACCGACTATTTCGCGAGCTCCGGCACCGGGCAGATCAACGCGATCTTCCCGCTCGCCTGAGCGTCTCATCACCTATCAGGAGCGTTGCCATGCCACACATCGTCGTCGAGTACACCGCGAACATCCGCGACGACGCGCGCATTCCCGCGCTGCTGCGCACGATCAACGCGACGCTGATCGCGCAGGGCGGCGTGTTCCCGACGGGCGGCATCCGCTCGCGCGCGATCGAGCTGCAGGACTACTGCGTCGCCGACGGCACCGAGGACGACGCGTTCGTCCACGTAACGCTGAAGATCGCCTCGGGTCGCAGCGACGAAACCAAGAAGGCCGCGTGCGACGCGTTGTTCGACGCGATCAAGGCGCATTTCGCCGAACTGTACGCGAAACGCTACCTCGCGTTGTCGATGGAACTCACCGAGTTCAGCGAAAGCGGCTCGTTTAAGCACAACAACATCCATGCCCGCTACAAGCGGGCCGGCTGAACCCCATTCCCGACCCGACCATGCTCGAACCAGCCCTCATCGACCAGCTCGCCCGACGTCTGCACGACGCCGAGCGCGCGCGCACGCAGATCCGCCAGATCTCGCTCGACCATCCCGACATCACGATCGACGACGCCTATGCGATCCAGCGCGCGTGGGTGAACCTCAAGCTCGCGGAAGGCCGCACGCTGAAAGGGCACAAGATTGGCCTTACGTCGAAGGCGATGCAGAACACGTCGCAGATCGACGAACCCGATTACGGAGCGCTGCTCGACGACATGTTCTTCGACGACGGCGGCACGATTCCGACCGGGCGCTTCATCGTGCCGCGCGTCGAGGTCGAACTCGCATTCGTGCTCGGCAAGCGGCTTGCCGGCCCGAACTGCACGATCTTCGACGTGTACGACGCGGTCGACTACGTGGTGCCCGCGCTCGAGATCATCGACGCGCGCAGCCAATCGATCGACCCCGACACGAAGCGGCCGCGCAAGGTGTTCGACACGATCGCCGACAACGCGGCGAATGCGGGCGTCGTGATCGGCGGTCGGCCCGTGAAGCCGCAGGACGTCGACCTGCGCTGGGTCGCGGCCATCATGTCGCGCAACGGCGTGGTCGAGGAAACGGGCGTCGCGGCCGGCGTGTTGAACCATCCGGCCAATGGCGTCGCGTGGCTCGCCAATCGGCTGGCGCGCTTCGGCGTCGCGCTCGAGGCGGGGCAGATCGTGCTGGGCGGCTCGTTCACGCGGCCGTGCGCGGCGCGGCCAGGCGACACGTTCAGCGTCGACTACGGTCCGCTCGGGACGATCCAGTGCTATTTCGAGTGAGGGGCGCGCGATGCAGATTCCGCCGAATGTCTTCAAGCGCGCGCTCGCGCGTGGCGATGCGCAGATCGGGCTGTGGCTCGGGCTCGCGAATCCGTACAGCGCCGAAGTCGTCGCCGGCGCCGGGTTCGACTGGCTGTTGATCGACGGCGAGCATGCGCCGAACACGGTGCCGACGATTCTCGCGCAGTTGCAGGCGATCGCGCCGTATCCGTCGCATCCGGTCGTGCGGGTGCCGTGGAACGATCCGGTGATCGTCAAGCAGGTGCTCGACCTCGGCGCGCAGACCTTACTCGTGCCGATGGTGCAGAGTGCCGATGAAGCGTGCGCGGCGGTAGCCGCGACGCGTTATCCGCCGCACGGGATTCGCGGGGTCGGCAGTGCGCTTGCGCGCGCGTCGCGGTGGAATCGCGTGGGGGACTACCTGCATCGTGCGAACGACGAGATGGCCGTGCTCGTGCAGGTCGAGACGCGCGCCGGGCTCGATGCGATCGACGCGATTGCGCGGGTCGATGGCGTCGATGGCGTGTTCATCGGGCCGGCGGACCTCGCGGCCGATCTCGGGCATCTCGGCAATCCGGGGCATCCCGATGTGCAGGCTGCGATCGACGGTGCGATCCGGGCGATCAAGGCGGCAGGGAAGGCGCCGGGCATCCTCAGCGCGGACGAGGCGGCGGCGCGGCGGTATTTCGAAGCGGGCGCGCTGTTCGTTGCGGTGGGGGTTGATACGACACTGCTGGCGCGGAGTGCGGAGCGACTGGCGGCGCGGTTCAAGGGGAACGGCGGGGAGGCGGCGAAGAAGGGGGATGGGACGTATTGAACGAAGCGGACGGCATCTCGTACGATCGCGTGCGAGTGCCAGTGACTTCATCGCATGGACGCAGGCGGCCACGCGTGCCGCCGCCTGCGTCGTCAGGCCAGGACTCAGAACCGCTGCTGAATCCCCGCCGTCACGCCGACCTGCGTCGTGCCGTAGCCTGCGAAATCGCGCGAAACGCCGACCTTCTGGTCATGCTTCGCGATCGCAAACGCGCCTGCCGCGTACAGCACCGTGCGCTTCGACAGCGTGTAATTCGCGCGCACCGACACCAACGTCGGATCTGCATCGGTGCCGCCCTTGACGTTCTGGTGATAGACAGCGGCGATCAGCGAGAACGTCGGTGTGAACTGGTACGACCCGCCGACCCAGTACGTGTCGCTCAACTGGTTCGCCGCAGTCGTGCGAAACGTGCGCTTGTAGTTGCGATAGCCGGCCATCGTCTTCAGGTTGCCGAAGTCGTAGCTCAGGCCCGCGTGGATGCCCTGGATGTAGTTGACGGTATCGGCCGGCGTGACGCTGTCGGCCGCGCCGTTCTGCCGGTCGAACGTGAGCACCGCCGCGAACGGGCCGGTCTCGTAGCCGAGCGCGAAGTCGTATTTCGAGCTGGTCTTCACGCTGCCCGGCACGTTGCCGAAGCCGTACATCGCACCGAACTTCACGCCGCTGAATTCGCCGTCGTAGCGCACCGCGTTCGACGAGCGCGTGAACATGCCGTCCTTGCGGCCACCCGTCGCCATCGACGACGTCGCCCACGAGTAGTTCTGCGCGTAACCCATCGGGTCGAACGGCAGCATGTAGTCGTACGTGACGGTGTAGTTGCGGCCGAGCGTCAGCTCGCCCCATTTTCCTTTCAGGCCGACCGTCGCGCGGCGCGCGAAGATCGAGTCGGGGCCGTCGTCGAACGCTCCGTTCGCGAGATCGATGCCGCTTTCGAGGCGGAACACGGCCTTCAGCCCGCCGCCGAGATCCTCGACGCCGCGCAGGCCCCAGCGCGACGTATTCTTGTTGCCCGACTTCAGCTTCACGGAACTGCCGCCTTCCGGTGCCGCATGGTTCGTGTATTCGATGCCGGCATCCATGATCCCGTACATCGTGACCGACGACTGCGCGTGCAAGGACGGCGCGGCGATGCACGCCGCGGCGGCCGAGCTGGTGAGGACTACTGCACGAAATTTCATTGACGGTGTCTCCTGATTTATTGTGGGTTGGGTGAAACGGGTGTGACGCGGTCGCGGCCAACGCCGGAAAGCGTTCGCCGGACCAGCCGGTCATTGTCTTGCTCGACGTGCACGCCGGCGCGCAGGCCGGCGCACAGGCCACCGCGCGGGTCAGCCCGCTTTCGCGAACGCCCAGCAGTCGTTGGTCGGGAATTCGATCCAGTGCTTGCCTGCCGCGCGCGGAACATGGCCGAACGCGCGCAGGCGCATTTCGCCGCAATGGAACAGGTATTCCCAGCGATCGCCGAGATACATCGACGTGACGAGATCGGCCTGCAGCCGGTTCGCGCCCGGGCCGTCGGCGACCTGCACGCGTTCGAGGCGGATCACGGCCTGCACGTCCTGGCCCGGTGCGAACGCGTCGCGGGCCAGCGCCTGCAGTTCCCAGCCGTCGCCGGCGAGCGTCACGCGTTCGCCGTCGACGGCCGCGACGCGTGCGTCGATGCGGTTGTTGCTGCCCATGAACTCGGCCGTGTAAAGCGAGCGCGGCGCGCCGTACAGCTCGGCCGGCGTGCCTTCCTGTTCGATGCGGCCGTTGCGCAGCAGCAGGATGCGGTCGGACATCGCCATCGCCTCGGTCTGGTCGTGCGTCACGCAGAGCGCCGACAACCCGAGCGATACGATCAGCTCGCGCAGCCACGCACGCGCTTCCTCGCGCAGCTTCGCGTCGAGGTTCGACAGCGGCTCGTCGAGCAGGATCACGGGCGGGTTGTAGACGAGCGCGCGTGCGATCGCGACGCGCTGCTGCTGGCCGCCCGACAGCTGATGCGGAAAGCGTTCCGCGAGATGACCGAGGCCGAGCTGGCCGAGCGCGGTCTGCACGCGGCGCTTCTGTTCGGCGGGCGCCACGCGGCGCAGCTTGAGCCCGTAGCCGACGTTCTCTGCCACGGTGCGGTGTGGCCACAGCGCATACGACTGGAACACGAGGCCGAGCGAACGCTGCTCGACCGGCAGGTCGACGCGCTGCGCGCCGTCGAAGAACACGCGGTCGTCGAGCTGGATGCGCCCGTCGGACGGCTGTTCGAGGCCGGCCACCGCGCGCAGCAGCGTGGTCTTGCCGCTGCCCGATGCGCCGAGCAGGCACACGACTTCGCCGGCCTTCAGTTCGAACGACACGCCCTTGAGGATCGGGTTGGCGCCGTAGCTGAGATGCAGGTCGTCGACGATGAGCTTATCCATGAAGTTTCACTCCGAAGCGCAGGGCCACGCCGAGA
The DNA here is from genome assembly GCF_001524185.1 of Burkholderia sp. FL-7-2-10-S1-D7. Classification (NCBI taxonomy): domain Bacteria; kingdom Pseudomonadati; phylum Pseudomonadota; class Betaproteobacteria; order Burkholderiales; family Burkholderiaceae; genus Burkholderia; species Burkholderia sp. FL-7-2-10-S1-D7. The sequence continues at coordinate 406,138 of NZ_LOWY01000014.1, read as the reverse complement.
CCGGCGCCGACCATCGCGATGTTGATGACAGAGAGCGCGGCAACCTGGTCGACGGCGCCGGTCGCCCAGAGCGACACGAGCAGCGCGCCGATCACTTCGGTGCCGGGCGACAGCAGGTAGACGGCGGTCGAGTATTCGCGCTCGAAGATCATGAAGATCAGGAGCCACGCGGCGAGCAGGCCGAAACGCACGAGCGGCAGCGTCACGTCGAGCGACACGCGGCTGCGCGTCGCGCCGACGCTGCGGCCGGCTTCCTCGAGCTCGGGGCCGACCTGCAGCAGCGCGCTTTGAATGAGCCGCATCCCGTATGCGAGCCACACGACCGTGTACGCGATCCAGATGCTCCACATCGAGTTCTTCAGCTCGCGCAGGCCCGGAACGAACAGGAATATCCACAGGAACGCGAGACCGGCGAGCAGGCCGGGCACCGCGCGCGGCAGCAGCACGAGGTAGTCGAGCAGTTTCGTCGCCCAGTCGGGGCGGCGGTGGCCGGCGAACGCGACGAGCGAGTAGAAGCCGATCGCGAGCGCGCCGCCGATCACGCCGATGCCGAGCGTGTTGATGATCGCGCGCACGAGGTTGTCTTGCTCGAACAGCTCGATGAAGTTCGACAGCGTCAGCACTTCGGCGAGCGCGACGCCTTCGCCCCAGTTGGTCACGAATGCGCGCAACACGATGCCGGAGATCGGCACGATCACCGTCAGCATCAGCCACAGCGCGACGATCGCGAGCGCGACCCAGCGCCATACGCCGAGCGGCAGCACCGTCGCGCGGCCGGCCTTGCCCTTCACGGTGACGAAACGGTTTGCGGTCTTCAGCAGGCGGCGCTGCAGCAGCACGAGCGGGAACGTGATCGCGACGATGCACACCGCGACCGCGGCCATCAGGTGATACGACGGCACGCCGAGCTTGTTGGTCAGCTTGTACAGGTAGGTCGCTAGCACGAGGTGGCCTTCTGGATCGCCGAGCACGAGCGGCAGCCCGAACACCTCGAAGCCGAGGAAGAACACGAGCACGCCGGCGAACAGCAGTGCGGGCATCGTCATCGGCAGGCTCACGTCGAGCGCGACGCGGAACGGGCGGGCACCCGTCACGCGCGCGGCTTCCTCGACGTCCGAGCCGAGGTTGCGCAGCGCGGCCGACGAGTACAGGTACACGTGCGGAACGTGCGTGAGGCCGACGATCACCGTGATCGCGAAGATCGAGTAGACGTTCCAGGGTACGTTCTGCACCCCGAACAGTTCCTTGAACCATACCGAGTAGAATCCGACCGGGCCGGCGGCGACCACGTAGCCGAACGCGAGCACCATCGGCGACACGAACACGGGCGTGAGCAGCAGCGGTTCGAGCCAGCGGCGGCCGGGCAGGTCGGTGCGCACCATCAGGAACGCGAGAATGCCGCCGAGCGGGATCGAGATGAACAGCATCCCGCCGGCGATGATGAACGAGTTCTTTACGGCCGACCAGAAGTCCGGGTCGGTGAAGATGAAGCGGAAGCCTTCGATGCCGAGCGTCTTGTTCGCATCGAAGAACGGCGCGGACAGCAGGCTCTGGAACAGGATGAAGCCGAGCGGCAGCGCGACCGCGACGGTGAGCACCGCGACGACGATCCAGCGCAGCATGCCGGCGAGCGGCTGCAGGCTGTTGGCCGGCAGCGCGGGGATCGCGCCGCCCGGGCCGGTGGTGGGCGGAACGGCCGGCGCCGTTGCCCGTGTGCTGGTTGAAAGCATGAGTTCGCCCCTGCGGCCATCCGGATGGCCGCCTCTAGGAAGTCGGTAAGGGGAAGGGGGCGCCCGCGCGATGCGCCGCGGGCGCCCCGTGGTCAGCTGCTCAGCGGATCAACGCTTGATCGCCTGCTGCCATTGCTTCAGGAACGCAAGCCGCTTCGACTGGTCGAGATAGACGAGCAGGCCGGTGCCGATCTGGATCGGCTTCAGCGAATCGCCGAGTTCCTTCGTGAGGCTCGCGGCCGACGTTTCGCCGGTCACGTCCGCACGGATCGCGTACAGGTTCGCCTGATTCGCGATCAGCGTCTGGCCGCGCTGCGACAGCAGGTAGTCGACCCACAGCTTCGCGGCGTTCGGGTTCTTCGCCTTCTTCGAGATCGTGGCCAGGCGGCTCACGACTTGTGTGTAGTCCTTCGGAAGCACGTAGCCGATCGACTTGTCCTTCTTCGCCTTCGCGTACGCATACGAGCCGATGATGTTGTAGCCGATCAGGTTCTCTCCGGACGAAATGCGCTCCATCATCGCGCCGGTGCTCGACTGCAGCTTCGGGCCGGTTGCGCCGATCGCCTTCACGAGTTCCCACGTGACCTTCTCGTTCACGTGCGCGTCCTGCGTCAGGTAGTTGAAGCCGACGCCCGACTTTTCGATGTCGTAGGTCGTGACCTTGCCCTTGAACTTGTCGGTCTGCGTGGTGAGCAGCTTGATCAGGTCGGCGCGCGTCTTCGGCACCTCGTTCTCGGGGATCAGGCGCTTGTTGTAGACGATCGCGAGCGGCTCGAACGTCGTGCCGTACGCCTGTTTCTGGTATTGCGCCCATTGCGGCACGCTCGCGCTTTCGGGCGAATCGTACGACGCCATCAGGCCGTCGTTGACGAGCTTGACCTGCAGGTCCATCGCCGAGCTCCACAGCACGTCGGCACTCGTGCTGCTCGCCGCGTTCTCGCTGATGTAGCGGTTGTACAGCTCGGTGCTGTTCATGTCGTTGTATTCGACCTTCACGCCGTACAGGCTTTCGAAGTCCTTGATCAGCGGGCGCACGAGGCCCGTGTCAGTCGTCGAGTAGACGATCAGCTTGCCTTCCTTCTTCGCGGCGTCGACGACGCCTTGGTAGTTACCCGGATACCCGGCCGGAACCTGCGCGACGGCGGCGCCGGCGGCGGTGCCCAGGACGATCGCCAGCGCGGCGGTGAGCTGCTTCGGTGCAAACGGCATGTCTTCCTCCAGTGATGCGTGTGTGTTGTTCGAGTGACGCGGATGTTAATTGCGAGGCACTTTCAGCCTGCTTTCATTTCGGTTCACAATAGCGTCCTTTGTGTCATGGATTTCCCGAGGTCCCCATGCGTGTGCTGCTCGTAGAAGACAACCCGAACCTGGCGCAGTCGCTGAACGACGCGCTGAGCGCCGCGCGCTTCGCGGTCGATCACATGGCGGACGGGGAGGCGGCGGATCACGTGCTGCGCACGCAGGACTACGCGCTGGTGATCCTCGATCTCGGGCTGCCGAAGCTCGACGGGCTCGAGGTGCTGCGGCGGTTGCGCGCGCGCCGCAATCCCGTTCCGGTGCTGATCCTGACCGCCCACGGCTCGGTCGAGGACCGCGTGAAGGGGCTCGATCTCGGGGCCGACGACTATCTCGCGAAGCCGTTCGAGCTGACCGAGCTGGAGGCGCGTGCCCGCGCGCTGATCCGGCGCAGCCTCGGCCACGAGCATTCGCGGGTCGCATGCGGGCCGCTTTCGTATGACAGTATCGACCGCAGCTTCCACCTCGCCGGCGAAGCGCTGCCGCTCACGCCGCGCGAGCGCTCGGTGCTGGAGGTGCTGATCCTGCGCAACGGTCGCGCGATCAACAAGGAGACGCTGTCGGAGAAAATCTTCGGGCTCGACGAGTCGGTCAACGCGGACGCGATCGAGATCTACGTGTACCGGCTGCGCAAGAAGCTGGAAAATACCGGCGTCGCGATCGTCACGCTGCGTGGGCTCGGGTATTTGCTCGAAGCGAAGGCCGCCGGATGAACCCATCCCACGCTCACGTGCTTTGCACGGGACCGGAGTGCGCGCTGAACCGCAATGCCGGATCGACACGTGCGCTGCCCGCCGAGGGGGCGCATGCCGTGCCTGGGGCGGCCCGGCGGGAGGCATGATGATCCGCCGACCGAACCTGCGCACGCAGGTCGCGCTGTGGCTGCTGCTGCCGCTGCTCGGGCTGCTCGCGCTCGACTCGTGGCTCACGTATCAGCGCGCGATGAGCGCCGCGCACGTCGCGTTCGACCGCACGCTGTCGTCGTCGCTGAAGTCGATCCGCGAAGGCGTGCGGCTCAACGACGGTGAGATCGAGGTCGACCTGCCGTATCTCGCGCTCGAGATGTTCGAGTCGGGCGACGGCGGCAAGATCTACTACCTGATCCGCGAGGACAACGGCCACACGATCACCGGCTATCCGGACCTGCCGCTGCCGCCGGGTGACGGCACGCTGTTCGTCACGCGCTACTACAACGTCGTCTATCGCGGCGAGCAGCTGCGCATGGCCGCGTTGCGCGTGCCGGTGCACGACGTGCCGACTGCGCAGACGCGCATCGTGTGGGTGATGGTCGGCGAAACCATCGAGGGGCGCCAGGCGCTCGCGCGCGAAATCCTGATGGGCTCGCTGCTGCAGGAAGGACTGCTTGTCGTGCTCGCGCTCGGGATCGTGTGGCTCGGCGTCGGGCGCGGGCTGCGGCCATTGAACCGGCTGTCCGCGAAGGTCGCCGCGCGTACCGACGGCGATCCGACGCCGCTCGACACCGGCGGCATGCCGAGCGAGCTCGCGCCGCTCGTGGAGTCGATCAACCAGTACATCGGCCGCACGCAGCAGATGCAGGTCGCGCGGCGGCGTTTCTTCGCGGACGCGGCCCATCAGCTGAAGACGCCGCTCGCGGCGGTGCAGGCCGGCGTCGAACTGGCATTGCGGCCGGACGAGCAGCCGCGCGTGAACGTGCACTTGCGGCGCGTGAACGGCGCGGTGCGGCAGGCCGCGAAGATCGTCCAGCAGCTGCTGTCGCTGTCGCGGCTCGATTCGGACAGCGGCCATGCGGTCGCGCACCAGCCGGTCGCGTTGCATCGGCTGGCGCGCAACGTGACGCTCGACTGGTCGCCGGTGGCGCGGGCGCGCGACATCGATCTCGGCTTCGAGCACGAGGCCGACGTCGATGTGCACGGTCAACCAGACCTGCTCGGCGAAATGATCGGCAACCTGATCGACAACGCGATCCGTTATTCGGGCGACCGCGCGGTAATCACGGTGCGCGTGTCGCGCGACGGCGAGCATGCGCGGCTCGACGTGATCGACAACGGGCCGGGCATTCCGGCCGGTGAGCGCGACGCGGTGTTCGAGCGCTTCCATCGTGGCAGCAAGACGCAGACGGTCGAAGGCACCGGGCTCGGGTTGTCGATCGTGCGGGAAATCGCGCGCGTGCATCAGGGCAGCGTGACGCTCTCCGATGCGGCGGGCGGCGGGCTGATCGTGACGGTGATGCTGCCGACGGTTCGGGCGGCGCAGTAGCCGGCGCGGCGATCGACGCAACCGAGGTGAATGGCGGCGGAGGGCGGCGACGGAAACGATATGCCGTCCGCCGCTTCGACCGATCCGCTCAGTCGCCGAACCCGATCTCCGCTTCGAGCGACTGCCCGACCTCGAGCCACGCGCCCGCGCCTTCGACGACGATCGCGTTGATGCCGAACGTCAGCGCGTCGTCGTAGTTCGGATGCGCGCGATAGGTCTGCATCGTGTCGGTCGGCTCGTGCGGCCATGCCGGATCCGGCGCGCCGGTCGCCTGGTCGATCGTCGGCATCGGGCAGCGCGTGCACAGCTTCACGAGGCGCAACCGCACGCGCGTCGCGCCGTCAGCGTCGAGATGCTCGACGAAATCCTCTTCGTACGCATCGAGATCCGTCACGACGATGTTCGGGCGGAAGCGGTTCATCGGAATCGCCGGCGCGCCTTTCGCGACGAGCTTCGCGTTCAGGTCGTCGAGCGACGACTGGCCGATCACGAGCAGCGGGTAGCCGTCCGCGAACTGCGTGTGCGTGTCGATGTCGCCGGTCCATTTGCGGTTGCAGCCACGGCGCGACTCCGCACCGAAGCGCGCGAGCTTCAACGGCGTGCCGAGGAATTCGGTGAGCCACGCGGCCGTCTCGGCGCCCGTGTCGATCGCGTCGACGGTGTCGCGCCAGACGGTCGCGGCCATCTTCGGCGTGGCGGGCGTTGCATCGCCGTCGAGCGGCGTACGGATCTCGGGCATGCCAGGCGCATTCAGCACCAGCGCATCGTGTTCGAGCGCGGTGCGGATCAGCGCGAGGCGCGGGTGCGTGCGCTGCGTGATCATCATCCCGTCCGGGGTGGTGATCAGCCAGTGGCGGTCGTACGCGAGGCCCGTTTCGAGCAGCCGTGCGCGCGACAGCGCGATGCCGGCGCAGGATTTGATCGGATAGACGAAGAGTTCGGAAATGGCTGGCATGACGCTGGCTGACGAAGGCAGGATGGTCGAATCGCGATTGTGCCAGATCATGCGAGAGCCGTTTGGGCGGTTGCACGCCGCCGTGCCGCGCGGCCGGTCACGCCAGCGGAAAGCCGAGGTCGAAGGTCGTGCGCACGTCGAGCGGCTGGCGCAGCAGCCCGGCCTTCAGGTAGAAGTCGGCCGTGCGTTGCTGCCCGGCGATCACCGTCGCGTCGATCGGCTGCCACCGCGTGTTGCGGCGCTCGAACTGCAGCTTCGCGGCAGCCGGCGGGATGCCGACGATGCGCGCGAGCGTCGCGGAATACGCGTCGACGTGCCGGTACGACCAGGCCTGCGCGCGCACGACGCGTTGCAGGAAGTCCCGCAGCACGTCGCGCTTCGACGCGATCGCCGCGTCGGTCGCCGCGACGTAGCTGAGGCCCGACCACAGCCCGCGGCCGTTGACGAGCACGCGTGCGCGGCCGCTGGTTTCGGCGAGCGCGGTATAGGGTTCCCACGTCGCCCACGCGTCGATCGAACCGGTTGCGAGCGCAAGCATCGTGTCGGCCGGCGGCAGGAAGCGGAACGATACGGCATCGAGCGGCAGGGCTGCGGCGTCGAGTGCCTTCAGCGTGACGAAATGGCCGATCGAGCCGCGCGTGGTGCCAATGCGCTTGCCTTTCAGGTCGGCGGCGTCCGTCAGCGTCGCATCGGGCCGCACGAGTAACGCGGTGCCGTACGGGTCGGACCGGTTCGCGCCGATCACCTTGATGCGCGCACCCGATGCGAGCGCGAAGATCACCGGCGCGTCGCCGATCGGTCCGCAGTCGACGGCCGCCGCGTTCAGCGCTTCGGCCAGCGGCGCGGCGGCCGGGAATTCGGTCCATGCGATGTCGTAAGCGAGACCGTTCAGTTCGCCGGCCGCTTCGAGCAGCGCGCGCAGCCCGCCCTTTTGGTCGCCGGCACGCAGCAGCGGTCGCGCGCCCGATTGCGCGTGCAGTGCGGTGGGAGCGACGGCCAAGGTGGCGGCGGCGAGGGCGCTTGCTTGCGTGAGGAAGTGGCGTCGGGTCGGATTCATCGTGAAGTTCGGTCGATTGGAGGAAACGGTTCAGAGATTCAATGCGCAAGCCCGGCCTGCACGTCGCGCACCGGTTCAGCGTCGACACGCAGCAGCAGCGCGGTCAGCGGATCGACGTTCGCGGGGGCGGCGGGCGGCCGTGCGGTCGCATCCGAGCGGCACAACAAATCATCGGCCGACCAGCCCGCGCTGCCAGGCAACGCGCGCGCCCGCAGCCAGCCGCGCCGGTCGGCAAGCAGTTGCGTGCCGCCGAACGTCTCGGGCGACACGCCGGCGATCGTCGCGAACGCTTGCCACGCACCGGGCGTCGACGCGACGCAGTTCGCGCGCGAGCCGGTTGCCGGTGGCGCGGGCGTGTCGTCGGCGGTGAGGAGCAGCGTCTGCCAGCGCGGATCCTCCGTCGGCAGCGCGTTGCCCGGCGCGAGCGCAACGACTCGCACGCGCTGGCCTTCGCGCCAGCGCTCGAGCGGCTGCGGCGCGGCGCTGCCGCAACGCACGTCGAGCGCAGGCAGCGGAACGGGCACGGGCCATGCACCTTCCGCCTGCGCGCCGCTGCCGGCCGACAGCGCCTTCAGGTAAGCGAGCACGGTCCACGTGTCGCCGGGGCCGAGCGTCGCGGCAAAGCCCGGCATCGACGACACGCCGCGCGCGTCGTGCGTACCGTGCCGCACGCGCCAATACAGTTCGCCTTCGAGCCGGCGGGCGAGCAGCGTGCCCGCGAAGGTCGGCGGCCAATGCGCGAGCGTTGCCGCGAGCGGTCCTTCGCCGCGGCCGTCCGCGCCGTGACACGCCGCGCAATGCCGCGTATACAGGTGCGCACCGCGCATCGCGTTCGCGACGGAAAACGGCGCGGGGTTGCGCTGGAAACTGGTCGGCACCGCGGGCGCGAGCCACAGCGACGCCGGTGGCCACGGCGCGAACCACGCGACGGCCACTGCGGCGATTGCCGACGCCGCTCGCCACTTGCGCGAAACGAGCGCGATGCAGGCCAGTGCCACGGCGAGCGCGGTTGCCGCGCAAGCGAACGCAAGCTGTCGCGTGAGCCCGGCATCGATGCGCAGCGTTTCAAGCGCGATCCGATGTGCCCAGGGCCACGCGGCCTGTCCGTCGGCGTCCCCGGTCAGGCCGGCCGCATGCAGTGCGCGGGCGACCGCGATCTGCGCGCGATACAGCAGTTGCAGGAACAGGAGCGCCCAGTCGGCGAACGGCGGTGCATTCATCGGCGCGGCCTTTGCCGTGCGCGGGCCATCCCGCTGGCGGCACTCGGCATCTACCAGCTCGAATCGAGTCCGAGATGCCGCAGCGCTTCGTGGCGCAGTTCGGCGAGACGCGGGTCGCCGCGATGGCGCGGATACGGCAGGTCGACACGCAGTTCCGCGACGATCCGTGCGGGACGCGGCCCGAACACGATCACGCGCTGCGCTAGAAACAGCGCTTCCTCGACATCGTGCGTGACGAGCAGCGCGGAGAACCCGTCGCGTTGCCACAGCGCGGTCAACTCCGCCTGCATCGTCAACCGCGTCAGCGAATCGAGCTTGCCGAGCGGCTCGTCGAGGATCAGCAGGCGCGGATCGTTGACCAGCGCGCGGGCGAGCGCGACACGCTGCGCCATCCCGCCCGACAGCTGATGCGGAAACACGTTCGAGAATTCCTGAAGTCCGACGCGCGCGAGCGCATCGTCGACGCGATGCTGCGCGGTGCGCGCCACGCCACGCGCCTCGAGGCCGAGCGCGACGTTCGCGCGCACGCGGCGCCACGGGTAGAGCGTCGGATCCTGGAACACGACGATGCGCGACGGATCGGGCCGTTCGATCGGCACGCCGTCCTGCACGATTGCGCCTTGTCGCGCGGCGTCGAGGCCCGCGACGAGCCGCAGCAGCGTCGATTTTCCGCAGCCGCTCGGGCCGAGCAGCGCGACGAATTCGCCGGCCGCGACCGACAGCGTGACGTCGTCGAGCACCGGCAGCGGGCCGCCGGGGCCGTCAAACGCATGGCTCACGCGGCGGATGTCGATGCGTGCGCCGCGCGCCGTCGTGGCATCGGGCGTGACGGGTGCCGTGGAGACGGACGATTCGAGAGCGGCGGCGCTCACCATTTGACGGTTCCTTTCTGCCATGCGAGCACACGGTCGCGCACCGCGAACAGCAACGCGATCAGCCCGGAAAACAGCAGCGCCATCACGATCAGCGCCGCATACATGTTCACGTACGATGCCCAGCCCTGCGCCCAGCTCAGGTACCAGCCGAGCCCCGACTTGACGCCCATCATCTCGGCGACGACGAGCACCGTGAACGATGCGCTCAGCCCCATGAAGATGCCGACGAACACATGCGGCAGCGCGGCGGGAATCGCGACGCGCAGTACCAGGAAGCGCGCATTCGCACCGAGCGTGCGCGCGACGTCGTAGTACTGCCGGTTCACGCTCGCGACACCCGACCACGTCAGCACCGCGACCGGGAAGCCGGTCGACAGCGCGATCAGGAACGCGGCGGCCGAATAGCTCGTCGGGAAGAAGTAGAACGTGAGCGGCAGCAGCGCGGTGGCCGGCACCGGGCCGAGCACGCGCAGCACTGGATGCACCCAGTAGCCGATGCGGCGCGACCAGCCGATCGATACGCCGACCGCGAACCCGACCGCGACGCCATACGCGAACCCGAGCGAAAGCAGCTTCAGCGTATTGCCGGCGCTGCCGGCGAGGCGCGGCCAGTCGTCGACGTAGACCTCGATCAAGGCCTGCGGCGGCGCGAAGAACGGCGTTGGCAGCCAGCCGGTCTTGGCCGTGACGATTTCCCACGCGGCAAGCACGAGCGGCAGTGCGACGAGCCACGGGCCGGCCGGGCGCACGCGCGCAAGCCGCGCACGTGTGGCCGGCACGCGATGGCCAAGCGTCGCGGCGACCAGCAGCAGCGCGGCGATCGCCCACGCGGCGATGCCGAACGTGTCGGTGTATGCCCAGTCGGTGAAACCGACGACGCGGTTCGGCCACACGTAAGTCACCGCGCCGAGCGCGGCCCACGCGAGCGCCGCGACGACGCCGGTCGGCCAGGTATGCGCACGGCGGGCTTCGGCCGCGAGCGTCGCGTCGCAGGCGGTGCATGCTGCGCGGGACGTGGCAATTGCCGTGGCGGTGCTGCCCGCTGCGGGTGTGGTCCGCGCGGCGGACGCGTGTTCGATCGTCGACATCGCGTCACCCCAGCACGTTCGCATAGACCTGCTGCGCGAAGCGCTGCGGGTCGGTGCTCTTCTTCAGCACGCTGATCCGGCGGAAATCGTCCGCGTAGAACGCGATTTCCTGCTGCAGGTCGACGTTGGTCGGGTGGTGCGTGTAGGTCAGCGTCGCGTACAGCTTGCGCAGGTCTTCGGGATTGATCTTCGGCGAATACTTCGCGAACGCCTTCGCGGCTTCATTCGGGTTGTCGTGCGTGTATTCGGTTGCCTGCACGATCGAGCGCGCGAGTGCGGCGGCCGCCGGCCGGTCGTTGCGCACGAGGTCGCCGCGCGCGCCGATCACGCAGCACACCTTGCGCGCGTATTCGCCGGACAGGTTCGTCGCGAGTTCCGTGTACGCGCCGTTGCTGCGCTTTTCGAGGAGATAGAGATTCGGGTCGCCGTCGGCGATCGCCTGGATCTCGCCCTTGTCGACCGCGACGCCGAGCAGATCGGCCGGATACTGCCGCCACGTGATGTCGCGTTCGGGATCGATGCCGTTCTTCGCGAGCAGGATCGAGAAGAAGTGCTTGCCGGGCGCCGCGAGATCGCTGACGCCGACCGTCTTGCCCTTCAGCGCCTGCAGCGTCGTCACGCCGGCCGTCTTCGCGCCGAGCAGCCGCACGCAGCCGCCGTGCGAGCTGCCGATGATCTTCACGTCGAAGCCGGCTTCGAGCGGCTTCAGCCAGCGGTGGATCATCCCGACCGCCGCGTCGGCCTTGCCGGTCGCGATCGATTCGAGCAACTGATCGGTCGATCCGCTGTAGTTGATCAGCTCGACCTTCAGTCCGTTCTTCTCGAAGAAGCCGTTCTCCTGCGCGACGACGATCGGCGTCAGGCAGAACGCGTTCTGGTTCCACGCGAACGTGAGCTTTTTCAAAGGCGGCGCGGACCACGCGTTGCGGCCCAGCGTGATCGCCGGCGCGGCGAGCGCGGCGGCGCCGGCCGCACGCAGCAGCCGGCGGCGCTTGTCGTCATGGGCGCCGGTCGGCGCGGGGGCGGTGGTATCGGTCATCGTGTGGTCTCCGGTTCCGGGCATGCGCAAGGGCGTTCAGTCGAGCAGGTCGGGTTCGTCGGCGACGACGCGTGCGAACAGGCTGTCGAACGCGTGCAATGCGCCGTCTGGGCCACCGATCTGGCCGTGCGTGTGTCGCGCGGTCGCGTGATCGATCGGTTGCGGCGTGCCGGCCGCTTCGGCCAGCAACTGCGTGTGCGCGGCGTTGTCGAGCGCGATGTACCACCACGCGGCGGCCTCGACCGTCGGGCCGGCCGTCAGGATCCCGTGGTTCTTCAGGATCACGCCCTTGTGCGTGGTGCCGTCGGGCTTCGCGAGCGCGCCCGCGATCCGTGCGCCTTCGCTCGTGTCGACGACCATGCCCGTGAAGTCGTCGAACAGCGCGTGATCCTCGTAGAACACGCACGCGTCCTGCGTCAGGGGATCGAGCGGGCGGCCGAGCGTCGACCACGCCTTGCCGAAGGTCGAATGCGTGTGCGCGGCGGCGACGATGTGCGGATGCGCGTCGTGAATCGCCGCGTGGATCGCGAACGCGGCCTTGTTCAGCGGCCGGTTGCCGATCGCGGTTTCGCCGCGTGCGTTGACGAGCAGCAGGTCCGATACCTTGATCCGCGAGAAATGCACGCCGAGCGGATTCACCCAGAAGTGGTCGGGCAGTTCGGGGTCGCGCGCGGTGATGTGGCCGGCGAGGCCCGACGCGAAGCCGAAGCGCGCGAACAGGCGGAACGCGGCCGCGAGCCGCTCCTGCCGGTGGCGGCGCTCGGCGGCGACGTCGATGCGCGGCGCGGGCGGGTCGAACCAGAAATGCTGGCGCGGCGTGTCGGCGAGGACGAGGCCCGACGCGGTGCGTGCGGGCAATGACGAAGCCAGGACGGCGGACATGGTCGGCGTCTCCCTTTGGGTCAGGCCGCGCGGCGCGCCGCGTCGCGTGCCGCGACGGCGCTGCGCACGCGCGGAATCAGTTCGCGACCGTAGTCGATCGCGTCTTCGAGCGGATCGAAGCCGCGGATCAGGAACGTCGTCACGCCGAGGTCGTAGTAGTCGAGCAGCGCGTCGGCGACCTGTTCGGGTGTGCCGACCAGCGCGGTCGAATTCGAGCGTGCGCCGGTGAGCTTCGCGATCTCGGTCCACAGCCGCTTGTCGACGCGCGAGCCGCGTTCGGCCGCGGCAAGCAGGCGCCGCGCGCCTTCGCTTTGCTGCGGGCCGCCGGTGCCGAGGCCGGCCGCTTCGCGTACCCGGCGCGTTTCGTCGAGGATCCGGTGCGCGCGCGCCCATGCTTCGTCTTCGGTCGCCGCGAGGATCGGCCGGAACGACACGGAGAAGCGCACCTGCCGGCCGTGCTTCGCAGCTTCGGCGCGCACGCGGGTCGTCAGGTCGCGCACCTGGTCGAGCGATTCGCCCCACAGCGCATAGACGTCCGCGTGCTTGCCGGCGACTTCCAGCGCCGCTTCCGAGGCGCCGCCGAAGTAGATCGGCACGTGCGGCTGCTGGAACGGCTTCACCTCCGAAAAGCCCTGCGTGAAGCGGTAGTGCGTGCCGTCGTGATCGAACGGCTGCGTTTCGGTCCAGATGCGGCGCAGGATGCCGAGATATTCGTCGGTGCGTGCGTAGCGTGCGTCGTGGTCGAGGAAGTCGCCGTCGCGCTGCTGCTCGCTGTCCGAGCCGCCGGAGATGAAGTGCACGGCGAGCCGGCCGCGGCTGAACTGATCGAGCGTCGCGATTTGCCGCGCGGCGAGCGTCGGCGCGGTGAAGCCCGGCCGATGCGCGAGCATGAAGTGGATGCGCTCGGTCGCGGCGGCGGCGAACGCGATCGTCAGCGTCGCGGACGGGCCGGTCGAATGGTGCGGGACGAGGATCCGGTCGAAGCCGGCCGTTTCATGTGCGCGGGCGAAGTCGCGCACGTAATCGGGGTCGACGACGGGGCCGGCGGGCGGATGGATTTCCGACTGCTTCTGGCTCTGGATCATGCCGATGAATTCGACGCTCATCTGGGTCTCCGATGCAAGGACGGCCCCACGCGGCCAGCAACGGCCGGCGGGGGGAATGGAGCGCAGATTACCGCCGGGATCATGCGGAACGGAAATAATCAATCCCGAATTGAATATCAGATTTGCATGGTTTGGCCGCGTGTGCATTGCGCATACGCTGTGGGCTCGCGATGGTGTTGAAAGGGCGTGCCGGGCGGGGCGGTTGCGCCGGGCAGAACCGGATCCGCATGCGGTCCGGGATGTGCGGTCCGGTTCGAATGCCGATGCGTGCGCGCGCATTCGCGGCAAACGTCCGCGAACCGGCGCGCGAGTGCGCAACCGATCGCCGCCGGCTTCACGCGCCGCCGCACCATCCTCCGATCGATCTCCGCGATTGCCGCTGTTGCGTTACCCAGCTACCCAGCTATCCAGTCACCGAGGGAACCCGTACCGATGTCCGCCAGCCTTGCCGCTTCCTCGCCGCTACCGCCGCAGTCATCGCTGCGCCATCTGCCTGCCGACGATGCGCGCGTCGCGGCGCTGCTCGAACGTCTTGCGCCCGAACTCGCCGCCGACGCCGCCCGCAACGACGTCGACGGCCGCTTTCCGCACGAGAACTTCGCGCGGCTGCATCGCGCCGGGCTGATCGCGCAGGTCGTGCCGCGCGAGCATGGCGGTGCGGGCGCGACGCTGGCGCAGGCGAGCCGGATCGTGGCCGCCGTCGCGCGCGCCGACCCCGCGACTGCGCTGGTGCTGACGATGACGTATCTGCAGCATCGCGCGCTCGGCCGTGCGGACAACCGCTGGCCCGAGCACGTGCGGCGTGCGGTGTTCGACAGTGCGGTCGCCGAAGGCGCGCTGATCAACGCGTTGCGCGTCGAACCGGCGCTCGGTTCGCCGTCGCGCGGCGGCCTGCCCGAAACGATTGCGCGTCGCGACGCCGACGGCTGGCGGCTGTCCGGCCACAAGCTGTACAGCACCGGCATTCCGGCGCTGCGCTGGCTCGCCGTATGGGCACGCACCGACGAACCCGAGCCGCGTGTCGGCGTATTCCTCGTGCCGCGCGAGCGCGATGTGGACGGCGACGCAGGCATCCGCGTGATCGAAAGCTGGAACCACCTGGGCCTGCGCGCATCGGGCAGCCACGAGGTCGTGTTCGACGACGTGCGGCTGCCCGCCGATCATGCGGTGGACGTGCGCGCGCCCGATGCGTGGGCCGTATCGGCCGCGAGCCATGCGGATGTCGACGCGCAGGCTGACCAGCAGGCGTGGATGGTCGCGTTGCTCGGCAGCCTCTACGATGCGGTGGCGCGCGCGTCACGCGACTGGCTGCTCGAGTTCGCGACGACGCGCGCCCCGAGCGGGCTCGGGGCGCCGCTCGCAACGCTGCCGCGCATGCAGGAGGCCGTCGGCGAGATCGAAGGGTGGCTGCACACGAACCGCGTGCTGCTCGACGAGCACATCGCGCGCACCGATGCGGGTGACGCACCAACGGTGACGACGAGCGGCCTCGTCAAGCGAACCGTGACCGAGCAGGCGATCCGCGCGGTCGAGCACGCGTTGAAGCTGTCGGGCAATCACGGGCTGAGCCGCCACAATCCGCTCGAACGTCATTATCGCGACGTGCTCTGCAGCCGCGTGCATACGCCGCAGGACGATGCGATCGCGGTCGCCGCCGGGCGTGCCGCGCTCGACGCCGCGGCGCGAAGCGCAACCGCCTACGCGGAGACCGGCGGGACGTCACGCGGCGCACCGGCTTCCGGTCGAAGCGATGCGTGAGCAGGGCCGCCTGACGGGCGGCGCGAACGGGACACCGCGGCGCCGGCGCCGCAGGCCTCGGTCAAGCTCAAGCGGCTTCGTCGTGCGCGGCGGCATCCGCGGGCAGCGCGAATGCGGCGCGCGCGTGCGCGCCCACGGCCGCGAGCGGCGACGCGAAGCGTGCGGCGTCCTGCCGGTGCAGCAGCCACAGATCGATCTGCGGCTTGAAATCGGCGAGCGGCACGATGTCGACCGCGTCGCGCAGCGGGCTGCCTTCGACGAGCGGCATCGGCATCAGCCCGATGCCGATGCCGTTCGCGACGCTCTGCAATTGCAGGTCGCGACCATATGTGTCGAGCGTGACGTGCATCGGCAGCCCCTGCGCGTCGAGCGCGCGGCGCAGGCCCGCGCGAAAGCCGCAGCCGTCGGGATTGAGCACCCAGCCGCGCGCATGGCAGTCGGCGAGCCGGTAGCTGCGGCGCGGCCAGTCGCCCTTGCGGCCGACCGCGACGAGCCGGGTGGCCAGCAGCCGTTCGCCCTCGACGTGCGGCGGCAGCACCATCTCGCGGGCCAGAAACACCAGCGCCGCATCGAGTTCGCGGCGCGCGACGCGCTCGACGAGCATGCCGCCCCAGGCGGTCGTGACCTGCGTGGCGAGCGCCGGCCATTGCCCGGCGATCCGCGCGATCAGGCCCGGCAGCATCAGTTCGCCGAGCCCTTGCGTGAGGCCGACGCGGAATTCGCCGGCGGGCGGCCGCTGGCCGGCCGTCAGTTCGCGCAGCGCATCGACCTCGCGCAGGATCGCGCGGCACTGCGCGAACACCTGCAGCCCGATGTCGGTCGGGCGCGGCGGTTTCGTGTTGCGGTCGAGCAGCGTCGCGCCGAGCGCTTCCTCGAGATTCTGCACGCGCCGTGTGATCGCCGGCTGCGTCATCCCGAGCTCGGCCGCGGCCTGGCTCAGCGTCTGGCAGCGGACGACCGCTGCAAAAGCGTCGATATCGCTAATTTTCATGTTTGTTCTGCATGATCTTTCGGGTGATCATGACGATTCATCATATTCGGCATCATATTCGAGGAGGCAGCCGATGAGTACGCTTTCGTTGCATCAGACGCCGCTGCGTCGGTTCGTCGACGGCCTGGGCGCGCTGCTCGCGTCCGGCGCGAACGAGGCGCGCATTCTCGACGAGGGCGGCGCGCTGCTCGCCGCGCTCGTCGCGCACGACGACTGGCTGCCCGACGCGTTCGCGCAGCCCGATCCCGAACGCTACCGCCAGTACCTGCTGCATCTCGATCCCGACGATCGGTTCTCCGTCGTCAGCTTCGTGTGGGGACCTGGCCAGACGACGCCGATCCACAATCACACGGTGTGGGGGCTGATCGGCATGCTGCGCGGCGGCGAGTTTTCGCAGCCGTACCGGTTCGACGCGACCGGCAGGCCGGTGCCGTCGGGCGATGCGGTGCAACTGCGGCCGGGCGACGTCGAGGCCGTGTCGCCGCGCATCGGCGACGTCCATCGCGTGACCAACGCGTTCGCCGACCAGGTATCGATCAGCATTCACGTGTACGGCGCGAATATCGGCAAGGTCGAGCGCGCGGTGTTCCTGGACGACGGCACCGTGAAGCCGTTCGTGTCCGGCTATTCGAACGTGTGACGCCGCACGTCGCGAGCGTTCCGTTGCGAGCGCGCGCCCGCGGCCTCGGGCTTCAATCGTTTTCCGTTTGTTTTTTTCACCGACTTCAACAGAATCCGACAGAGACATCGTGACGCAATCCGTTGATTCCACCTCCCGTTTCCCCGTCGCGTCGTACCAGGACGTACGCGCGCGCCTCCTGGCCCGCGACGAGCTCGCGCTGATCGACGTGCGCGAGGAAGATCCATACGCGCAGGGCCATCCGCTTTGGGCCGCCAACTTTCCGCTGTCGAAGCTCGAACTCGACGCGTGGACGCGCATTCCGCGCCGCGACACGCCGATCGTCGTGTTCGGCGAAGCCGGCGGCGAGGACCTCGCGCCGCGCGCGGCCGCGAAGCTCGCGCAGCTCGGCTATACCGACGTGCGGCTGCTCGACGGCGGTCTCGCGGGCTGGCACGCCGCGGGCGGCGAGCTGTTCATCGACGTGAACGTGCCGAGCAAGTCGTTCGGCGAATGGGTCGAGGCCGAGCGCCATACGCCGTCGCTGTCCGCGCAGGAAGTGCAGGCGCTGATCGACGAGAAGGCCGACGTCGTGATCGTCGACGCGCGCCGCTTCGACGAATACCAGACGATGAACATCCCGACGTCGACGAGCGTGCCGGGGGCGGAACTCGTGCTGCGCGTGCGCGCGCTCGCGCCGAACCCCGCAACCCGGGTCGTGGTGAACTGCGCGGGCCGCACGCGCAGCATCATCGGCACGCAATCGCTCGTGAACGCAGGGCTGCCGAACCCGGTCGCGGCACTGCGCAACGGCACGATCGGCTGGACGCTCGCGGGCCAGACGCTTGAGCACGGCGCCGCGCGACGCTTTCCCGACGACGTCGAACCCGCGCAGCGCGAGGAAGCCCGTCGCGCCGCGCGCGCGGTGGCCGAGCGCGCCGGCGTGCCGCGCATCGCGCTGGCGGACGTCGCGGCGCTCGACGAGCCGGGCCGCACGCTGTACCGCTTCGACGTGCGCACGCCGGAGGAATACGAGGCCGGCCATCTGCCAGGCTTCCTGGGCACGCCGGGTGGCCAGCTCGTACAGGAGACCGACCATCACGCGCCCGTGCGCGGCGCGCGAATCGTGCTGGCCGACGACGACGGCGTGCGCGCGGACATGACCGCGTCGTGGCTCGCGCAGATGGGCTGGGACGTGCGCGTGATCGAGCCGGCCGGCACGGCGGCCTTCACCGAGCGCGGCCAGCCGCCGCGCGACGTGCCGGCGACGCCGCAGGTGACCGAGGTGTCGCCCGCGACGCTCGCGGGCTGGTTGAAGGAGGCTGCCGCGGGCGAGGTCGCGATCGTCGACGTGACGACCAGCGCGAACTACGTGAAGCGCCATATCCCCGGCGCGTGGTTCGTCGTGCGTGCGCAGTTGCGCGACGCGCTCGCCGCGATCCCGCCGGCGAAGCGCTATGTGTTCACGTGCGGATCGAGCCTGCTCGCGCGGTTCGCGGCGGACGACGCGCGCGCGTTGCTGCCGGCTTCAGCGGCGATCACGGTGCTGACCGGCGGCACGGCCGCGTGGATCGACGCGGGGCTGCCGCTCGAGCACGGCGAGACGCATCTGGCGTCGCCGCGCGTCGACCGCTACCGGCGCCCGTATGAAGGCACGGACAATGCGGCCGCCGCGATGCAGGCGTATCTCGACTGGGAATACGGGCTGGTCGACCAACTGAAGCGGGACGGCACGCACCACTTCCGCGTGATTTGACCGCGGCGCGGCAACCGGCGTGTGGCACGACATGCGCCGCGCCCGGTTGCCGCACGTTCAGCGGCGCATCGCATCCGGCGCGTTCAGTCCGCTCAGCGCTTGAACGTATCGACGGCCGTGCGGCCGACGGTCGGGTCGTCGGTGAAGAAGCCGTCGATGCCCGCGCGCAGGTACGCCTGGATCTCGCGCACCGAGCCCGCGGTGTTGCGCGTGGCAGGCGTGCCGCCGTCCTTCAGCGACGCGGGCAGGAAGTTGTTCTCCGGACGGAACGTATACGGATGCACGACGAGGCCGGCTTCGTGCGCGTAGCGCACGTACGGCGTCGGCTGCTGCAGCGTGCCGTCGGCGGCGACCGCGATGATCGACGTCTTGTACGGGCCGACGCCGTTCGCATAGGACGCGATCTCGCGCATTCCGTCGCGCGTCGACAGGTCACCGTAGGTGCGCTTGTCGTTCGCCTTCACGAAGTCGTACGGGCGCTGATCGGCTTCGTCCATCAACTGCACGAGCTTCCAGTTCGGCTGGCTCGTCTTGATCCGGTTGCGGATCGTCTTCAGGTTCGCGACCTCGAACGACTGGATGTAGACGGTCGCCGTGCGTGCCGTGTACGGATCCTTCAGCAGCGCATCGACGAGACGGTCCTCGAGCGGCAGGCCGACCGACTGGAAGTAAGTCGGGTGCTTGGTTTCCGGATACAGGTGGATCGTGCGGCCGGTCTGCGCGGCCATCTGTTTCGCGAGCGCGACGATTTCGTCGAAGGTCGGAATCTCGAACTGGTCGTTGTACGCGGTGTTCGCCGGGCGGACCTGCGGAATGCGCTCGCGGGTACGCAGCGTCTTCAACTCGGCGAGCGTGAAGTCCTCGGTGAACCAGCCGGTCAGCTGCGCGTCGTCGATCGTCTTGGTCGCCTTGCGGCTCGCGAACTGCGGCAGGGTCGACACGTTCGTCGTGCCGGAGATTTCATTCTCGTGGCGCGCGACGAGTACGCCGTCGCGAGTCGAGACGAGATCGGGTTCGATCACGTCCGCGCCGTCCTCGATCGCCTTGCGGTACGACGCGAGCGTGTGTTCGGGGCGCAGCGCGCTCGCGCCGCGATGGCCGACCACCTGGACCTTCGCGGAGATCGGTTGCGTCGGATCGGATGCCGACACGTCGTCGCCGCCGCAGGCGGCGAGCAAGAGGGCGGCGGCACAGGCGAGCGGGATGCAGCGCAGGGCGGTCGGGCGCGTGAAGTGCATGGTGGAGAACCTTCGAAACGGGAGTCGGTGAAAGGGCGGTCGTTCCGGCGGTGCGGCTTGTCTCGGCGGGCCGCGCGGGATCGAACGGGACGCGATCGTCGCATCGGATAATTACATATGTATTACTCACGCCTTTCTTTTTCGTTGCCGCACAAAGCGCACGGGAGGGCCGGATAGCGCAACCGTGCGTGCGGCGCGATCCGGCCGTCGCCGGGAGCCGGCGCGCCGGATGCACTAAACTTGCGGGACTTTTGCATCGCCGCGCCGGGCCGACGCCCGCTCGCGCGCGACGATGCGGCGACTCGCGGGCCGGCGCGGGCGCCCGGCGTCAATGTGCGTCCGGGGCCCGCGCCGGCCGATTTTTACCGACCCATGACGACTCATACCGATTCCGCCTATCTGCTCGGCGACCTGCTGAAGAACGTTTCCCGCTCCTTCTACCTGACGCTGCGCGTGCTGCCCGACGGCATGCGCGACCCGGTCGGCCTGGCCTATCTGCTCGCGCGCGCGGCCGACACGATCGCCGACACGGCGCTCGTCGCGCCCGAGCGCCGCGCGGCGCTGCTGACCGACCTGCGCGACGAGATCGAGCGGCTCGGCGACGGTGCCGCGCTGTCGCGTGCGCTGGAGGAGGTGACGCGGATGCAGACGGATTCGCACGAGCACGTGCTGCTCGGCTCGATGCAGCCGATGCTCGCGCTGCTGCGCGCGCAGCCGGAGGCGGATCGCGCATCGATCCGCAAGGTCGTCGCGACGCTGACGTCGGGGATGGAGTTCGACCTGCGCACGTTCCCCGACGAACAGTCGGGGGAGGTCGCGTCGCTGCCGGACCGCGACATGCTCGATCGCTACACGTATCTGGTCGCCGGCTGCGTCGGCGAATTCTGGACCGACATGACCGGCGCGCACACGCGCGCCGCGCGCGGTTGGGACCTGGCGGACATGCGTGAGAAGGGCATTCGTTTCGGCAAGGCGCTGCAGATGACCAACATCCTGCGCGACTGCGCGAAGGACCTGCGGATTGGCCGCTGCTACCTGCCGGACGACGTGCTGGCCGCGCACCGCGTGGGCGTCGCCGACCTGATGTCGCCCGACGCGTCGGCGCGCGCGCGCGGCGTGCTGGTCGACCTGCTGCGCGTGACGCTCGATCAGTATCGCGACGCGTGCCGGTACACGCTGGCGATTCCGCGCCGCTTCGTGCGTCTGCGGCTCGCGTGCCTGTGGCCCATCATGATCGGCCTCGAAACGCTCGAACTGCTGGCCGGCCACGACGCGTGGCTCGATCCGGCGAGGCCGGCGAAGGTGCCGCGCAAGCGGATCTACCGGATCATGGCGTCGTCGCTCGCGCTCGTCGGCTCGAACGCGGCGATCCGTGCGCGCATGAACGCGCTCGTCGCCGCGGTGAACACGCGGATCGAGCAGCCGTCCGCGCGCTGAATCGCGCCGAGATGCGCTGAACGATGCCGGCGCGACAGGCGCCGGCATCGCCCTCGGCCCGCGTTCGCCGGGCCGCTCCCGTCCGATCCTCCCCACACGAACTGAAACGTTTTCACGATTTCGCTTTCCGAAACGTGGGTGTCATGAATGTCAGCGATCCTGCGCGGCGGCGTGAATCGCGGCACCAGCCACGGTCGCGCATTTGTAAGAAGGTTGTTGCCGAAGGCGTCTGACGACATTGGACGGTCGCGATGCACCAGTAAAAATGTAAAGCTAGGGTTTTCACCGGGAAATGCCGGAGAGGCCCGCCGCGTAAGCGTTTTCAGGTGTTATGTAACCGTTTGGTGAACCCCTGCGTTGCGTCGATCATACGATGACCGACTGCACATGTTGGGAAACGATTGGTAATCCGTCAGAATCCCACCGGCATGTACTCGCACATGTGTCAGTCATAAAACCACACCAGAAAAGAAATCATTCTTTGAGGACGGAGAATCAATGAAAAAGCGCGTCGCTTTCGCCATGACGGCAGTGGGTCTCGCAGCCGCTACCGCCGCCCACGCCCAGAGCAGCGTGACCCTGTACGGTATCGTCGATAACGCTATCGCCTGGCAGAACAACTCGTCGGCTACCAGCGCGGTTTCGGGTGGTCACTCGAAGGTGCAGATGGCCACCGGCATTTGGGCAGGCAGCCGCTTCGGCCTGAAGGGCAGCGAAGATCTCGGCGGCGGCACGAAGGCGATTTTCCAGTTGGAAGCCGGCTTCAACGCGAACAACGGCACGTCGCAATGGACGAACGGCATCTTCACGCGTCAGGCATGGGTGGGTCTGACCAACGCGACGTACGGTACGCTGACGGCCGGCCGCCAGTACACCGCTTACTACACGCTGCTGTCGCCGTATAGCCCGACGACCTGGCTGACCGGTTACTACGGCGCGCACCCGGGCGATATCGACTCGCTCGACACCAGCTATCGCGCGAACAACTCGCTCGTCTACATGTCGCCGAAGTTCTACGGCTTCACGGTCGGCGGTTCGTACTCGCTCGGCGGCGTGGCAGGCAGCTTCAACCGCGGCTCGACCTGGAGCGCGGCGGTCCAGTACCTGAACGGCCCGGCAGGCATCGCGGTTGGTTATCAGCGCATCAACAACGCGACGCTCGGTGGCGGCGTGTGGGGCGCGAACTCGACCGCGCAAAACGGTCTGGATTCGAGCGGCAACGGTGCGGAGCAGGCCGTGTCGTCGATCAACGGCGGCTACAAGACGGCACAGTCGCAGCAACGCGTCGCCGTGACGGCCGGTTACCAGTTCACGCCGGCGTGGGACATCTCGGTGTCGTACTCGAACGTCCAGTACATCCCGGGCACGCTGTCGGCATTCCGCAACACGGCGATCTTCAACACGGCGGGCGCAGTGCTGCACTGGAAGGCAGCGGCGCAGTGGGACTTCGCGGCAGGCTACTCGTACACGCGTGCGACCGAATCGAACGGCATCTCGAGCTCGGCCAAGTACCATCAGGTCACGCTGTCGCAGTACTACAGCCTGTCGAAGCGCACGGGCCTGTACGCGGTTGAAGCGTACCAGCACGCTACCGGCAACACGATCAGCGGCCTGACCGGCGGCATCGTCACTGCAACGACGTCGATCGGCGACGGCGTGGGCGCGGGTTCGAAGCAGAACCAGATCGCTGCCGGCGTCGGCCTGATCCACCGCTTCTGATGTCGCGCGGCGCGCAAGCGCCGCTCACGGCATGCGGTATGAAAAAACCGGCCTTCGGGCCGGTTTTTTTTCGCGGGTGCGCCGCGCGCTTGGCGCGGGCACATGATCGTCCCGATCGTCACCGGGTCGAATCGTCCGACCAGTTCCCCGCCAGCGACTGAAACAGCGCCGCCGTATCGGCAAGCCGGTCGGCCTGTGCGCGCGTGCGATCGAGTGCGGTCTGCAATGCTTGCCGCTGGGCATCGAGCAGCGCGAACGCGCTGATCCCGCCTGCCGCGTAACGGTCGCCGGCAATCGCGTTGCCGGCCGCCGCTTCCCGTGCGGCCGTGTCTCGTGCCTCCAGTTCCGCCGCATCGTGTTCGACCGCGCGCATTGCGTCGGCAACCTGCTGGAGCGCCAGCAGCACGGTTTCCCGATAGCTTGCGAACGCGGCATCGTATGCGGCTTCGGCCGCGCGCTTCCTCGCGCGCAGTTCGCCGCCATGAAAGAGCGGTTGCGTCAGGCCGAGACCGACATTCCAGACATTGAGCCCGCTCACGATATCCGCGATGCGCGTGCGTTCCGAACCGATTCCCGCCGAAATCGAAAAACGCGGATACAGGTTCGCGGTCGCCACGCCGACGTTCGCGCTCGCCTGGTGCAGCACGGCCTCCGCCGCGCGGATGTCGGGCCGTTCGCGCGCGAGCGTCGACGGCAGCGCGACCGGCAGCGTGTGCGGCAGCGCGAGCGCATCGAGCGTGAGATCGGGCAGTGCGGCGTCGGATGGCGGCGCGCCCAGCAGGATCGCGAGCCGGTGGCCCGCCTGCGCGAGGCGGGCCGCGAGCGGCGGTAGCGAGGCCTGCGTCTGCGCGAGCAGCGTGCGCTGCGCATGCACGTCGGCCTGCGATACGCCGCCCGCCGCGAAGCGCGCTTCGACGATGCGCAACTGCCGCGCCTGCGCGTCGACGAGCTCACGCGTGAGCGCGATCTGCTGCGCGAGCGACGCGCGCAGGATCGCGGTCGCGACGACGTTGCCCGCGAGCGTCAGGCGCGCGGCGTCGAGCGTGTATGCCTGATAGTCGACCTGGGCGCGCAGCGCTTCGAGCGCGCGCCGGTTGCCGCCGAACACGTCGAGCACGTACGACACGCTCACCGACGCGTCGTACAGCGTGAATGGCCCCGGATTCGGCACGTTGGCGGGCAGCCCGAACGCCGCGATGTCGACTTTCTCGCGCGTGGCGGACACGTTCGCGTCGACGCGCGGCAGCATCGTCGCGCCGGCTTCCGCCGCATGGTTCTGCCGTGCTTCGTCGAGCCGCGCGCGGGCCTCGGCGAGCGTCGGGCTGTTTTGCCAAGCGATGTCGACGAGCCGGTTCAGCGGCGCCGAATCGAACCGGGTCCACCAGCGTTGCAGCGTGTGCGCGGCCGGTGCGAACGTCTGCGCGTTGCGGGCCGGGCCGCCGGCTGCCGCCGTCGCTGCGGGCGCTTCGTCGCGCGTGTAGCGCTGCGTGGCCGGCGCATCGGGTATGCGGAAATCCGGCCCGACTGCGCAACCGGCGACGAGCAGCGCAGCGGAGGCCAACGTCAAGCAGCGGGCGGTGTGGGAGGCGTGACGCGAAGACGGTTTCATCGCGCGGCCCCTAGTCGAGCGTGCGCCGGTAGAAGCGCAACGCGATGCTCATCACGACGAGCGTGAAGATCGCGACGGGCCACACGGACGGCCACAGGTCGGCCCAGCCGTTGCCTTTGAGCAGGATGCCGCGCACGAGGCGGTTGAAGTAGGTGAGCGGCAGCAGGTTGCCGATGAACTGCGCCCACTTCGGCATCCCGGCGAACGGGAACATGAAGCCCGACAGCAGGATGTTCGGCAGGAAGTAGAACACCGCGAGCTGCATCGCCTGCAGCTGGTTCTGCGCGAGCGACGACAGCGTGATGCCGACCGTGAGGTTCGCCGCGATGAACAGCAGCGCGGACAGGTAGATCGCGAACAGGCCGCCGACGAACGGCACGTCGAAAACGTAGCGCGCGGCCGCGAGGATGATCGACACCTGGATCAGCCCGATGAACACGTACGGGACGATCTTGCCGGTCATCACCTCCAGCGGCCGCACGGGCGTCGCCAGCAGATTCTCCATCGTGCCGCGCTCGCGTTCGCGCGTGATCGCGAGGCCCGTCATCATCACCATCGTCATCGTCAGGATCACGCCCATCAGACCCGGCACGACGTTGTACTGCGTGATGCCTTCGGGGTTGTACAGCCGGTGCAGCACGACGTCGAACGCGGCCGGGCGGCCGTTCAGGTGCGCGAGCGGCCCCGTCAGGTCCTTGTCCGCGACGGGCTGCACGAGGCCCGGCAGCGCGCCGATCGCCGACGCGGTCGCGACGGGGTCGGTCGCGTCCGCCTCGACGAGCAGCGACGGGCGCTCGCCGCGCAGCAGCCGCTTCGAGAAATCGGCCGGCACGCTCAGCACGAACTGCACGTCGCCGCGGGCGAGCGCATGCCGGCCGGCCGTCTCGTCGGGCAGCGTCGCGACGATGTCGAAGTACGCGGAATTGCGCATCGCGGCGATGAAGCTGCGCGCGAAGGGGCTCGAATCGGCGACGATCACCGCGGTCGGCAGGTGCTTCGGGTCGGTGTTGATCGCGAAGCCGAACAGCGCGAGCTGAATGATCGGCACGCCGACGATCATCGCGAACGTCACGCGGTCGCGGCGCAGCTGCAGGAATTCCTTCAGCACGATGCTCCACCAGCGCGCGACCGAGAACGATTCGCGCAGGCCCGCCCACGCGTTCATGGCGATGCTCCGCCGGGCGGCGCGGATGCGCGGCCCATCATGTAGATGAAGACGTCTTCGAGCCCGGTGTCGATCGGCGCGACCTGCAGCGGTGCGCTTCCGTCGGCCTGCGTGGCGACCTGCGCGAGCGTCGCGTCGAGCAGCGCACGATCGCGGCCGCTCACATGCAGCGCGGAACCGAACACGACGGTTTGATCGACGCCGGGCATCGCGCGCAACCGCGCCGACAGTTCGGTCAGGTGCCCGCCGGTGATCGTACGCGTCGACAGGTGCTGCGACGCGACGATCTCCGCCGACGTGCCCTGCGCGAGCAGTTCGCCGGCCGCGATGTACGCGAGCTTGTGGCAGCGTTCGGCTTCGTCCATGTAGTGCGTGCTGACGAGTACCGAGATGCCTCGTGCGGCCAGCCGGTGCAGTTCTTCCCAGAAGTCGCGGCGCGCGGCCGGATCGACGCCGGCGGTCGGCTCGTCGAGCAGCAGCAATTCCGGCTCGTGCAGCATGCACGCGGCGAGCGCGAGACGCTGCTTCCAGCCGCCGGACAGCGCGCCCGTGAGCTGGTCCGCGCGGCTCGCGAGGCCGAGCCCGTCGAGCGCGCGGGTGACCGCCGCCCGGCGGTCGGGCATCCCGTACACGCGTGCGACGAAATCGAGATTCTCGCGGATCGACAGGTCTTCCCAGTACGAGAAGCGCTGCGTCATGTAGCCGACACGCCGCTTGATCTGCGCGCTGTCGCGCACGATGTCGTAACCGAGGCAGGTGCCGCTGCCCGAGTCGGGCGTGAGCAGGCCGCACATCATGCGGATCGACGTCGTCTTGCCGCTGCCGTTCGGCCCGAGAAAGCCGAAAATCTCGCCGCGCGCGACGCGCAGCGAGACGTCCTTCACGACGTGCTTGTCGCCGAAGCGCTTGTTCAGGCGATCGACGTCGATCGCGTACGGTGCGGGCGGCGCGTTCAACGCATCCTCACGGCGACGGGCTGGCCCGGGTGCAGCTTCGGCGCGTCGACTACGGCGGGGCGCGCTTCGATCATGAACACGAGCTTGGTCCGGCTCTCGTTGCTGTAGATCACGGGCGGCGTGTATTCTGCCTCGCGCGACACGTAGGTGACGCGCGCGGGCACGTCGGCCGCGCAGCCGTCGCAGCGAATCGCGACGGCGCGCCCCGGCGCGATCGATGCGATGACGGCTTCCGGCACGAAGAAGCGCACCTTCAGGTTCTGCGGCGGCAGCATCTGCACGACCGGATTGCCGGCCTGCACCCATTCGCCGACGCGGTACAGCGTGTCGTACACGCGCCCGGCGGCGGGCGCGGCGACGCGCTTCTGGTCGAGCTTCCACTGCGCTTCGGCAACCGCCGCCTGCGCGGCGTCGACTTGCGCGGCCTGGGCGGCCACTTGCTGCGCGCGTCCCGGCAGGCGCGCGACGTCGACCTGGTTCTGCAACTCGCGGACCTGCGCGGCGGTGGTCTGCGCGGACGTGCGCGAATCGTCGAGCTGCTGCTTCGACAGGCCGCCGGCCGCGTACTGGCGTTCGTCGCGCGCGCGTTGCGCGGCGGCCCGCGCGGCCTGTGCGGCGGCCTGCGCGAGTTGTGCCTGCGTGACCGCGATTTCCGGCGGCCGCTTGCCGGTCTGCAGGTCGGCAAGTTGCGCGCGGGCCGCCGCGAGCTGATGCTGCGCCTGCAGCAATGCGGCCGTTTCGTTGACGGCTTCGAGCGAGAACACCGGCATGCCGGCCGCGATGGCCTGGCCGCGTTCGACCGACAACTGCGTCAGCGTGCCCGCTTGCGACGACGACAGGTACACGAATTCGCCTTCGACGTAGCCCTGGTAGGTCGCGACGTCGTTCGCCGGCCGTCCGCAAGCGGCGAGCAGCGCGACGGCGGCGGCCAGTGCGAGCGGCAGCGGGCAGGACACGTTCACGACGGCCTCCGCGGCGAATCCGCGCCGGCATCCCGTGTGGCGGCGGGCGGTGGCTGCAGGCCGGAACCGAGCAGCGCGCGGACGTGGCGATGCAGCACGTCGCGATCGATCGGCGGCAGGCCGCGCGCGCTTTGCCACAGCTTCGCGGTGGCGAGCGGCAGCATCACGAGCGCGATGATCGAATGAAACAGGAACGCGGGTTCGAGCGCGGGGTTCAGCGTGCCGGCCTGCTGCGCGGCGCGGATGCGCTCGGCAAAGCGCCCGACGTGCTCCAGCGGAATGCGCCGCAGCATGCGCTCGCGCAGCAGCCCGCCTTCATGAACGATCTCGCGCAGCCAGATCGACGGCAGCCACGGCATGCGATGCGTGACGTCGAAGAAGCGGTCGACGAGTTCGGCGACGAGCGCGAACGGATCGTTTTCGATCTGCGGCTCGGTTGGCCGCCACACGAACGCGATGACCTGCGCGAGCCGCTCCTCGACGATCGCATCGAGCAGCTGCTCGCGATTCGTGAAGTAGTAATGGACCATCGCCGACGTGACGCCTGCGGCCGCGGCGATCTGCGCGACCGTCGTCGCCGCGATGCCACGATCGGCGAACAACTGCATCGCGACGTCGAGCATGTGGTCGCGCAGGTCGAAGTCGTCCGCCGACGGGCGGCGCCCGCGCGGCCTGGCGACGGTGGATTTCGCGTTCATGCAGACGACGCTAATTGATGAGTTAGTTAATTTCAAGGAAGGGTTTTTGCCCGCGTTGATCGAGATCAGGCGTGCTCCAAATGGCGGCGCGGACGAACGGGGAGGCAGCGTGACGAAGGGGCGTACGCCGGCAGCGGAATGTAGGGAGCGGCTAATGGGGAAACGCGGGGAACCGGTGGAGGAGTGGGTGGAGCGGCCAGCGCCCGAGGCTGGCGCGGAAGCCGCGCGTCACGGGCCGGGAAGCCGGCAGCACGGCACGGGTGCGCGCCCGACACGGCACGCACCCCGGAAACGTCGTTACTGATCAATCGGCGACTTCAGCGGTTGGTGCTCGCCCGTCAGCCCGAACACGACGAGTTGCGCGGGCTCGGTCGCGCTCGCATTGCGCGACACCTGGTGGCGCGAACCGGGCGGCTCATACCAGCCTTCGCCGGCGCGATAGCGGCGCACCGGGCCGTCGTTCACCTGCGACAGCACTTCGCCTTTCGACACGACCGCGAACACCGAGCCGAGGTGCTTGTGTGGTTCGGATGCCTGACCAGGCGCATAGTCGACGGTCGCGACGACGGCGAGCTTGCCGGGCGCTTCGGGCACGGCCTGCTGCATGATCGCGTGCACGTTGTCGCCGGCATCGTGCGCACGGGCGGCGGCCGGCAGCGCGGCGACGAGCGCGAGCGACATGCACAGCATCGCGCGGCGGAGCGTGGGGCTGGAGCGCATGATCGTCGTCTCCTTACTCAGGCATCTTGCGAAACGCGATCGCGAAGCGGTTCCACGTGTTGATCGTCGCAATCAGCATCGACAGCTCGAACAGCTCGGTGTCGCTGAAGTGCGGCTTCACGGCTTCCCAGACGGCATCCGGCACATGGTTGTCCGCGACCAGCGTCAGCGCTTCGGTCCACTCCAGCGCCGCGCGTTCGCGCTCGGTGAAGAACGGCGTTTCGCGCCACACGACGACCGTCGCGAGGCGGCGATCGGTCTCGCCTCCTTTGCGCGCATCGGTGGTGTGCATGTCGACGCAGAACGCACAGCCGTTGATCTGCGACGCGCGCAGCCGGACCAGTTCCGCGAGCGGCTTCTCGATCGAGCTTTTCGCGATGAATTCCTCGGCGTTGCGCATCACCTTGATTGCGTTCGGGCTGGCGGTATAGAAGTTCAGGCGCGGTTGCATGGCAGGTCCTTTTTCGGTTGATGCGCTCGGTGGCGCGACAGGACCCACTTTAAGCGTGCCACTGGCCTGCTTGAATGGCCAATTCTTGGAAAATTCAGGTAACCAGTGTCGCGCCGCCGACGCTGCCCGAGTCCAGCAGCGCGGCCAGTTTCGCGAGCGCGGTGTCGATGCGCAGCGCGTCGATCCCGCCATAGCCGAACAGCAGCCCCGGGCGCGCCGCCGAGCCGACGTGGAACGCCGCGATTCCGTACAGGCCGATGTCGTGCTCGCGGGCGGCACGGACCAGCGCGGCTTCATCGAGCCCCGGTTTCAAGTGCGCGGCGAGGTGGATGCCGGCGGTCGGCACGATCGGGTCGAACCACGGCGCGAGGCTGCCGCGCAAATGCGCGAGCAGCATCTTGCGGCGCGCGTCGTAGTGCTTTTGCACGCGCCGCAGATGCCGCGCGAAATCGCCTTCGTGCATGAAGCGCGCGAGCGCCGCCTGCGTGAGTGTGCAGGTATGCCAGTCGACGATCTGCTTCGCCTTGGCGAGCGCGCCGCGCAGCGCGCGCGGCGGAATCGCGTAGCCGATCCGCAGTTCGGGAAAGATCGTCTTCGAGAACGTGCCGACGTACGCGACGAGGCCGGTGCGGTCGAGGCTCTTGAGCGACTCCACCGGCCGGCCTTCGAAGCGGAATTCGCCGTCGTAATCGTCCTCGATGATCACCGCGCGGCGGCGCTGCGCCCATTCGAGCAGCGCGACGCGCCGGTCCAGCGTCATCGGCATCCCGAGCGGGAACTGGTGCGACGGCGTCACGTAGACGAGGCGCGCGTCGTCGGGCAGCCGTTCGACGATCAGGCCGTGCGCATCGACCGGCACGCCGATCACCGCCGCGCCGAGCGACGCGAACGCCGCGCGCGCCGGCGGATAGCCGGGATTCTCGACCGCGACGACGTCGCCCGGCCGCACGACCACGCGCGCGATCAGGTCCAGCGCCTGTTGCGCGCCTTGCGTGACGAGTACGTCGTCCCAGCCGCACGCGACCGCGCGGCTGAACGCGACGTAGCGCGCGATCGCGCCGCGCAACTGGGGATCTCCGGCCGGGTCGTGGTACTGGCCGGGGCCGCGCGCCTGCTGGCGCAACGCGTGATGCAGGCAGCGGCGCCACGCGTCGAACGGGAACAACGTCTTGTCGGTCACGCCGCCGCGGAAGTCGAACGCGGGCGTGTCCTGCGGCGCGGGCATCGCGAGCGCGTCGGGCAGGTCGTCCCATAGCGCGCGTGCGTTGACGGCGTGGACGGGTGGTGTGGCCTCGACGAGCGACGGCGTCGAGGCCGCCGCATGCGGCACCCGCGCGAGACCGTCGGCGACGAACGTGCCGTCGCCCGCGCGCGTGTTCAGGAAGCCCTCGGCGACGAGACGTTCGAACGCGTCGAGCGTCGTCTTGCGCGACACGCCGAGCTGCTTCGCGAGATCGCGCGTCGACGGCAGCCGGGCGCCGCCTTCGAGCCGCCCGTCGACGATCGCGGTGCGCAGTTGCCGAAAGATCTGCCCGGTCAGGTCGTGACGG
The DNA here is from genome assembly GCF_001524185.1 of Burkholderia sp. FL-7-2-10-S1-D7. NCBI lineage: Bacteria > Pseudomonadati > Pseudomonadota > Betaproteobacteria > Burkholderiales > Burkholderiaceae > Burkholderia > Burkholderia sp. FL-7-2-10-S1-D7. The sequence goes on along the minus strand of NZ_LOWY01000014.1, from coordinate 375,023 downwards.
CCTTCGATGCGGATCGCGATGTCCATCGCAGTGCTTACCTCGAATATGGCAATTTGATGCCGACGAGCATACCGGAAGTTCGTGGCCGGCCCGGCATCCACCGAACACAGGCGGCGCGGCGCCGTTCGATTGGACCGCCGCCCGCCGGTGCCTTACGATCCATCACAATCCCCGACCGGAGTGCCCGCATGCTGTCCGAAGACGAACTCGCGCTGCTCGATGCGATCCGCGCCACCGGCAGCCTGTCGCGGGCGGCCGCGCGGCTTGGCAAGGCGCCGTCGACGGTGTCGCACGCCGCGCGACAGCTCGAAACGCGTTTCGACGCGCTGCTGTTCGACCGGCGCGGCTACCGGCTGCAGCTCACGCCGGCCGGCCAGCTGCTGACCGACGAGGCGTCGCGCCTCGCGCTGGACGTCGCGCGGCTCACGCAGCGCGTGCGGCAGGTCGCGAGCGGCTGGGAGGACCGGCTGTGGATCGTCACCGACGAGGTGCTGGAGTTCGATACGCTGCTGCCGGTCGTCCGCGCATTCGATGCGCTCGATTCGGGCGTGTCGCTGCGCTTCACGCACGAAGTGCTCGGCGGCACCTGGGAAGCGCTGCGCGACGGTCGCGCGGATCTGGTCGTCGGCGCGACCAACGAGCCGCCGGCGATTCCGGGTTTCAAATGGTTCGAGCTCGGCGCGATGGAATGGGTGTTCGCCGTATCGCCGCGCCATGTGCTGGCCGCGGCAAGCGAGCGACTGACCCGCGACGCGATCTGCGCGCATCGTGCGGTCGTCGTCGCCGATTCGTCGCGGCGGGCTGTCGGCCGCGCATACGGGCTGCTCGGCGGGCAGGCGGTGCTCGCGGTGCCGTCGATGCGCGCGAAGATCCTCGCGCAGCGCGACGGGCTCGGCGTCGGCTGGGTGCCGCGCCGGCGGGTTGCGTCGCTGCTCGCGCGCGGCGAGCTCGTCGAGAAGGAAACGGCGGATCAGCGCGAACCGAACGTGCTGTACGTCGCGTGGCGCGGCGACCGCGACGGCCGCGCGCTGCAATGGTGGCTGGAGCAACTGCGCGAGCCGCGGCTCGCGCAGCGGTTGCTCGACGGGATCGACGTGGTCGGCTGATCACGCCGGCCGCGCGCTATCTCACCGCTCAGCGCAAGAGCCGGGCGCGACCCGCGCTGCGGCGCCCGGCCTCGACGCCGAGCACGTAGGTGGCCAGCATGCCGCTCGACAGCGCAAGCATCGTCATCAGCGTGTCGCTGCCGAAGGCCTTCATCAACGTGCTCGCGACGAGCGGGCCGGCGATCGACGCAACGCCGAACGCCAACGATATCAGCCGCATCGCCCGCCCGGGCACGTCGGTGTGTGCCGCCGCCGCCGCGCACATGCCGAGGGTCAGGAATGCGCTGGTTGCGCCGCCCAGCGCGATTGCCGCGAGCGTGGCCGGCCACGACGACTGATCCGAGAAAGCGAGGCCGAGCGCGGCGGCCGTGCCGACGGTGGCAGCCGTCACGATCGCGACAGCGAGCCCGGCGCGATCGACGAGCCAGCCGACCGGAAACTGCATCGCGATCGCGCCGACCCCGAACAGCGTCAGCAGGGTTGTGGCGCGTGCGCCCGTCATGCCGTGCCCTGCGGAGAAGAACGACAGCAAGCCGTACAGCGCGCCGTCGCATAACCCGCCCACGGCCGCCACCACGATCCCGAGGCCGACGAGCGGGCCGAGTGGAGCGTGCCGGGCGGATGGTGCGTTGCGTTCGCACGGCCTGACATGCAGGCGCGGATCGTAGGGGGTGAGTGCGAGCGGGAGCGCTGCGAGCAGCGTGAGGCCGGCGCCGGCCGCGAACGTTGCCGGGCCGTCGACGCCCGACGCGGCGGCGAATGCCGGTGCGACGACCCCGCCGATGCCGATCAGCGCCTCGTGCACACCGACGACACGGCCGCTCGTTTCCGGCGGGACAAGCCCATACAGCCAGGTTTCGTTGCCGATCCAGCGCAGGCCGAGCCCGAGCCCGATCAGCGCACCCGGCGCGACCCACAGGGGCCAGCCGGCGACGCTCATTGCCGCGAACCCTGCTAGCGTCGCGGCCAGCGCGAGCATCACGGTGCGCTTCGCGCCGACGCGCGCGAGCAACGCCGGTGCGCCCGCGAGGCCCGCGAGCATGCCGGCCGATTGTGCGCTCGAGAACAGGCCGACCTGCGACGCGTCCAGCCCGCGGCTGGCGAGCCAGACCGGCAACACGATGAAGCCGAGGCCGAACTGCGCGATCTGCGAGCATGCCGACACGGCGTTCAGCGACGCGACGGTGCGCCAGAGTGGGCTCATCACGCCGGCTCCGACGGCATCGGCCGGCCGTGTTCCCGGCAGTCGACGGGGCAGCCGGCCGCGAGGCAGGGCGCGTCGTCGCAGAAGCGGCAGAGTCGCATCGAATGCGAGGGATCGCGCGTTTCCTGCCACAGGATCTTGATCAGCAACTGTTCCAGCGTCGCGCGTTCATGTGTGTCAAGGCGCCCCGCGATGCGGGACAGCAGACGCGCGCGCGCATCGCGCAGGCGCTGCATCTCGGCGTGGCCGGCCGGTGTCAGCGCAAGTGCAACCGAGCGCTTGTCCGTGCCGGGACGCTTGTCGACGAACCCGGCATCCACCAGCCCGGCAATTGCACGTACCGCTGCGGGGTGCGACAGTCCGACCGCGTCGCGGATCAGTTCGATCGACGAATCCGGATACTGACCGATCGCGTTGAGCATGGCGCGCGCAGTCTGGCCAACCGGCGTTGCCGCGACATCGAGCTGGCTCATCTCGTCGCCGATCAGCAGTGCCAGCACGCCCAGGAGATTTTCAGCACGATTGGTCATCGACGGCGCTCACGTATATATGCATTGTGCATATATGCAGACTACATACATTGCACGACAAACGCAAGCTGCACTGCAGGAGCCGCTGCCACGCAAACCGGCGTCGACCGACGCTCGAGTCCGCGCGAACATGTTCGATATCTTCGAACGTGTTCGCGCCGTACGTCGTACGGCAAGGCCGCGCGCCGCGCGCATCCTGTGTTCACGGTCAACTCACCGGTTCACAGGAGAACATCATGCAACGCTTCGAAGGAAAAACGGTCCTCGTCACGGGCGGCAACAGCGGCATCGGCCTGGCGGCCGCACGGGCATTCGCGGCCGAAGGCGCGCGGGTCATCATCACCGGTCGCGACGAGCATACGCTCGCCGCCGCGCGCGAGTCGCTCGGCGACGGCGCGCTCGCGATCCGCAACGAAGCCGGCAGCGTCGCGTCGGCCCGCGCCCTGGCGGACGCGATCTCGACCGCAGGCGCGCGGCTCGACGCCGTGTTCATCAACGCGGGCGTCGCGAAACTCGCGCCGTTCGCCGACAGCGACGAGGCCATGTGGGACCTCGTGTTCAACACCAACGTGAAGGGCGCGTATTTCCAGATTCAGTCGCTGGTGCCGCTGCTGAACCGCGGCGCGTCGATCGTGATCAACGGCTCGATCAACGCGCACATCGGGATGCCCGGCTCGTCGGTGTACGCGGCGAGCAAGGCGGCCGTCAATTCGTTCGCGAAGACGTTGTCGACGGAGCTGCTGCCGCACGGCGTGCGGGTGAACGTGGTGAGCCCCGGCCCGGTCCAGACGCCGCTGTACGGCAAGCTCGGGCTCGACGCGGCGACGCTCGACGAGACGGCCGAGAAGATCAAGGGGCTCGTCCCGGTCGGCCGGTTCGGCACGCCGGACGAAATCGCGTCGACGGTGCTGCACCTGAGCGCGCCGGAGTCCGCGTTCATCGTCGGCGCGGAAATCATCGCGTCGGGCGGGATGGGTTTGCTCTGAGCGCATAACCGGCGGGGTCGCACGACCCGACGCGACGTCGGGCGGTGCACCCCGCCGTTCGATCGCATCGCTAGCGCGATGCGCAGGCGTCACGCACTTCGTCGGCCCGATCGCGTCCGTGGAGCTGCGTCACCGTCAGCCCCGAGAACGCCGCGCTGCCGTGCTCGGCGAACACGGCCACGCGGTCCGCATCGCGCGGCGGAAAGATCAGGTCCGTCAGCGCGACGCGGCCGCCGTTCGCAAATACCTCGACCGACCCGCGATCGACGACGATTTCGAGCCGCAGTTGCCCGTGCTCGAGCGGCAGATCGACGATGTGCTCGCGGCTGAACGTGCCGGCAAAATCCGTCGTGCCGGAGCGCGAGCGGTCGAGCGTCAGCGTGCGCTTTGCCGTGTCGTACACGATCCGGGTGCCGATCGAGCCATCCGCCGATCCCCGGACGATCAAGCCCGCGCGGGCCGCGCGCCGCGGCGCGATCGTCACCGTGATGCGCTGGACGATGCCGCGCGTGGCTTCCGACAGTGCGCGGGTGGCGGACTCGACGTTCAGGTTGCCCTCATGCACGGCGGGCCGCCCGTCGGCCCACGCATCGAACGCGGCGGCCGGCGTCACGACGAGCGTCGGTTCGCCGCCGATCGTCTTCAGCGCGAACTCGCGCGGCAACGTGGCCGCGCCGCGCCAGGGCGCCGTCGGCGCCTTCGCCGCGTAATCCCAGTTGCTCATCCATGCGATCGCGACAGGCCGCGCGCCCGGCGCGCCGGAGAACGTGCCGGCGGCGTAAAAGTCGGCGCCGTGATCGACCCAGCGGAATCGCGCGGGATCGGAACCGGCCGGCGCGACGCGGTCAGGCGTGAACGTGCGACCGTCGAAGTCGCCGATGAAATACATCGCGCCGGAGCCGCCGGCGATCGACCACGGGTTGACGTTGACGATCATCACCCACTTGATGTGTCGCGGATCGTCGTCGACGGGCAGCGGCACGAGGTCGGGCATTTCCCACAGCACGCCCGCATGCGGCACGTCCGGCAGCGTGAAGTCGCTCAGGAACGACCAGTGGATCAGGTCGTCGGACCGATAGAGCTTCACGACCTGCGCGTCCGCGACGACGGTCGTCATCAGCCAGTAGCGTCCCGGCGCGTACCACGACACTTTCGGGTCGCGGAACTGTTTCGACTCGGGATCGAGCGTGAGCACGGGGTTGTGCGCGTAGGGCCGCCACGTCGCGCCGTGATCGAGGCTGTACGCGAGCGATTGTGCCTGCGTGCCCGGTGCGTGACCCGAGCCGTCTTTGTAGACGCTCGTGTAAAGCGCAACCAGCGGCGTGGCGCCCGGCGCGCCGAGGCCGGACGTGTTGCGCGTGTCGGCGACGATCGAGCCGGAGAAAATTTCCTCCATCGCGTTCGCGCGCATCGCGACCGGCTGCTCGCGCCAGTGGACGAGGTCGGTGCTGGTCGCATGGCCCCACGACATGTTGCCCCAGTCATGGCCGAGCGGGTTGTACTGATAGAACAGGTGATAGCGGCCGTTCTCGTAGACGAGGCCGTTCGGATCGTTCATCCAGTTGCGTTGCGGTGTGTAGTGCAGGGCCGGCCGCCATTGCGGCGTGCCGGTTTCGGGCGGTGCGTCGCAGGGCGCGGCGGTGGCGTGCGTGCAGGCCGCGCTTGCCGTACACGCGAGCAGCAGCCGGGCAATCCGGAGGGAAAAGCGAAAAAACGTCGATCTCATGCGGGGTTCCGTGCTTCGGCGCGCGAAGCGGGAAAGGGGGGGCATGCCGCTCGCGACGGCAGCATGCGCGATTCTGCGAAGGAGAGAGGCGGCACACCCGCGACACGCGCGACGTGCGCCGCCTCGACGCTGGCGGGCGGTGCCCGCCGCGCCCGTCGCGGACCCGTTACGGACGGGTGCCGGGGCCACCGTTGTGGTCGGCGCCCGTCGCCGGCAGGTTTGCCGGGATGTCGCCGTAACCGCCGAGGCCGCTGCGTCCGTACGCGCGGTCGACCGCCGTCGACGTGCCGCTGATGTTCACCTTCACCGTCGGCGCGAGCGTGCCGCCGCGACGCGGGCCGATCGCATCGATGAACGATTCGACGAGCCCGCCCGGCATCACATAGTGCGAATACGACTGGAATTCGCGCGGATTCTGGTTCGGGTCCTGCGAATACGGCGCGCCGGCCGGTGCGGAGAAATCGGTCGGGTTGCCGAGCACGAGGCCGCTGCCGCCGTTCAGCGGCAGGAAGTCGCTGCGGATGCCATTGCCGACGAAGCCGTAGACACCGTCCGGCCCGTCGACGCCCGCGGCCATCGTCATGCGGTGGCTGATCGTGAACAGGTAGTACTTGCCATCCTTCAGATAGATCTGCGGGCGCTCGGTCTGGTCGTCGACGCAGTTCGCCGACAGGATCGGCGGCAGGAACTTCCATTCGGTCAGTTGCGGATTCGTCGCGACCGCCAGGCCGACGTTGGCCTTTTGATACACTGCGCCCGAGTTCATGACGGCGTTGAGGTCTTCCCGGTGCGGATCGTTCGGCGCGTAGCCGAGATCGGCCTCGGTGCAGGTCCGGGCGCCGCGCTGGCCGCCGGTGTTGCCTTCGAACACCATGTAGGTCTTGCCCGGATGCGCGGGATCGGTGAACACGAACGGATCGCGGAACGAGAAATAGGTGTTCTGCTGGCCGGTCTGGTAGTAGTTGCCGTCCGGTTGCAGCAGCGCCTTGTGATCGTCGAAGCCGCTGAACCACACGTGCTTGTCGTCGGCATGGATGTGGCCGTCGGCGCGCGTGATGATCGCCTGCGGCGGCGTGATGTCGGCGCCGCCGGGGGCCGAGCGGTTGAACGAAGTCGCGGTGTAGTACAGGCTGACGTTGTCGCCATGCGTGAGGCGGGCCGAACCCGACCATTCGGCGTTGTTGGTCATCGGCGACGTGCCGAACACCTTGGCGCTCGCGCCGTCCGGGAACAGATGGCCGCCCCAGGTCCAGCCGCCGTTCGCGGGACGCCGCGACGCGGGAATGCCGGCACGGCGATAGAAGAACCCGATGCGCGCATGGACGTGACGATCGTCGAACGTGTATCCGGCGTGCGGATCGGCCGTGAGCGAGAAGATCACCTCCCAGCCCTTGTAGCTGAGCTGGTTCGCGCGCAGGTCGGCCAGCGGCCAGGTATCCCAGACCCACACGTTCGAGTTGATCAGCGGGAAATCCTGCGGGATGTCCGGCATCGTCAGCGACTGCGGCAGCGAGTTCTTGTCGGCGCCGGCCGTATGCGACTGCGCGACGATCTGGCGGATGTCCGCGCGGGTCCAGCGCATCGTGAAGTTGCCTTCGGGATCGTAGGCCTGCTGCGTATGCGGCGTGGGGGCGGGGGCGCCGGTGCTCTGCGCGTGCGCGACGGACGACGCGCACGCGAAGGCGGCCAGTGCCGCGCCAGCGAACAGCAAACGTTTGGCCGCGGTCGCGCGGCAAAAAGGAAAGTCAGTCATGTCGGCGTTGTTTCCGTTGACGGTGAAAAGGAACTGCTGAGGTGATGTCGACATCCAAACCGGTTTGGATGCTATTTCAAACCGGTTTGGGCGTCAAAAGATAATTATTTGACGGTAATAACTGCCATTCGGAAATAATTGCCGCGGCGAGCCGGTTGAACGAATGGCATGCACAACGCGAGGAGCGACGTGAAGGTGAATCTGAAGGCGCTGTCGGATGCGCTCGGGCTGTCGCGCACGACGGTCAGTCGGGCGCTGAACGGCTACGACGATGTGAGCGAGGCGACCCGCGAGCGCGTGATGAAGGCTGCGCGCGAACTCGGTTATGTCGCGGATCCGACCGCACGGCGGCTGGCGACGGGGCGTGCCGATACGATCGGCATCGTGTATCCGTTCGGAGCCGGCGATCTGGGTGACCCGCGCTTCGGTGAAGTCGTCGCGGGCATGACCGAGCGGCTCGCCGAGCGCAATCTCGACTTCATCATCGCGGCCGCGCGGCCGAACGCCGAACTCGACACGTATCGCCGGCTCGTCGACGGCAGGCTGGTCGACGGGCTGATCGTCGCGCGCACGCTGGTCGACGATCCGCGCCTCGCTTACCTGCGCTCGAATGCGTTTCCGTATGTCGCGTACGGCCGTACGCAAACCGCGCAGCCTTACGCGTGGTTCGATTTCGACAACGAAGCGGGCGCGCGCGATGCGGTGCGGCGCCTGATCGGCTTCGGTCATCGCCGCATTGCGATGATCAGTGCGCCGCTGTCGCTGAATTTCGCGATGCAGCGCCGCGCCGGCTACCTCGCGGCGTTGCGCGAAGCCGGGATCGAACCCGATCCGTCGCTGCTCGTCGAGTGTGCGTTTACGCGCGAAGGCGGGCAGCAGGGCGCACAAGCGCTACTCGCGCAGGCCGAACGACCGACTGCGCTGCTCGTCGACAACAACATCGCGGGCGGCGGCGCGTTCCGGGCGCTGGTCGACAGCGGCTTGCGGCTGGGACGGGACATGTCGCTCATCGTCTATGACGGGGTGCCGCCGGAGGTCGCGTATCCGCATCGGGTGACGGCGGTGGTGCAGCCGACCGGGCATGCGACGGGGCGTGCGCTGGCGGACCTGATGCTGGGCTTGCTCGCCGACGGCGTGCGCGGGCATCGGCTCGAGATGCCGATGATCGAGGCAGGCGATACGGACGGGCCGTTGCACGGCTAGCCGCTTCGGCGGCGCGCAGCGCGGGGGCGATCGGCAACGAGCGTTGCCGGAAGCGCTCCGGCGCAAAAGCCATGACGGCGGCAGGGCTGAATGCCAGATTTCTAGACGACCGGTCTAATCAGGGGCTATCATCCGGCCTCATGAATGCGACAGGGTTCCTGCCAACGGACGCGAAAATGCCATATCGCGCTGCAATGCTGGTCGTGCAGGCGCTGTCGCCGATTTTTTTGAGCCAGTTGTAGACGACTGGTCTAATAGAATCGGGCAATATTTTTGGTCCGGAGCCGGCACGTTGACGCGTGCCAGCGGCCTAACCGGCAGGCGCGCCGTCGTCGCCGGCACGTGACGTGCGTCGCGTTGGCTGCCGCCGTGACGCGGCTCCGTTCCCCCATTTCGAAGGAGTGTCGATCATGAAGATTCTGGTTGTCCTGACCTCGCACGACACGCTCGGCGATACCGGCAAGAAGACCGGCTTCTGGCTCGAGGAACTGGCCGCGCCGTATTACGCGTTCACGGATGCGGGTGTCGAGCTGACGCTCGCGTCGCCGAAGGGCGGCCAGCCGCCGCTCGACCCGAAAAGCAGCGATCCGTCCGCGCAGACCGACGCCACGCGCCGCTTCGACGCCGATCCCGCGGCCAAGGCCGCGCTCGCGGCCACGCGCAAGCTGGCCGACGTGTCGATCGACGATTACGACGCGGTGTTCTATCCGGGCGGGCACGGCCCGCTGTGGGATCTCGCCGAGGACCTGCACTCGATCGGCCTGATCGAGCGCGCGCTGGCGGCGGGCAAGCCGGTCGCGGCCGTGTGCCACGCGCCGGGTGTGTTGCGCCACGTGAAGGATCCGAAGACCGGCGAATCGGTCGTGCGCGGCAAGCGTGCGACGGGCTTCACCAACAGCGAGGAAGCGGCCGTCGAACTGACGGAAGTGGTGCCGTTCCTCGTCGAGGACATGCTGAAGACCAACGGCGCGCAGTTCGAGCGCAGCGCCGACTGGGCGCCGCATGTCGTCACCGACGGGCTGCTGATCACGGGGCAGAACCCCGCGTCGTCGCAGCCCGCTGCCGAGGCGCTGCTCGAGAAGCTCGGCCGTCAGTAAGCCGGCGCGGTGCCGGCATGGCCGGCATCTGGCCGTTTCGTCGTCGGGCGCATCCGGCCCGGCGACGACCCGAACCGTTCCGTCGTGCGCACCGCACGTCGGCTCATCCAGTCGTTTCGTAGAACCAAGCAAAGGAGTGGTGGATGTCTGCCCTGTTCGAACCGTTCAAACTCAAGGATGTCACGCTGCGCAACCGCATTGCGGTGCCGCCGATGTGCCAGTACGTCGCCGAAGACGGCGTCGTCAACAACTGGCATCACGTGCATCTGGCCGGCATCGCGCGCGGCGGCGCGGGCCTCGTGATCGCTGAGGCGACGGCCGTGTCGCCGGAAGGTCGTATCACGCCGGGCTGCGCCGGGCTGTGGAACGATGCGCAGGCCGAGGCGTTCGCGCCGTCGGTCGCGGCGATCAAGGCGGCCGGCGCGGTGCCGGGCATCCAGATCGCGCATGCGGGCCGCAAGGCGAGCGCGAACCGTCCGTGGGAAGGCGACGACCATATCGCCGACGGCGATCCGCGCGGCTGGCAGACCATCGCACCGTCGGCCGTGCCGTTCGGCGCGCATTTGCCGAAGACGCCGCGCGCGATGACGCACGACGACATCGCACGCGTGCAGGTCGACTTCGTCGCGGCGGCCAAGCGTGCCCGCGACCTCGGCTTCGAATGGCTCGAACTGCACTTCGCGCACGGCTATCTCGGCCAGAGCTTCTTCTCCGTGCATTCGAACCAGCGCGACGACGAGTACGGCGGCTCGGTTGAAAACCGCGGCCGTTTCCTCGTCGACACGCTGAAGGCCGTCCGCCAGGTCTGGCCGGAGCACCTGCCGCTGACCGCGCGTCTGGGCGTGATCGAATACGACGGCCGCGACGAAGAGACGCTCGCCGAATCCATCGCGCTCACGCAGCGGATGAAGCAGGAAGGCCTCGACATGCTGAGCGTGTCGGTCGGCTTCTCGACGCCCGATGCGCAGATTCCGTGGGGCCCCGCCTTCCTCGCGCCGATCGCTGAACGCGTGCGCCGCGAGGCCGGCATACCGGTGTCGTCCGCATGGGGGATCGACACGCCTCAACTGGCCGAGCGCGTCGTCGCCGAACAGCAGCTCGACCTCGTGATGGTCGGCCGCGCCCATCTGGCCGATCCGCACTGGCCGTACTACGCGGCCAAACAGCTCGGCGTCGAGCGTCCGTCGTGGACGCTGCCTGCGCCGTACGCGCACTGGCTCGAACGCTATCGCGTCGCCGACAAGGCGGCCTGAGCGCGCGTCGCACCGCGCGGCGCGCGTGACGTGCGCGGCACGCATTTGACAATGCTTGGCATCGCGTCCGCGTGCCGTGGCGGTATCGATGGATAGAATGGCGGTTCGCACCGGCCCTTGGCCCGCGCGAACCGCCATTTTTTCATTTCGACAGAGGTGCCATGCGCGCAGATGTCTCGCCTTCCCAGGATTCCGCCGCGCGGCCGCGTGCCCAGCAGATCGCCCGCGCCGTGCTGTATGCAGCGCTGTTGGTGCTCGCGCTGTGGGTGATCCGCGATTTTCTTCCCGCTATCGCGTGGGCATGCGTGATTGCGATCGCGTTGTGGCCGTTGCTGAAACGCTTCGAATCGCACCGCTGGTTTCGCGACCGGCCGACCCTGATCGCGACCGCGATCACCGCGGGCGTGTCGCTGCTGGTCGTGCTGCCGATCGCCATTGCGCTCGGCCAGGCGATCTCGCAGGCGCACGACCTGCGCATCTGGCTGCAGTCGATCCAGGACAACGGCATTCCACTGCCGGACGTCGTCGGCCGGTTGCCGTACGGCGCCGCGCAGGTCACCGAGTGGTGGCAGGCCAATCTCGGTCATCCGCTGCACGCGGGCGCCGCGATGCATGGCGCGAGCGGAGAGAAGTTCATCGCGTTCGGCCGGCAGTTCGGCACGAAGCTCGCGCATGCGCTCTTCGAGTTCGGCTTCATGCTGGTCACGCTGTTCGTGATCATAAGGGCCGGCCACAAGTTGTCGGGCGCGTTGCTGGAGGGCGCGCGGCGTGCGTTCGGCGGCGGCGGGGCGGACCTGATCGAACGGATGGTCGCAGCCGTGTACGGCACGGTGACGGGGCTGGTCGTCGTCGGGCTGGGCGAGGGCGCCATTCTCGGCGTCGGGTATGCGCTCGCGGGCGTTCCGCACGCGGCGCTGCTCGGCCTCGTCACGGCCGTCGCGGCGATGCTGCCGTTCTGCGCGCCGATCGTGTTCTGCGGCGCGGCGCTCTGGCTGTTCGTGCAGGGGGCGACCGCGTGGGCCGTCGTGGTGCTGGCGCTCGGCTTCGTGGTCGTGTTCGTCGCCGAGCATTTCGTGCGGCCGGTGCTGATCGGCAGCTCGACCCGCCTGCCGTTCCTGCTCGTGCTGTTCGGCATCCTCGGCGGCGCCGAGTCGTTCGGCCTGATCGGACTGTTCGTCGGCCCGGCGCTGATGACGGTGCTGACGATGCTGTGGGCCGAGTGGGTCGCTTGACGACGAGGCTCATTGCGCAGATCCGGGCCATCGGCGCAACGGCATTGACGCGTGTGCGGGCCCGCGCGGCGCATGATGTTTCGCAACGATCGGGCGTGCGCCGGGCCGCGCCGAGCGCGGCGTCGGACACAAGTCTCTACATTTCTTTTCGATCCGGACCCAAAGGTCTAGTAGCATGGGGCTTTCGATCACGCCGGCACGGCGCAGCAGATTTCCCAAGCATGCGATTGATTCCGATGTCCCGTCGCGCAGCGACATTGTCGCTGGCCGCCAGTTGCCTGATGCTGCACGGTTGCGCGTGGTTCGACTCGTGGCTGCCGTTCTCCTATTCGCGCACGCCGCTGGCGCGGGCCGCGTCGCGGCACGGCGCGACGCGCGCCGATGTCGTCCGCGCGGGCGGCAACCCGCGCAGCGTGTGGATGGTCCGTAACGGCAGCGGCGTCTGCTACAACTACTTCATCGAGCGCGGCAACGATCACCGGGCGTACTTCGTCGTGTTCGACAAGGCCGGTGCCGTCACGCAACACGGCTTCGATACCTGCATGGACGCCGACCGCAAGGGCACGCTTCAGTCGGACAAGGCGGCTTCGCGATAGCGCGGCCGCCATGCGCCGTGCGAGCGTGTCACGCAATCGTCACGCTATCGTGTCGACCACGCCGCCGTCGACGCGCAACGCCGCGCCCGTCGTGGCCGAAGCCTGCGGCGAGCAGACATACACGACCATATTCGCGACTTCCTCCGTCGTAGCCGGGCGCTGGATGATCGAGCTCGCGCGCTCGCTGCGCACGAAATCCACCGCGACTTCGTCGATGCTGCGGCCCGTTGCGTCGGCCGTGTCCTTCAGCAGCGCGCGCACGCCTTCCGACATCGTCGGCCCTGGCAGCACGGAATTGACGGTCACGTTGGTTCCGGCCGCGAGTTTCGCGAGGCCGCGCGCGATCGCGAGCTGCGCGGTTTTCGTGAACCCGTAGTGAATCATGTCGACCGGGATGTTCAGGCCCGATTCTGATGAAATGAACACGACGCGGCCCGTGTTGCGCGCGAGCATCCCCTTCAGATAGTGCCGCGCGAGACGCACGCCGGACATCACGTTCATCTGGAAGTAATGCGCCCATTCGTCGTCGTCGATGTCGAAGAACGCCTTCAGCCCGTAGATGCCCGCGTTGTTGACGAGGATGTCGGCCTCCGGCGTGTGCTGCGTGACGCGCGCGACGCCGGATGCGTCGGACAGGTCGGCGGCGACGCCGTCGATGTCCGCACCGGGTACCGCGCTGCGCAGCTGTGCGAGCGCGGCATCGACCGACTTGTCGCTGCGTCCGTTGACGACGACACGTGCGCCGGCCTTCGCGAGCCCTTCGGCGATCGCCAGCCCGATGCCGGCGGTGGAAGCGGTGACGACCGCGGTCTTGCCTGTCAGATCGATGTGCATGAATGTACCGGTTGGAAGAGGGAACGGGAACCGCCGCGGGGGCCGCGTCGGCCGAATTCATAGCTTAGGCGATTCGGCCGCGAAGCGTCGGGTCGCGGTTGCATCGCGCAGCGCAGTCTTGTACGGTGTGCGTTCGCCGTCCGATCCGGGAGCCCGTCGCGTGAGCCGTTCCGCCAACCCCCTCGCCGTGCCGTCGCCGTTCTGGCGCGACGCCGCGCTGCCGTTCATCGAGGCGCGCACCGTCGACGACGGCCGGACGTTCTGCTACGCGAAGCACACGCACGATACGTTTTCGCTCGGCGCGATCGTCGGCGGCACGAGCACCTACCTGAACGGTGCGACGAAGGAACGCGTCGGGCGCGGCGTGCTCGTGATCATCGACCCGGAGCAGGTGCATGCGTGCAATCCGTATGGCCCGGACGCATGGGCGTACCGGATGGTCTATGTCGACGTGCCGTGGCTCGCACGGCTGCAGCATGCGCTCGGGCGTGACCCGAACAGCGATTTTCACGGTTTTTCGCCAAAGTTGACGGAACGACGCGACCTGTTCGCGCAGTTCGGCGGCTTTTACCGCACGCTCGTGGCACCCGGCATCGATCCGCTTGGCAAGGAAAGCGCGGCGGTCGAATTCTTCACGCGGCTGCACAGCGCGCTCGATCGCGAGTTGCCCGTCGATACGCGGCGCGGGGCCGACAACGCGAAGCTCGCGCGCGCGGCCGACTACATCGCTGCGCATTGCCGTCAGGCCGTCACGCTCGATGCGATCTGCGCGGCCGCCGACCTGTCGCCGTCCTACCTGATTCGCGCGTTCAACGCCCGCTACGGGATGACGCCGCATGCGTTCCTGGTCGACCGTCGCGTGCAGTACGGCCGCGCGGAACTGCGCCGCGGACGGCCGATCGCCGAGGTCGCGCTCGATGCGGGCTTTGCGGACCAGGCGCATTTCCAGCGCGCATTCCGGCGCATCGCGGCCGCCACGCCGGGGCAGTATCGAAGCGCCGCGAGTTGACCGGCGAACCGTGGGGCGATGCCGGTGGCGCAGAGCGCAGACCGGCGACGGCCCGTATCATCGGTCGCAGGCGGCACCGGCGCTGCGACCACACACCGAAGCAACGGCACTAAACATCGAGCAGATAAAGCGCGCTGCCCGCGAGCAGCAGCGCCATCGCGCGGTTGAACAGCCGCATCCGCCGCGCATTCGCGAGCCAGTGCCGCAGCGACGCACCCGCATACCCCCAGCACGCGATCGACGCGAAGCAGATCACCAGATACAGCGCCGCGAATTGCCACACCTGCGCGCGATCGCCATCGGCCGCATACGCGCCCATCGCGGCCACGCACGCAAGCCACGCCTTCGGATTCAGCCATTGCATCGCTGCGCCGGCCGCCGCCGACGGGCCAGCGACGTCTGGCGCGTCCGGATCGGCCGGATCGGCCGGATCGGCCGACAGCCGGCCGTCGTCGAGCGCCAGCCGCAGCGCGAGGTAAAGCAGGAACGCGATCCCGGACCATTGGGTGGCCGCAGTCAGCATCGGCCAGCGCGCGAGCGCCGCGTGTAGTCCGAGGCCGATCAGCAGGAACAGCGCGACGAAGCCGAGCGTCGCGCCGGCCGCATAGCGCAGGCTCGCGCCGAGACCGTGGCGCGCGCCCGCGCCGAGCGCGACGATGTTGACGGGACCGGGCGTGATCGACGACGCCAGCGCGAACGCGGCCATCGAAACCAGCATGCTCATCATGTGTCTCCATGCGAATGTGAAAGTCGCATCGAGACTAAAGAAGCCGCGCGTGTCCGTATTGAAGAAAACTGCCCTCGGCGGTGCGGGCGCCGTCAATGCACCGCGCGCGGCGCGTGCGCCGGCCGCAGCGCGGGCGGGTCGCCCGCGTCGGTCGCGCGCAGCGGGCCGACGCTGCACAGCTGCGTCGACACCGAGAAGCCGAACGTATTGACGCCGCCAGAGCACGCGACGAACACGCTGCCGCCGTGCATCTCCGCGACGGCCTTGACGATCGACAGCCCGAGCCCGTGGTTCTCCTTGCTGTTCGCGCGCGCTTCCTCGAGCCGGTAGAAGCGCTCGAACACGTGCGAGCGCTGCACGGGGTCGATCGGTTCGCCGGGGTTGGCAACCGACACGTCGACGAGCGTGTCGCGCGGCGTGATCGTCACCTTCAGCGTCGCACCGGGCGCCGAATGCTGGATCGCGTTGATCAACAGGTTGGTCATCGCGCGGCGGAACAGCGACGGGTCGACGGCCGCGTGCGCATCGCCGTGCAGTTCGGTGCGCAACTGCGCTTCGTCCAGCGGAATCTCGAGGAAGTCGAGCATGCGCCGCACTTCGTCGGCGAGCGATACGTGCTTCAGGTCGGTCGCGCGCTCGCCGCGATCGCTGCGCGACAGGAACAGCATGTCGTTGATGATGACGCGCAGCCGTTCGAATTCTTCGAGGTTCGACTGCAGCGTCTGTCGCATCCGGTCGACCGAGCGGTCGCGGCTCGTCAGCGCGACCTGGGTCTGGCCGATCAGGATGCTGATCGGCGTGCGCAATTCGTGTGCGACGTCCGCGTTGAACGCCTCGAGCCGCGCGTAGGTCTGCTGGATGCGCTCGAGCGCACCGTTGAACGACGCGGCCAGATCGCGCAGCTCGGTCGGCAGCGCGTCGGTGTGCAACCGCTGGCGGCGGTTGGTGGCGTTGATCGCCGCCGCGTCCTGCGACAGCCGTTCGAGCGGCGCGAGCCCGAAGCGCGCGACCGCGCGGCCCAGCAGCAGCGTCACGACGGTAGCGATCGCGATCAGCGCCGCGAGCGTCCACACGAAACGGCGCAGCATCCGCTGCGTGCGCTCGCACGACGACGCGACGATCAGCTTCACATCGGGGCGCTCCCCGTTGCCCGCGATCGGGACGGTCTTCGTCATCACGTTGTAGCTGCTGTGGTTGAGCGCGTACTGCTGGAACGCACCGAACGGCTTGCCGAGGGGCACGCCGTCGACCGGATGACCGAAGCGGAAGGCGGCGTCGGGGCTGTCGATCTGGTAACGCGTCGACCCGTCGGGCGGTTCGAGGTCGGCGAGCTTTTCCTGCATCAGGTGGCCGCGCGCGGCTGTGGTCGCGTGCAACACGATCATCTGCGCGACCTTCGCGCGCGTGTCGATCGTCATGCGCAGTTCGGCAAACAACTGGCGCTCCATCATCACGAACAGCCCGCAGCCGACCAGCGTGAACACGAGCAGCGACACGATGCCGAACATCGCCGACAGACGCAGGGTGATCGAACGTTTCATGCGTGCCTCTCGTTGTCGGCGTCCTCGCGCGCCTCGAGCACGTAGCCCATGCCGCGGATCGTGTGCAGCAGCTTCTGCGCGAACGGGCCGTCGAGCTTCGCGCGCAGGCGCTTGATCGCAGTCTCGACGACGTTCGCGTTGCTGTCGAAGTTCACGTCCCATACGAGTTCCGCGATCGTCGTCTTCGACAGCACCTCGCCGCTGCGCCGCGCGAGCACGCCGAGCAGCTGGAATTCCTGCGCGGTCAGATCGAGGCGCGTGCCGTCGCGCGACGCGCGCCGGCCGATCAGGTCGACGCGCAGGTCGCCGATCGAGATCAGCGTCGATTCCTGCACGCGCGCGCGGCGCGTCAGCGCGCGCAGCCGCTCGATCAGCTCGAGGAACGAGAAGGGCTTGGTCAGGTAGTCGTCGGCGCCGCCGCGCAGCCCGCGCACGCGATCGTCGACGCGGTCGCGCGCGGTCAGCATGATCACGGGCGTCTGATTCCGCGCGCGCAACGCGCGCAGCACGCCGAAGCCGTCGAGCTTCGGCAGCATCACGTCGAGCACGACGACGTCGTATTCGAATTCGACGGCCTTCCACGCGCCGTCCTCGCCGTCCAGCGCGGTATCGACGACCCAGCCTTCCTCGGTCAGGCCGCTCTTCAGGTATTCGACGACTTTCGGTTCGTCTTCGACGATCAGGACTTTCATGGGTGTGTCCTTGTAACCGGGTTAGGGGCCGACGCTCGCGGCGCGCGGGAGGTTCGCCGTTGCGACGTCGGTCGGCGTGGCGCCGCCGGTCGCGCCGCCGTCCCAGCCGCCGCCGAGCGCCTTCGCGAGAAACACGACGAGCGCCGCGCGCTGGCCCTGGATCTGCGCGGCCTGGCGCTCGCTCGTCAGCAACTGCTGCTGGGCGGTCAGCACGTCGATGAACGGCGTGAGGCCGCCCGCATAGCGGTCCTGCGCGAGCGACACGAGCTTGCGCGCGTCGTCGACGGCCGCCGATGCCTGCTGCGCGGCTTCGGCCAGCACCGACAGGCCCGTCACCGCATTTTGCACCTCCTGGAACGCGGTGAGCACGGTCTGCCGGTAGCTGGCCTGCGCGGCCACGTAGCCGGCCTGCGCGAAATCGACGCCGGCCTTCAGCTTGCCGCCTTCGAACAGCGGCTGGCTGACCGACGCGCCGACCGACCACAGCAGCGCCGGCACGGTGAACAGGCCCGCGAAGCGCGTCGCATCCCAGCCGATGTCCGGCGACAGCGTGATGCGCGGGAAATACGCGGCGCGCGCAACGCCGATCTGCGCGTTCGCGGCCGCCATCGCGCGTTCGGCCGACGCGACGTCGGGGCGCCGCTGCAGCAGGTCGCTGGGCATCCCGGTCGGCAGCGCGGGCGCGTTGATCGGCACCACGCGCGGCGGCAGCGAGAATTCGGGGGCCGGCGTGCCGACCAGCGTCGCGATCGCGGTCTCGACCTGCGCGCGCTGCTGGATCAGCAGCTGTGCCTGCGTGCGCGTCGCGTCGAGCTGCGCGCGTTGCTGCAGCAGATCGAGGCCGGACACCGCGCCGAGGTCGTGGCGCGCGCTCACGTAGTCGAGCGCCTTCTGCTGCAGGTCGATCGAGCGCTTGACGACGTCGATCTCGGTGTCGAGCTCGCGCAGCGCGAAGTAGCTCGACGCGAGATCGGCGGTCAGCACGAGGCGCGCGCTCGCGAAATCGTCGCGCGCCTGCTCGGAGCTGGCCTGCGCGGATTCGACGCTGCGCCGCACGCGGCCGAACAGGTCGAGTTCATAGCTGGCGCTTGCACCGACCTGGATGTCGTTCTGGACGGTCGACGTGCTCCGCGTCGCGTAGTTGGTCTGCGGCCGGTCGGCGGAGATCTTGAAACGCTGGCCGCTCGCGTTCAGGCCGACGGCCGGATACTGCGCGGACGCGACCGACGCGAGCGTCGCCTTTGCCTGGTCGTAGCGTGCGGCGACGGCCTTCAGGTTCTGGTTGTTGCGCAACGCGTCGGCTTCGAGCGCGTTCAGCTGCGCGTCGCCGAAGGCGGTCCACCAGGCCGGATCGAGCGGCGCACGGGCCGGTGCGGCCGGGTGCCAGTACGCGTCTGCCGGGTCGAGCCGCCAGGCGGCCGGCGTTTCGACGGCGGGGCGCCGGTAGTCGGGGCCGACCGTGCAGCCGGCAAGGGCCGCGACCGCGACGGCGGCCAGGAGCGCGGCGGGGTGCAGGCGGGCGCGCATCGCGCTCACGACTTCGCTCCCGCGGCGGCGGATGCCGGCTTCACGGCCGGCGGCGCCTGCACGATGACGGCGTCGCCGTTCGCGAGCGCATCGCTCGGGTTCGCGACGAGGCGGTCATTCGGCGTGAGCGGGCCGTCCACTTCGAGCGTCTGCCCGATCGTGCGCGCGACCGTCACCGCCTTCAGGCGCACCTGGCCGTTCGCGTCGACGGTCGCGACGGTCGTCCCTTCGGCGCGGAACAGCAGCGTGTTGGCCGGAATCTGCAGGCGGCCGACCGGCGTCATCGGCAGCGTCGCCTGCACGTATGCGCCGGGCAGCAGCCGTCCGTCCGGGTTCGGCAGCGTGATCTCGATCTGCAGCGAGCGCGTCGCGACGTCGATTGCCTGGGACGTGCGCGTGATCGTGCCGTCGAAGGTCTGGCCAGGCAGCTCGGCCTGCGCGACGCTGACGTGCTGGCCGACCTTGATTTGCTGCGCATACGCCTGCGGTACCTGCACATACAGGCGCAACCGGTCGGCCTGCACGACCGTGAACAGCGAGCGGCCCGCGTTGCCGGAATTGACGAGATCGCCGACGTCGACGTTGCGCTGCGTGACGATCCCGTCGATCGGCGCGACGATGCGCTGGAAGCCCTTCAGTTCGGTGAGCCGGCGCATGTTCGCATCGGCCGCCGCGAGGTTCGCGCTGCCCTGGTTGAACGCGCCTTGCCGGTCGTCGAGTTCCTGCTGCGACACCGCATCGCGCTGGCGCAGTTGCTGCGCGCGGTCGAACGACGTCTTCGCGAGCGCGAGCGCGGCCTGCGCCTGCTGACGCTGCGCGGTGGCCTGCGCGAGTTCCTGGTTGAGCTCGGGCGTGTCGAGCTCGGCGAGGAGTTGCCCCTGCTTCACGTGCGCGCCGATGTCGGCCTGCCAGCGCAGCACGTAGCCGCTCGCGCGCGCATAGATCGGCGCCTCGACGAAGCCGCGCAGCGTGCCGGGCAGCGTGAGCTTGCCGCCGCTGGCCGCATCGACCGGATGCACGACGTTCACGTACTGGCGCGTGTTCTGCTCGGCCACGGCGTCGAGCCGGTTGCGGTTCAGCACGTTGACGACGATCGTGCGCGCGGCGCCCGCGGCCAGCAGCACGCCGACCACGATCAGCACGATCCGGCCGCGCCGCGACACCGACGTGCGCGTCGGCAGGTGCATGCCGTGTTCGTCCACCTGGATGCCGACGGAGCTGTGATGTTTCTCTTCCATGAATTGACCGGGTCTAAAGGCTAGGGGCGAAAGTCAGCGTCCGGCCTGGCGCGCGCGCCGGTGGGCCAGCCTCGAATGCACGCCGCCGAACACGAGCGGCACGAACAGCAGCGTCGAAACGGTGGCGAACAGCAGGCCGCCGATCACCGCGCGGCCGAGCGGCGCGTTTTGCTCGGCGCCTTCGCCGAGACCGAGCGCCATCGGCACCATCCCGATGATCATCGCGAGCGCCGTCATCAGCACCGGGCGGATCCGCGTCGCGCCGGCCTCGAGCGCGGCCGTGAGCGGCGGCGCGCCGGCGGCGAGGCGTTGGCGCGCGAACGACACGACAAGGATACTGTTCGCGGTCGCGACGCCCACCGTCATGATCGCGCCCGTCAGCGCGGGCACGCTCAGATGCGTGCCGGTGATGAACAGCATCCACGCGATGCCGGCGAGCGCGGCAGGCATCGCGCTGATGATGATCAGCGGATCGAGCCACGACTGGAAATTCACGACGATCAGCAGGTAGACGAGCACGATCGCCATCGCGACGCCCGCGCCGAGACCGATGTACGACGTGCGCATCGTCTCGACCTGGCCGCGCACCGTGAGGTCGGTGCCGCGCGGCAGCGTCGCGCGCGCGTCGGACACGATCCGGTCGATCGCGCCCGCGACCGAGCCGAGGTCGCGGCCCTCGACGCTCACGTACAGGTCGATCGCCGGGCGGATGTTGTAATGCGTGATCACGGCCGGGTTCGTGACGGGGTGGATCTGCACGAGGTTGCCGAGCAGCTGCAGCGGCATGCCCGTGCGCCCGCTCGCGGAAACCGGCGTGCCGAGTAGGTCGTCGATCGACGCGATGTTGTATTGCGGGGTCTGGATCTGCAGCGGGTACTGGACGCCGGTGCGCGTATTGATCCAGAACGACGGGGTCGTCTGGGAACTGCCGGACAGCGAGATCAGCATGTTCTGCGCGACGTTTTGCGCGGAGAGGCTGAGCTGCTGCATGCGCGTACGGTCCATGTCGGCCACCAGGGTCGGTTCGTCGTTGCGCTGCAGTACGTGCACGTCGACGGTGCCGGGGATTTGCCTGATCTTTTTCATCAGGCTGCTCGCGATAGCCATGTTACTCGCGAGATCGTTGCCGAGCACCTGCACGTCGATCGCGGCCGGCTGACCGAAGTTGAGGATCTGCGTGATGATGTCCGACGGCTGAAAGAAGAACTCGACGCCGGGGAAGCGCTGCGGCAGCAGCGTGCGCAGCGTCTGCACGTAGTGCTGGGTCGAGCGATGGCCGGGCTTCAGCGCGATCATCAGTTCGCCGTCGAGCGTGCCGATCGTGCCGCTGTTGCTGTACGACAGGTTGATGCCGCTCACCGGCAGCCCGAGGTTGTCGACGATCGCGCCGAGTTCGTCCGGCGGCACGGCTTCGCGGATCACGCGCTCGACCTGGTCGGCGAGGCGCGCGGTTTCCTCGATCCGGTAGCCGGTCGGTGCGCGCATGTGCAGCCGGATGTTGCCGGAATCGGCGTTCGGGAAGAAGTCGCGGCCGAGCACGAACACGAGGCCGGTCGACAGCACGCAGAAGCCGAGGAAGCACGTCGCGTAGAAGCGGCGGCGCACCAGCAGGATGCTGAGCAGCACGATGTACCACGCGCGCAGCCGCTCGAACGCGGCGTTGAACGCGTGATGGAGGCGCGCGAAACGCGACGTCGAGTGGTCGGGGCCGGTGGTGGCCTGCTGCGGGCGGAACAGCAGCATCGCGAGCGTCGGCACGAGCGTGCGCGACAGCACGTAGGACGCGAGCATCGCGAACACCACGGCTTCGGCGAGCGGCACGAACAGGAAGCGCGCGACGCCCGTCAGGAAGAACATCGGCACGAACACGATGCAGATGCACAGCGTCGAGACGAACGCGGGCACCGCGATCTCGCCCGCGCCTTCGAGAATCGCATCGTGCAGGCGGGTGCTTGCCGACGACGCCAACGCGCCCTCCGGTCGCTGCCCCCCGAGGGGGCTGCCCGGCACGCCCGGGTCGGCTCCGCCCGTGCCGAGATGCAGATGCCGCTCGATGTTCTCGATCGTGACGGTCGCGTCGTCGACCAGGATCCCCACCGCGAGCGCGAGCCCGCCGAGCGTCATGATGTTGATGGTCTCGCCGAGTGCGGAGAGCGCGATCAGCGACGCGAAGATCGACAGCGGAATCGAGATCGCGATGATCAGCGTGCTGCGCCAGTTGCCGAGGAACAGCAGGATCATCATCGCGGTCAGCACGGCCGCGATCAGCGCCTCGCGGATCACGCCCTGCACGGCGGCGTTGACGAACACCGACTGGTCGAACAGCGGCGTGATCGTGAGCCCTTCGGGCAGCGTCGGGATCACCTTCGGCAGCAACGCCTTCAGGTCCGACACGACCTTCAGCGTCGACGCGTCGCCGGTCTTCAGGATCGACATCAGCACGCCACGCTGGCCGTTCTGGCGCACGACGTTGGTCTGCGGCGCGAAGCCGTCGCGCACCGACGCGACTTCGCGCAGGTAGGTCGTCGCGCCGTTGACGGTTTGCACCGGCAGGCCGCTGATGTCGGCGATCGTGTCGGCCGACGCGTTCGTGTCGATCCGGTATTCGGTCTGGCCCATCTTCGCGGTGCCGGTCGGCAGCACGAGGTTCTGCGCGTTGACCGCGTTGACGATGTCGGCGGGCGTGAGGCCCTTCGCGAGCAGCGCCTGCGGGTCGAGGTCGATCGCGACCACGCGCGTGCGGCCGCCGTACGGAAACGGGATCTGCGCACCCGGGATCGTGATCAGTTGCGGGCGCAGGAAGTTGAGCGCGATGTCGGCGAGCGACTGTTCGCTGAGCGTCTTGCTGGATAACCCGAGCTGGATCACCGGGATGCTCGACGCGGAATAGGTGATCACGAGCGGCGGCGTCGCGCCCTGCGGCATCTGCCGCACGATCGCCTGCGCGGACGAGACCGTCTGCGCGATCGCCGTCTGCACGTTCGCGCCGGGCTGCAGGAACACCTTCACGACCGCGATGCCGGGCAGCGAGGTCGACTCGATGTGCTGGATATTGTTGACGGTCGTCGTCAGGATCCGTTCATGGACGGCCGTGATCCGGTTGGTCATCTCCTTCGCGGAGAAGCCGTTGTAATTCCAGATCACGCTGATGACGGGAATGTTGACCGCCGGCAGGACGTCGACGGGCGTGCGCATCAGCGCAAGCGGGGTGGCCAGCACGATCATGATGGCCATCACGATGAACGTGTAGGGGCGCCTGAGCGCGAGATTGACGATCCACATGGAGGCAGCGGGACAGGCGGTGATCAGGCGTCGATAAAGGGAACCCGAATGATAGGCGTCGGGGCGGAACGGGTCACTGGCGCGAAACTGGCGGAATTGTCAGGTTGGGGCGGGGCGACGAAAGGCCGATTCATCGGATGAAAAGCGCGCGGGCGCAGGCACCCGGAAACCGCCGCCGTGCCGCACGCGCATGCCGCAGCGCCGACGGTTCCGCTCATCCGGCGTCGCTCAGATCTGTTCCATCCCGACCCGCGCCAGCGCGGCCAGATCGACGACCTCGATCTGGTTGTACGCGAGCCGCAACACGCCGCGTTTCTCGAGCTGCTGCAACGCCTGGTTGATCCGCTGCCGCGACACGCCGACGAGCATCCCCAGTTCCTCCTGAGAGATCGCGAGCGACGGGCCGGTGTCCGGGTACAGCGCCGGGTTGAACAACTGCGCGAGCGCCTGCGCGACACGCGCGTCGACGTCGAGCAGCCGGCTGTTCTGGATCGACGCGATGAACTCGCCCATCCGGTTGTTCAATTGATGGATCACGAAGCGCGTGAACGGCAGGCTCGTGTCGAGCAGCGCATGGAACGTGTCGACCGGGACGAACAGCACGATCGAGCGCTGGACGGCGACGACTTCGTACTTGCGCAACTCGCGCTTGATCACGCTGCCTTCGCCGAACCAGCCGCCCGACGGCA
Organism: Burkholderia sp. FL-7-2-10-S1-D7; assembly: GCF_001524185.1. Classification (NCBI taxonomy): domain Bacteria; kingdom Pseudomonadati; phylum Pseudomonadota; class Betaproteobacteria; order Burkholderiales; family Burkholderiaceae; genus Burkholderia; species Burkholderia sp. FL-7-2-10-S1-D7. Next base: position 350,798 of record NZ_LOWY01000014.1, on the reverse strand, counting down.
CGCCGGAAAACGTGCAGCCGCGCCCCGACGCGTTGAAGATCGCCAGCTTGAGCAATCCGCGATGCACGCCGATCCAGTATTCGGACGGCGCGAGCCGCTGCGCGATCACGTCGCCGGCTTCGTGCCGTTCCGCGTGCGACTGCGCGAGCACCAGCGCCTGGTGTTCCGGCGCCAGCGCGCGGAACCACGCGCACTGGCCGAACAGCGCGGACAGGGCGGGCAACGGGCCCGGTTCGGGCGGCGGGTCGGCCGGCGAGTGGTCCGGCGGAGCGGCCGCGTCGGGCGGCGCAACGGAGTGGTCGTGCATGGGTGCGGGTTTGCGAGGATAGGGATAACGCGCAGCGTTCATCGGGCACTCTGTCGTTTCGATGACAGACGGCTCACAATAGCGCCCGTTAGGCTATCGGCAATTGAACCACATCAAGACCGATCGGGGTGCATGCACGTCGGCCGGCAGAAAACGGGAGACAGGATCATGACGCAGATGTTCGAGGCCGGACTCGGCCGCCGCGACGCCAACTACGTGCCGCTCACGCCGATCGACTTTCTGGTCCGCGCGGCCGAAGTCTACGGCGAGCGCCTCGCGATCGTGCACGGCGACGTGCGGCGCACGTGGGGCGAGACCTACAAGCGCGCGAAGCAGCTCGCGAGCGCGCTCGCGCGGGCCGGCGTCGCGCGCGGCGAGACGGTCGCGGCGCTGCTGCCGAACATCCCGGCGATGGTCGAGGCGCACTTCGGCGTACCGATGGCCGGCGCCGTGCTCAACACGATCAACACGCGGCTCGACATTTCGTCGGTGCTGTTCATGCTGCGTCACGGCGAAGCTAAGGTGCTGATCGTCGACACCGAATACGCGGAGCTCGCGCATCGCGCGGCGCTCGAAGTGCCGGGCCTGAAGATCGTCAGCGTCGCCGACGCGATGCCGGCCGACCCCGCGCGCTTCGCGGGCGCGACCGACTACGAAGCGTTCGTCGCGGGCGGCGACCCGGACTACGCATGGACGCCCCCCGCCGACGAGTGGGAGGCGATCGCGCTGAACTACACGTCCGGCACGACCGGCGACCCGAAGGGCGTCGTCTATCACCATCGCGGCGCGTATCTCGCGGCGATCAGCAACATCCTCGAATGGGACATGCCGAAGCACGCGGTGTATCTCTGGACGCTGCCGATGTTCCATTGCAACGGCTGGTGCTTCCCGTGGGCGGTCGCGGCGCGCGCGGGCGTGAACGTCTGCCTGCGCAAGTTCGACGCGAAGACGGTGTTCGACCTGATCCGCCGCGAACGCGTCACGCATTACTGCGGCGCGCCGATCGTGCAGAGCGCGATCGCGAATGCGCCGGCCGAGTTACGCGCGGGCATCGATCACACGGTGCACGCGATGGTCGCCGGTGCCGCGCCCGCGCCGGCCGTGATCGCGAAGATGAAGGAGATCGGCTTCGACCTGCTGCACGTGTACGGATTGACCGAGGTCTACGGCCCCGCGACCGTGTGCGCGAAGCAGGCGCACTGGGACGAACTGCCCGACGACGAGCGCGCGCGGCTCAATGCGCGGCAGGGCGTGCGCTATCACCTGGAAGCGGGCGCGACGGTGCTCGACCCGGACACGATGGCGCCGGTGCCGGCCGACGGCGAGACGCTCGGCGAGATCATGTTCCGCGGCAACATCTGCATGAAGGGTTACCTGAAGAACCCGCACGCGACGGACGAGGCATTCCACGGTGGCTGGTTCCATACGGGCGATCTCGGCGTGCTGACGCCGGACGGCTATATCCGCATCAAGGATCGCCGCAAGGACATCATCATTTCCGGCGGCGAGAACATCTCGAGCATCGAGGTCGAGGACGCGCTGTACCGGCATCCGGCCGTCGAGGTCGCGGCGGTGGTCGCGATGCCGGACCCGAAATGGGGCGAGGTGCCGTGCGCGTTCGTCGAGCTGCGCAACGGCATGAGCGCGACCGAGGAGGAAATCGTCGCGCACTGCCGGCAGTTGCTCGCGGGTTTCAAGGTGCCGAAGGTCGTGCGCTTCGGTGAGTTGCCGAAGACGTCGACCGGCAAGATCCAGAAATTCCAGCTGCGCAACGCGGTCGGGTCGGACAAGGCGATCGACCTGGCCGGGGACAAGAAGTAATCGACGCGACCGGGCAGTTGCCCGGCCGTTCGTCGTGCGTCACGCGTCGCGGGCCAGCCGGAACACGCTGACGGCTTCCGCCAGTTGCGCGGCCTGGTCGCGCAACGCGACGGCCGCGCGTTCGGCATCCGAGATCAGCGTCGCGTTCTGCTGCGTCGCCTCGCCGATCTGCGTGATGGCCTGATTCACCTGCTCGATGCCGGTCGATTGCTCGCGCGACGCGGCGCTGATCTCGCCGATCAGCGTGCTGACCTGATCGACGCGCTGGACGATGTCGCGCATCGTGCCGGATACGAATCCTGAGTCGAGAGGGAGAGAGGCGGAACGCACGCGCCACCGCATACCGTAAGGAATACGGCAGCTTCGGTGGATTCTTTAACGGTGCGAAGCCGAAGGGGCGAGCAGGTTCGCCCGACGCAGGCGGGCAGCGTCAGTGCATCACGAGCCACGCGACGGCCAGATACCGCCCGACCTTCGCGATCGTGACGATCGCGAGGAAGGTCGGCAGCGGCTCGCGGAGCACGCCGGCGACCATCGTCAGCGGATCGCCGACCACCGGCGCCCAGCTCAGCAGCAGCGACCAGCGGCCGTAGCGCGCATACCAGCGCTCGGCGCGCGCGAGCGCGGCCGGCTTGACCGGGAACCAGCGGCGCTCGCGGAAGTGCTCGATGCCGCGGCCGAGCGCCCAGTTGACCACCGAGCCCGCGACGTTGCCGACGCTCGCGACCAGCAACAGCGCCCACACGGGCTCGCGTCCGGCGAGCAGCAGGCCGGCGAGCACGGCTTCGGACTGGAGCGGCAGCAGGGTCGCGGCGACCATCGACACGGCGAACAGGCCGCCGTAAGTGAGCAATTCGGACATCGCGCGATTGTACCGGCCGCGCGTCGGCCGGCACCGGTCACGCGGCGGCGTCGGTGCCGAACAGCAGGTGCGAGATCACCGACTTGTCGACCGGTTCGTCGTTGAGCGTGCTGGCGAGCAGTTCGCCCGCGAGCTGCTGCGGCGAGAACACCATGTCCGGCTTCAGCAGGCGCAGCCGCTCGAGGTTGCGTTGCTGGTTCACGAGCGCGACGGTACGCACCGTCGACGCGATCTCGCGGATCGCGAGGATGATGAACGCATTCTCGGCATCGTCGGAGCGCAGCGCGAGCACCGCGCGGGCCGTTGCCGCGCCGGCGCGTTCCAGCACCGCGTGGTCGGTGGCGTCGCCGACGATCAGGTCGGTCCCGCCTGCATAGTTGTGCTCGACGCCGGCCGGCACGATGACGGTCACGGCGTAGCCGCGCTTGCGCAGCCCTTCGTGTACTGCATGCGCGACGGGCGTCGCGCCGACGATCAGGAAATGATGCTTGCGGATCACGTTCGAAATACCTCCCTTGACGATCCGTTTCAGGTTGCCGCCGATCACCGGCCCGACCACCGCGCTGATCGATGTCGCGAACACGGTGATGCCGAGCACGATCACCGATGCGGTGAAGAGGCGCGCGGTGGGCGCGTGCGGGACGATGTCGCCGTAGCCGACCGTCGACATCGACACGATCGAGAAGTAGACGGCCGTGGCGAGGTCGTGGACCGGCGGCGTGTATTCGTCGCCGAGATACAGCACGCCGAAGGTCGCGTAGATCAGCAGAGACACGATGCTGAGCAGCGCGAACAGGCTGCTCGCGGCGACGCTCGCGCGGTCGAAATGGCGCCAGTAGTAGATCAGCGTGACGGCCAGCACGGCCGTGTACACGAACACCGCGTTGCTGCGGTAGCCGCCGAGGATGCTGATCGCGGCGGCCGCGACCAGCAGCAGGATCGACAGCACCCACGCGAGGCGCGCACGCAGCACGATGCCGATGGCCATCGTCGCGAGGCCGGCCGCGACGACGACCTGCGGCAGCACGACGAGGCCGGCGTTATCGACGAGATTCAGCGCATCGGTGAGCCACGCACGATGCACGCCGAGCTTCGCATGGGCGACGACGGGGCGCAGCACCATCAGTGCATCGAGCGCGAGGAGGAGAGCGAGATACCAGTGCAGGCCGATCGGCGCGAACAGGCGCCGCAGGCGGGTAGTGACGTGCTTCATGCAATCACCCGGTCGAGCCGGGTATGTCCAACGAACCAGGCGCTACCCTAAAGCATTCGGCGATCGGCTGCTTTTTCGCGGGGCGCGCGGGTGACCCGGCACCCGCGCGCGCGGCCGCTCGGTCTCAGTTCCAGCCGACCATGATTGCGCCCATGCCGACCAGCAGCCCGCCCGTCACTCGGTTCATCGCGCGCATCCGCGCGGGACGCTGCAGCACACGGCTCAGCCGGTGCGAGAAGAGCGCCATCGACGCAATGCCGCCGGCGAACAGCAGCGCGAAGGACGTCGCGAGCAGCAGGAACTGCGCGTTCAGGCTCCAGTCTGCGCTCGGAACGATGAATTGCGGAAAGAACGACGGAAAGAACAGCAGCGTCTTCGGATTCAGGCCGGAGGTGGCGAGGCCGCGCCAGAACAGCGCGCGTCCGCTGTCGGTGTCGTCGGGTGCGGCGCTGCCGGGCTGCGTCGACGCGGCGGGCGCGGCGAGTTGCGCGCGGCCGAGCCATTGCTTACCGCCGAGCCACACGAGGTAGGCGGCGCCGGCCCAGCGCAGCACGGTCAGCGCGTGCTCGTCGAGGTGGACCAGCGAATTCAGGCACAGCGCGGTCAGCGCGAGCTGCAGCAGCACGGCGAGCGTGCCGCCCCATACGCACGGCAGCGCGCGGCGCCAGCCGGTGCGCAATGCCTGGTTCATCGTGAGGAGGTTGACGGGGCCGGGGGCGTAGATGAGGACGACGGACGCAGCGAGGAACGACAGATAGAGCCTGAACGACATGACGGGAGGTGCGGAAAACGAAGGATCAGGCGCCAGCCCGTGCAGCCGGATAGGCGCGCGGGAGGCGGGACATTGCATGCCTGCGTGTCCGGCGCCGCAACTCGTGATTGCGGCCGGGCGTCCCGGTGCGAAGGGGTTGTCGCGGGGAGCGTGCCGGACGACAGGCATGGAGAAAATGTATCAAGCGGGCCGGTTAAAAGGCTTCCTGTTTTCCAGTGAAGTGCGCCTGAAACCGGAATCCTGTTCAGATAGAATGCCGATTTCCAGTAGAAAATTCTTTACGTCATGGCTACCCGCGAACGCACGCCAAAAACCCTCGACAACCAGGACCGCAAGATCCTCGGTGCACTGCAAAAGAATGCGCGTCTGTCGAACGCCGAACTGGCCGAACAGATCGGCATGTCGACCACCGCATGCTGGAACCGCACGCGGCAGCTCGAGCTCGACGGTTACATCGACGGCTACGTCGCGCTGGTCAACCAGCGCATGCTCGGCTACGCGGACATCGTGATCCTCGAAGTCACGCTCGATCGCCATGAGGACGACGCGCTCGCGCGTTTCGGCGCCGAACTCGCGGCGCTGCCCGAAGTGCTCGAGGCCTACCTCGTGTCGGGCGAATACGACTACTGGATCAAGGTTGCGGTGGACGGCACGGCGGGCTATGAGCGCTTCCTGCGCGAGAAGCTGTACCGGATTTCGAGCATCCGCCATAGCCGCTCGATGTTCGCGCTGCGGTGCATGAAAGACGTGCCGTCAATTCAGGTGTGACGGCAGGAGAGATGGGCCGCGGATCGTCGTGACGACGATATTCGCGGTTGTGTTGAAGCAACGTGGTAATCGGGCTGTCGCGTCGAGTGGGCGCGGCCCGGCGCCGGAAACAGGCGGGCAATGCCTGCGGGGCGGTAAAACGGATGAATCTTCCGCGGGCTTTCGCGGCCTTCATCCGTCACGCCGATGCCGGGCGCGGCAGCCTTTTGGTGCGCGTCCCGGCAGGCGGGTCGGATGGATGGCGTGCCGCCGGCCGGCGGCGTGGCGCTGCGCTCAGCGCGGCAGGCGTGCGTGCGCTTCAGCGATGATTTCGCAGGTCTCGAGGTGCAGCGCCCATGCTTCTGCAAGCAGCTCGCCAACACGTGCGAGCCAGCCAGCGGATTGGGTGGAACGATCGGAGACATTAGACGTTTGCATGACGAAGCCCCATGTAGGTGGCGAGTTAGGGATAACCCTAATGATAGAGGAGCGTCGCCGCGTTGTGAAATGCGATTTCGTTATATGAGAATTACTGACAATTTCTGTTGCTGCTGCGCAACATGAATTGCGCCTGTTTCTGCATGGCGGACAGGCGTAACGAGGCCGTGGCGAGCACGGCCGCGCATTGACGGACGGAAAGGGTTGTCAGGCGGGGAGAAAGGGGGCGGCAGCAGAGCGGTGCTTACGCGCCGATCCATCCGAAGCGCCACGACAGGCGGCGCGTCGCGGCGAGCAGCGCATGTGCGAGTTCGCTTTCTGGCCCGCGCGGGAAGCCGCGCGACGAACCGATGATCGCGATCACGAGCCGGATGCTGCCGGTGTGATCGAACACGGGCGCGGCGATCGTCCCGATGCCCGGCACCGGCGCATCGAACGCGAAATCGAGCTCGTCCGCGCGGATCGTCGCGAGCCGTGCGCGGAATGCGTCGTCGACCTGCGTCGCGCGGCCGGCGAGGCGCACCGGCTCGTCGGTCAGCAGGCCGGCCAGCACGTCGTCGGACATGCCGGCCGCGAAGATCCGCCCTATCGCGGTATTCACGAGCGACATCACCGTGCCGACCTGCAGGCTCACGTGCTGCGGCCGCGCGGATTCCTCGAGGCGGATCACGGTCGGCCCGAGCGGCCCGAGCGTCGCGGCAGCCACGCTCATGTCGGTCGCGGCCGCCAGCGCGACGATCTCGGCTTCCGCATCGCGCGTCGGCGACACGCGCTGCATCGCGATCAGGCCGAGCGCCTGGCCGAGCGGCCCGCCGCCGAAGCAGCCGGCGTCGTCGCGGCTCAGCAGGCCGATCTTCTGCAGGCTCACCAGATGCGGAAATGCCTTCGCGGCCGGCATGCCGGCCGCCGCCGCGAGGTCGCGCAACGGCAGTGCACGACCCGCCGAGACGAGCGCCAGCAGCAGCTCGCCCGTGCTGTCGAGCGCGTTGATGCCGCGTTGCGCTTTCGTATCGTCGGCGAGCGCGGGCGGCATGCGCTGCGTGGCCGGGAGCATGCCCGGCGCGATCGGCGGCGCATCGCGTCCCGCGCCGAGCGACGCAGTGGCTAGCCGTGCCGCGTCGCGCAGCGCCGTCGCGATCGGGCCGTCCCATCCGACATCGATCGATCCGGTCGAGCCGATCACCGTCAACGCGAGTTGCAGACGTCCGTCCGCGTCCAGCACCGGCACGCACATTGCGCTGACGCCGGGGCTCGGCAGGTCCACGCCGCGCTCGATCCCGCGCGCGCGGATCGCGTCGAGTTCGGCCTGCCACGCGCCGGCGTCGGACGTGGGCTGGACGCCTTCCGCGCCCGCGAGCGTGTCGCCGGCGCCGGCTTGGCTGGCCGCCATCGCGTCGAGCTGCGCGGGGTCGCCGAACGCGCGGAACACCCGGCCGGTCGCCGTCGTGTCAAGCGACATCACCGATCCGACGTGCAGGTTCACGTGCAGCGGATAGCCGCCGTGCTCGATGCGCACGATCGTGGGCCCGAGCACGCCCGGCACCGACAGCGCGACGCTCAGGCCGACCGCTTCCGCGAGCCGCGCCGCATACGGCAGCGCCGCGCGATAGGCCGGCTGGCGCTCGATCGACATCAGCCCGAGCCGCAGCGACAGCGGCCCTGGCTCGTAGTTGCCCGTGAGCGCGTCGCGTTTCACGAGCGCGAGCCGCGTCAGGCTGACGAGATAGGTGTGCGCCTGCGCGGTCGACAGGTCGGCCGCGGCCGCCAGCTCCGACAGCCCGAGCGGCTTGCGCCGGCGCGCGAGCGCGTCGAGCAGCCGGCCGCCGACCTCGACGCTCTGGATCCCGCGCTGCGCCTTGGGCGGCGCGTCGTCCGCGCTGACTTCATGGTTCTGCACGCGATGATTCTTCCGTTGACGAAACCCCGCATGGTATCCGACGCCATTTGACGCGCCAGCCCACAGGTTTACCCGCATTAGACAATAGCAAGCGACTTTGTCATTGACAAATAATCGGTGCGGGCAGATGATCCGCTCACTCCCCTCAACACATGGCTCGCAGCCACGGAACGCAACATGGCCAAAGCATTCGCCTCCCAAGCCGATCTGGAAGAGAAGAAAGTCACCTGGACGCAGCTGTCCGAGAACGCGTACGCGTACACCGCCGAAGGCGACCCGAACTCGGGCGTGATCATCGGCGACGACAGCGTGCTGATCGTCGACACGACCGCGACGCCCGCGATGGCGCAAGACCTGATCGCGAAGATCCGCAGCGTGACCGACAAGCCGATCAAGCACGTCGTGCTGTCGCATTACCACGCGGTGCGCGTGCTCGGCGCGTCCGCGTATTTCGACGAAGGCGCGCAGCACGTGATCGCGAGCCGCGGCACGTACGAGATGATCGTCGAGCGCGGCGAGGCCGACATGAAGTCGGAGATCGAGCGCTTTCCGCGCCTGTTCGCGGGCGTCGAGACGGTGCCGGGCCTGACCTGGCCGACGCTCGTGTTCGAGCGCGAGATCACGCTGTTCCTCGGCAAGCTCGAAGTGAAGATCATGCACGTCGGCTCGGGCCACACGAAGGGCGACACGATCGTCTGGCTGCCGTCGCAGAAGGTGCTGTTCTCCGGCGACCTGGTCGAATACGACGCGGCCTGCTATTGCGGCGACGCGCAGCTCGAACAATGGCCGGCCACGCTCGAGGCGCTGCGCGCGCTCGGCGCGGAAAAGCTCGTGCCCGGCCGCGGCCCCGCATTGCTGAATCCGGCCGAGGTCGACAAGGGCCTCGACTACACGAAGGATTTCGTGACGACGCTGCTCGCGCAGGGCCGCAAGGCCGTCGAGCGCAAGCTCGACCTGAAGGCGGCGATGGCGCTCACGCGCGAAGCGATGGATCCGAAGTTCGGCAACGTGTTCATCTACGAGCACTGTTTGCCGTTCGACGTGTCGCGCGCGTTCGACGAGGCGAGCGGCATCACGCATCCGCGCATCTGGACCGCGCAGCGCGACAAGGAAATGTGGGACGCGCTGCAGGACTGAGCGGCTCACCGCGGCGCGGCGTCCAGGCGGGCGTCCTGCCGTTTTACTGACGGCGCCTGAACGACGGCGGCATTGGGCCGCGGTTCAGCGCGCCGGCTTCCGGTCTCACAAGAATGCAGGGCGCACGTACGCCCTCGGAGACTGCTGCGCGCTCGAATCGCGCGGCCCGTTTGGAGAGAGACATGCCCCGATCGCTTCCCGCCGAAGCGACGATCGCACACGCGAGTGCTGCGGCGTCGGCTTCCGCATATGAATCCACACCGGCGTCGGACGCCGGCGACGCGCTGCTGTTCCGCAAGATTGCATGGCGGATCGTGCCGTTCCTGTTCCTCTGCTACGTCGTGTCGTTCCTCGACCGCATCAACATCGGCTTCGCGCAGCTGCAGATGAAGCACGACCTCGGCTTCAGCGACGCGATGTACGGCCTCGGCGCCGCGGTGTTCTACGTCGGCTACGTGTTCTGCGAGGTGCCGAGCAACTTGCTGCTCGCGCGCTTCGGCGCGCGCCGTACGTTCACGCGGATCATGCTGCTGTGGGGCGTCGCGTCGACCGGGATGATGTTCGTGTCGCAGCCGTCGCATTTCTACGTGCTGCGCTTCCTGCTCGGCGTGTTCGAGGCCGGCTTCTTTCCCGGCATCGTGCTGTATCTGACCTACTGGTTCCCCGCGAACCGCCGCGCGGCGGCGATCTCGGTGTTCTTCGCGGGCGTCGCGGTGGCCGGCGTGCTCGGCGGCCTGATGTCGGGCTGGATCATGCGCGACATGAGCGGCGTGCTCGGGCTGTACGGCTGGCAGTGGATGTTCGCGATCGAAGGTGCGCCGGCGATCGTGCTCGCGTGCTTCGCGTTTGCCTATCTCGTCGACCGGCCGCAGGACGCCGCGTGGCTCACGTCCGACGAAAAGGCGCGTGTCGCCGCGCTGTGCGGCGACGGCCGTGCGCACGGCGCGCACGACACACGCAGCCTGATGGCCGCGCTCGCGAACCCGCGCGTCTACCTGTTCGCGTTCGTCTACTTCTCGCTGACCTGCGCGTCGCTCACGCTCAATTTCTGGATGCCGCTGATGATCCGCGACTTCGGCGTGACCGACGTCGTGGCCGTGAGCCTGTATACGGTCGTGCCGAACGCGGTCGGCGCGGTGGGGCTGATCCTCATCGCGCGCCGCTCGGACCGCACCGGCGAGCGCCGCAAGCACTTCGCGTGCTGCACGATCGGCGGCGGCCTCGCACTCGCGGCGCTGACGCTGCACCTGCACAGCTTCGCGGCGATGCTGGCGTGCCTGTCGATCGCGGCGACGCTGATCTTCGCCGCGCTGCCGATCTTCTGGGCCGTGCCGACCCGCTATCTGTCGGGAAATGCGGCCGCGGCCGGGATAGCGCTGATCAGCAGCATCGGGATCACGAGCGGCATCGTCAGCCCGTGGGTGATCGGGCTGATCCGCACGCGCACCGGCAGCATGGATCTCGCCGTGTACCTGCTGGCGGCGCTGCTCGCGCTGAGCGGCGCGGCGCTGATGCTCGGCGCGAAGGGCGAACCCGCGCGGCGGGCCTGAACCACGGCCGGGCGCTGCAGGCGGGCCGGCAGCGCCCGGCGTTGCGTGTCCTGTCGGCCCCGTATTCGCATCCATCGAGGAGACGATCGATGTCAGCCCATCTTCAAGCGGACGCCGCGCATCCCGTCGCGGCCGCGTCGCGCCCGTCGGACAACGACGCGCTGTACCGCCGCATCGGCGTGCGGATCGTGCCGTTCCTGTTCATCTGCTACATCGTGTCGATCCTCGACCGCAGCAACATCGGCTTCGCGCAGTTGCAGATGCGGCAGGATCTCGGCTTGACCGACGCGATGTACAGCCTCGGCGCGGTGCTGTTCTTCGTCGGCTACGTGCTGTTCGAGGTGCCGAGCAACGCGCTGCTGCGCCGCTTCGGCGCGCGCCGCACGTTCGCGCGGATCATGTTCCTGTGGGGCGCGGTGTCGGTCGCGATGATCACCGTCGACAGCGCGAAGCATTTCTACGTGCTGCGCTTCCTGCTCGGGCTTTTCGAGGCCGGCTTCTTCCCCGGTGTCGTGTTCTACCTGACGTACTGGTATCCCGCGCGCCGGCGCGCGTCGGTGCTGTCGATCTTCTATGCGGGCGTCGCGGTGGCCGGGATGGTCGGCGGGCTGCTGTCGGGCTGGCTGATGCGCGGGATGTCCGGCGTGCTCGGGCTGCACGGCTGGCAATGGATGTTCGCGATCGAGGGCGCGCCCGCCATCCTGCTCGGCGTGATCGCGTGGTTCTGGCTGTGCGACCGCCCTGAACAGGCACGCTGGCTGTCCGACGACGACCGGCAACGGCTCGAGGCCGACCTGGCCGCCGATCGCGCGGCCGCACCCGCGCACGCGGCCGCATCGCTGCGGCAGGTGCTGGCCGAGCCGCGCACGTACCTGTTCGCGTTCATCTATTTTTCGCTGACGACCGCGCTGCTGATGCTGCTATTCTGGATGCCGCTGATGATTCGCGAATTCGGCATTCATGACGTCGTGCAGATCAGCCTGCTGTCGATCGTGCCGAACGCGATCGGCGCGGCCGGCCTGATCGCGATCGCGCGGCGCTCGGACCGCAAGCGCGAGCGTCGTTGGCACTTCGCCGCGTGCGCATTCGGCGGCGCGGTGACGCTCGCGTTGCTGACGCTGCACCTGCCGAGCATCGTCGCGATAATGGCGCTGCTGTCGATCGCGGCGATGCTGATCTTCGCCGCGCATCCGGTGTTTTGGGCCGTGCCGTCCGCGTATTTCTCCGGCGCCGGCGCGGCGGGCGGGATCGCGCTGATCAGCAGCATCGGCGTATCGAGCGGGATGATCACGCCGTGGATCGTCGGGGTGATTCGCACCCGCACCGGCAGCATGGATTCGGCGATGCTGATGATCGCGGGATTGCTCGCCGCATGCGCCGTCGCGATGCTGCTGGGCGTGCGCGCGACCTCGCGTGACGCGGTGCTCGCGCCGCGTTGACGGGTGCGCACCGGCGCGGTGCGCGGCTAGGGTCGATACACCTCGACCCGGTTGCGGCCGCGTTCCTTCGCGACATACAGCGCCTTGTCGGCGCGCGATAGCGCCTGATACGGGCCGAAGTCGGACGCGCGCATCGCGTCGATGCCGATGCTGACGGTCAGCGCAAGCGCCTGATCCTCGTGCACGAGCATGGAATCGGCCGCGCGCTGCTGGACGCGCCGCGCGAGCGCGCACGCCGCATCGATCCCGGCGTGCGGCAGTACGATCGCGAATTCCTCGCCGCCGATGCGCCCGACGATGCCGTCCGGCCCGATTTCCGCGAGCAGCAGCTGCGCGAAATGCCGGAGCGCGCGATCGCCGAACGGATGTCCCCAGCGGTCGTTCAGCGCCTTGAAGTGGTCGAGGTCGAGCATCAGCACCGCGGCGTCCTGGCCGGTCGCGCGCACGCGGCGCAACGCGGCTTCGCCTTGCCGCATGAACGCGTGGCGGTTCGACAGTTCGGTCAGGTGATCGGTCGTCGCCATCCGGTGCAGCTCGGTCTCGATGTGCTTGCGCTCGGTCGCATCCCTGATGAAGCCGTGCCAGACCGTGCCGCCGTCCGGCATGCGTTGCGGCCGTGCGTCGCCTTCGCGCCAGCGCATCCCCTGGTCCGGCAGCAGCACGCGGTATTCGAGCCGCCACGGTGCCAGTTGCTCGGCCGACGCCGCCAGCGACTGGCGGTAGGCGACCAGGTCGGCCGGATGAATCCGGGTCTCGACCGCATCCGCGTCGTGGGCGATCTGCTCGGGCGTCAGTTCGTAGATGTCGCGCGCCCCCGCGCTCGCGTACGAAAAGAACCGGCGGCCGTCGGCAGTCTGCCGCAGCTGAAACACGAGACCGGGAACCTGATCGGTCAGGTTCGTCACGAGCGTGACGGAGTCGCTCAGCCGGCCGGCGAGTTCGCGCAGTGCGGTGATGTCCGTGGTCGTGCCGACCATGCGCAACGCACGCCCGTTGCTGTCGCGGGAGATGACCCTGCCGCGGCTGCAGATCCATTTGTACGTGCCGTTCTTGCAGCGAATGCGGTGCTCGACCGCATAGCTGTCGGTGCGGTTTTCGAAATGCGCGATCATCGCGGCCTTCACGTCGGCGACATCGTCCGGGTGCAGCCGTTCGTACGCGTCTTCGATCCGGCTCGTCAGTTCGTGGGGCGCGTAGCCGAGCAGCGCCTTCCAGGCCGCCGAATAATGGATCTCGCCGGTTTCCACGTTGCGATCCCACACGCCGGCGCCGCTTTCGGTCAGCGCGAGCGTGGTCAGCGCGCTGCGTTCCGCGACGATGCCGAGCTGTTCGTGCAGCGTGGCCTGCGCGTTCGCGCGGGCGATCGCGTGTTCCGCGAGCGTGGCGAGGTCATGCAGGAAAGCGCGTTGCGCGGCGTCGAGCATCAGGCCCGCGTCGCCGACGATACACAGTGCGCCGCGCGTGGTGCCGTCGGCCGCAATCAGTTCGCAGGCCGCGACGACATGCGGTGCGTCGAGCGGCAGGCCGCCCGCTTCGGGTGTGATGAATCGACGGTCGGCCGCCGAGGTGCGCTCGACGCGCGGCGGGAAGTGCACGGAAGAAAGCGTGGCGGGCAGCGTTCCGTCGGACGCCACCACATGCGGTGTGCCGGCTTCGGCGCAAGTGACGAACGCGCCGGCCGTGCCGACGTGCGCGCGGGCGAGACGGCACACGGTCTCGAGTTCGGGCAACGGCGCGAGCGCCGGGCGATCGTCGGCGGGAACGCGAGAGGAGGCGGGTGTGTCGCCGGCCCCGGAGGTGAACATTCGGAACCGCATGGTTGAATTCCGCGACGGTCGATTGCGCCGATGATAGGACGAATGTCGCCTGGCGCTGCTTCGGGAGTTGCAAACGCGCAGCTTATCGTCGCGGAAAATGCGTGGCAAGCGGGGCGCATCCGGCTTTGGCGGGAACGCAACGCAGGGTCCGGAATGCGTCGTGGCATCGACGGCTGCGGTGGCGCAAGCGCCGTCGACGCGCTTCGATTCGGGCGCGTCGCGCCCGGACGGCACGGGCGCGACGCGGCTACTGCCCGACTAGCGCGCCACCGCGTAGCGCGGCGCCGGCGAATCCGTCGACAGGTGCGGCGCCATCGTGCGGCGCGCGGCCTCGTACGCATCCCATTCGTCGGCCGCGTGCAGCGACGGAATCGTCACGAGTTCGCCGCGATCGAAGCCGACCAGCGCTGCGTCGACCAGGTCGGAGGCCGACATCACGATCTCCTTCGGCAGGTGTTCGAGCGGCAGGCCGCCGGTCTGCCAGAAGTCGGTGGCGGTCGCGCCGGGCAGCACGGCTTGCACCTGCACGCCGTGGTTCGCGAGTTCGTGGTGCAACGACTGGCTGAACGCGAGCACGAATGCCTTGCTGCCGCCGTAGACGCCGTTGAGCGTTTCCGGTGACAGCGCGACGATCGACGAGATGTTGATGACGGCGCCGCGCCCGCGCGCCACGAAGCCGGGTACGGCGGCATAGGTCAGGCGCATGAGCGCGGTCACGTTCAGGTCGATCATCCGCGTCATCGCGTCGACGTCGCTGTCGAGCAGCGACGCGTGCGTGCCGACGCCCGCGTTGTTGACGAGCAGCGTGATGCTCGCGTCCTCCTTCAGCTTCGCCTCGACGGTGGCGAGCGCCGCGCGGTCGTCGAGGTTCGCGCCGACGATCTCGACGCTGCGCTGCGTGTCGTTCGTGATGCGCTCGGCAAGCGTGGCCAGCCGGTCGCGGTTGCGCGCGACCAGAATCAGGTCGTAGCCGCGGCGCGCGAGGCGGTCCGCATAAATCGCGCCGATGCCGGACGATGCGCCGGTAATGACGGCGGTACCGCGATGTG
Organism: Burkholderia sp. FL-7-2-10-S1-D7; assembly: GCF_001524185.1. Classification (NCBI taxonomy): domain Bacteria; kingdom Pseudomonadati; phylum Pseudomonadota; class Betaproteobacteria; order Burkholderiales; family Burkholderiaceae; genus Burkholderia; species Burkholderia sp. FL-7-2-10-S1-D7. The sequence goes on along the minus strand of NZ_LOWY01000014.1, from coordinate 335,749 downwards.
CTTCAGTCATGATGTCGCTCCATGTCGAGGAAAGGGTGAGTGCGTGAAGGCATTCTGGCCTCGAATCGCGGTGACGCAAATGACGTAGATGGGTATGATTTCGGACATCGGGTGGGTCGTGACGATCATGCCCCGGCACTGGAGATACGCATGCACCGCATCGGCTTTCTGATCAGCGACGGCTTCCAGATCATGGCGCTCGCCGCGCAATCGGTGTTCGAGTACGCGAACCTCGGCGTGGGCGAGCCTTTCTACGTGATGGACAACTATTCCGTCGACGGCGGCGACGTGCGTTCGTCGCTCGGATTGCCGGTCGCGACGCGCGCGCTGCGCGGGCGGATCGACGTCGATACGTGGATCGTCGCGGGCGTCAACGATCCGCTGGCGTCGCCGGCGCCGGCCGGCGTCGTCGCGTTCCTGCGGCGCCCGAACGCGCGCGCGCGGCGGATCGCCGGCACCTGCACGGGCGCGTTCGTGCTCGCCGAGGCCGGGCTGCTCGCGCAGCGCCGCGCGACGACGCATTGGGCATACGGACGCGACATGCAGAAGCTGTTTCCGGACATTCGTGTCGAGGAGGACCGGATCTACATCGTCGACGGCCCGATCTGGACGTCCGCCGGGATGACGGCCGGCCTCGACCTGGCGCTCGCGATGGTGGAGAAGGATCTCGGCGCGGACGTCGCGCGCTCGGTCGCGCGCAAGCTCGTGATGCACCAGCGTCGCGCGGGCGGGCAGTCGCAGCATTCGGAAATGCTCGACCTCGCGCCGAAATCGGACCGGATCCAGAATGCGCTGAACTATGCGCGGCAGAATCTCGGGCGCGCGCTGACCGTCGAGGAACTGGCCGACGCCGTCCACCTGAGTCCGCGCCAGTTCAGCCGGGTGTTCACGCTCGAAACCGGGCAATCGCCGGCGAAGGCGATCGAGCGGCTGCGGCTCGAGGCCGCGCGGCTAATGATCGAGCAGAGCCGGCATTCGCTGGATGTGATCGCGAAGGAGAACGGTTTCCGCGACCGGCGCCACCTGCGCGATGCGTTCGTGCGCGGCTTCGGCGTGCCGCCGCAGGCCGTGCGGCGCGACGCGCGGGCGGACGCGCGCGAAACGGGCTGACGCTCGCGGGCGCGCGCCGCCAGCGCGGGTCTGAAAAATCGCGCAGAATCTCCGGCATTCCTCGCGAGGAGACACCATGCACGCGGTCCCGTTCAATATTGCGATTCCCGATCACGCGCTTGATGACCTGCGTCGGCGCCTGCGCGACATGCGCGCGCCGGTGCTGACACCCGCCGGGCCGTGGCAGCAGGGCGTGGATGGCGCGTGGCTGCGCGAACTGGTTGCGTACTGGGGCGAGCGTTTCGACTGGCGTGCGGCGGAGCGGGCGCTGAACCGGCATCCGCAGTTCGTCGCGGACGCAGGCGGGCAACGCGTGCATTTCATCCATCGGCGTGGGGCGGGGCCGAAGCCGTATCCGCTTGTCATCACGCACGGCTGGCCGGGCTCCGTATTCGAATTCGACGCGCTGATCGATCGCCTGTGCGATCCGGCCGCTTTCGGCGGCGATCCGCACGACGCGTTCGACGTGGTCGCGCCGTCGCTTCCCGGCTTCGCGTTCTCACCAGCGCCGGCGGCACCCGGCATGTCGGCATTTCAGGTCGCCGACTGCTGGGCGACGTTGATGTCCGGGCTCGGATATCGCCGCTTCGGCGCGCAAGGCGGCGATCTGGGCGCAGGCGTGTCGATTGCGCTCGGCGCGCGACATCCCGATGCGGTGGACGGTATCCATCTGAACTACCTGCCCGGCAGCTACGAGCCTCCGGCCGACGCGGCTTCGCCGCTGACCGAGGACGAACGGGCATTTGTGACGCAGCGTGGAGAGTGGGCTGCGCTGGAGGGCGGATACGCGCATGTGCACATGACGAAGCCGCAGACGCTGGCCGTCGCGCTCAACGATTCGCCGGCCGGGCTGGCCGCGTGGATCGCCGAGAAATTCCGCACGTGGAGCGATTGCGATGGCGACGTCGCAAAACGGTTTTCGCACGACACGCTGCTGACCGGAATCTCGCTCTACTGGTTTGCCGGCTGCATCGGCTCGTCAATGCAGATGTATTGGGAAAACCGGCTGCAGCCGCTGCGCTTCGCGGCCGGGCAACGTGTGGCGGTGCCCGTCGCGTTTGCACGCTTTCCGAAGGAAATCAGTCGTCCGCCGCGCAGCTGGCTCGAACGGGTGTTCGACGTCGTGCAGTGGACCGACATGCCGAGCGGCGGCCATTTCGCCGCGATGGAAGAGCCGGAACTGCTGGCCGACGATATTCGGCGATTCTTCCGGCGCTTTCGATAGTGCCGCCCGGGGGCGGCCTGGCTGGCGAAGTGCGCCGGCGGTCATGCGCGCGTTGGCGCGTGCCGGCACCGTGCGGATCGCGACGCGGTGATGTCGCCTGTCTTATCGCGTGACGAACGGCGCCGCATCGTGCGGCGCGGTGCGCGCATGCTTGCGCTGGCGCAGCAGCGCGACGCGGCAATTCTCGCGCGCGGTCTCGCGGCCGTCGTCGTCGAGCAGAACCAGATCGCCGCGCATCACGTTGAGCGTGATCACGTCGTCGCCGGGCGCGCCGAGCGTTTCCGGCGTATGCACCGACCCGGCCGGTTCGAGCACCGTCGAGCCGGCCTGCGCGATCCATTCGTACTCGCGGTAGCGCCACGCACCCTGCAGCGTATGGACGAAGACCTCGCCGTCGTGGCGATGGCGCGGCAGCGTGCCGCCGGCAGGCATTTTCAGCAGCGCGGTCAGCGTGTCTTCCGCCGGATTGATATGCAAATACTTGATCGCGAGCCCCGGCAGGTCGGCGCTCATCGGCAGCCACGGCAGCGCATCGCCGGGCAGGCACGAAATCGGCGGCAGGTCGTTGGGGAGCGGGGCGGACGGCTGCGTCATGGCGGGAGGCGGAGCGGAAACGGGAAGTGCGCATTATCGCAGAGCCGGATCGGGCCGCAGCCCCCTCGTCGGACGGCGGCGCCAGCGAAGCCCGACCCCGGCTACACGTCGGCGCCCGGCCGCGCCACCGCATGCGCGGCTTCGAGGCACGACTGGAACAGCAGCGCGGCCCGCGACGGCCGCGGCGAGCGGCGCAGCAGGCTCACGAACCGGCACCGGTAGTTGAAGCGGTGCGGTGCGATCGGCTGCATCAGCCCCTTGTTTTCGAAGCTCTCCGCGTAATGGTCGGGCAGGAAGCCGAGATAGCGGCCGGAGAGGATCAGCGTCGCGATCGATTCCTGGTCCGATGCCGTCGCGCTGCGCGTGAGCTTCGCGCGATGGCTCAGCTCCATGTTCGGCGAATGGAAGCCGAGCCCGGCGAACGCGTGGTTGCGGATCGTCGTCCACGTGAGCTTGCCGTGCGGTGCGTCAAAGAGCGGGTGCTGGCGGCCGCAGTACAGCAGCATCCGCTCGTCGAACAGTTCCGAATACACGAGGCTGCCCGAGCTGCGGTGCGCGGGGATGATCCCGACCTGATAGCTGCCGTCGATGATCCCGCGCTCGACCTCGTTGATCGACGCGACATGCAGGTTCAGCGCGACGTCGGGCGCTTCGTCCGTGAACTGGCGGATCGCGTCGCCGAGCCGCGCGTTCGGGTTGGTGGCCGTCTTGTCGAACACGGCGACGTGCAATTCTCCGCCCATCTTGTCGTGAATGCCGTCTATTCTGCTTCTAAATGCTTCCATCGACGCGAGCAGTCGCAGCGTTTCCTCGTAGACGGTCTGCCCCTCGGCGGTCAGCGTGAAGCCCGCGCGGCCGCGCCGGCACAGCACGAGGCCGAGGCGCGTTTCCAGGTCCTTCACGTGCCGGCTGATCGTCGAGATGCCGATATTCAACTCGAGTTCGGCCGCCGCCATTCCGCCGCACTGCACGACGCCCTTGAAGACCCGCAGCAGCCGCAGATCCATGTCGCTGAGCTGCCCGAGCAGCGCGCGGCTCTTCGGTTTCTTTGCTTGCATAGTTGCGCAAGTGAACATTGATATTGCGATATTGAAGAGACTAATTGGCCTCCCGACAATGCGCAACATCATCACAAGAAGGAGGGGCGCGCCGCGCCAACCGACATGACCGATACGATCACCGCCAGCCAGCAGGACGAGACGAACATCCGCACCGACGCCGCCTGGCTCGACGCACACTGGATGCCGTTCACGGCGAACCGCCAGTTCAAGTCCGACCCGCGCATGATCGTGTCGGCCAAGGGCGCGTATTTCACGGATGGCGAAGGCCGCAAGATCTTCGACGGCCTGTCGGGCCTGTGGTGCACGGGCCTCGGTCACGGCCGCACGGAAATCACGGAAGCCGTGAGCCGCCAGGTCGCGCAGCTCGACTACGCGCCGGCGTTCCAGTTCGGCCATCCGAAGTCGTTCGAGCTCGCGAACAAGATCAAGGATCTGACGCCGGCCGGCCTCGACTACGTATTCTTCACAGGCTCGGGCTCGGAAGCGGCCGACACGTCGCTGAAGATGGCCCGCGCGTACTGGCGCGCCAAGGGCAAGGGCACGAAGACGCGCCTGATCGGCCGCGAGAAGGGCTACCACGGCGTGAACTTCGGCGGCATTTCGGTCGGCGGGATCGGGCCGAACCGCAAGCTGTTCGGCCAGGGAATCGACGCCGACTTCCTGCCGCACACGCAGCTCGCCGAAAACAAATTCTCGCGCGGGATGCCCGAGCACGGCGCGGAGCTGGCCGACCGCCTGCTCGACCTGATCGCGCTGCACGACGCATCGAACATCGCGGCCGTGATCGTCGAGCCGTTCTCGGGTTCGGCGGGCGTGGTCGTGCCGCCGAAGGGCTATCTGAAGCGCCTGCGCGATATCTGCACCGCGCACGACATCCTGCTGATCTTCGACGAAGTCATCACGGGCTTCGGCCGTGCCGGCGCGATGACGGGCGCCGACGCGTTCGGCGTGGTGCCGGACATCATGAACTTCGCGAAACAGGTGACCAACGGCGTGCAGCCGCTCGGCGGCGTGATCGCGACGAAGGAAATCTACGACACGTTCATGGCCGCGGGCGGCCCCGAGTACATGCTCGAGTTCCCGCACGGCTACACGTACTCGGCGCACCCGGTCGCGTGCGCGGCCGGCGTCGCGGCGCTCGACCTGCTCGTGAAGGAAGACGCGGTGGCCCGCGTGCGCGATCTCGCGCCGCATTTCGAGGCGGCCGTGCACGGGCTGAAGGGCCAGCGCCACATCACGGACATCCGCAACTACGGCCTCGCGGCCGGCCTGACGATCGCGGCACTGCCGGGCGAACCGGCACGGCGCCCGTACGAGATCGCGATGCGCTGCTGGGCGAAGGGCTTCTACGTGCGCTACGGCGGCGACACGATCCAGCTCGCGCCGCCGTTCATCTCGGAGAAGCGCGAGATCGACAACCTGGTCAACGCGCTGTCCGACGCACTGAACGAAGTGGACTGAGCCGCGGCCCGTTTCCTGCGACAACCGAATTCACGACAGAGCCAGAAACATGAAACACGACAGCAATGTGACCTCCACCGTCGGCCACCTGATCGACGGCAAGCGCGTCGACGGCGGCAGCCGCGTCCAGCCGGTGTTCGACCCGGCCACCGGCGAATCGCACAAGAGCGTCGCGCTTGCCGACAAGCTGACCGTCGAAGCCGCGATCGCGTCCGCGCAGGCCGCGTTCCCGGCGTGGCGCAACACGCCGCCGCTGAAGCGCGCGCGCGTGATGAGCCGCTTCAAGACGCTGCTCGAGGAACACGCGGACGAACTGTGCGCGCTGATCACCGCCGAGCACGGCAAGGTGCTTGCCGACGCGATGGGCGAACTGCAGCGCGGGATCGAGAACGTCGAATACGCGACCTACGTGCCCGAGCTGCTGAAGGGCGAGCACAGCAAGAACGTCGGCCCCGCGATCGATTCGTGGAGCGAGTTCCAGGCGCTCGGCGTCGCGGCCGGCATCACGCCGTTCAACTTCCCGGTGATGGTGCCGCTGTGGATGTGGCCGATGGCCGTCGCGTGCGGCAACACGTTCGTGCTGAAGCCGTCGGAGCGCACGCCGTCGTCGACGCTGCGCATGGCCGAGCTCGCGCTCGAGGCCGGCCTGCCGCCGGGCGTGCTGAACGTCGTGAACGGCGACAAGGAAGCGGTCGACACGATCCTGACCGACCCGCGCGTGAAGGCCGTGAGCTTCGTCGGCTCGACGCCGATCGCCGAATACATCTACGCGACCGGCTGCGCGCACGGCAAGCGCGTGCAGGCGCTCGGCGGCGCGAAGAACTTCGCGGTCGTGATGCCCGACGCCGACATCGGCAACGCGGTGAATGCCCTGATGGGCGCCGCGTACGGCTCGTGCGGCGAGCGCTGCATGGCGATCCCGTTGGTCGTCGCGATCGGCGATGAAACGGGCGACAAGGTCGTCGCGGGCCTGAAGGCGGAGATCGAGAAGATGAAGGTCGGCCCGGGCAACGGCGCGGGCGTCGACATGGGCCCGCTCGTCACGCAGCAGCATTTCGAGAAGGTGACGGGCTTCGTCGATGCAGGCGTGGAAGCGGGCGCGACGCTCGTCGTCGACGGCCGCGGCGTGAAGGTCGACGGCCACGACGGCGGCTACTACCTCGGCCCGTGCCTGTTCGACAACGTGAAGCCCGGCATGCCGATCTACCAGCACGAGATCTTCGGTCCGGTGCTCGGCGTGATCCGCCTGAAGTCGCTCGACGAGGCGATGGCGCTGATCGACGCGCACGAATACGGCAACGGGACGTGCCTGTTCACGCGCGACGGCGAAGCGGCGCGCTACTTCAGCGACAACATCCAGATCGGCATGGTCGGCATCAACGTGCCGCTGCCGGTGCCCGTCGCGTACCACTCGTTCGGCGGCTGGAAGCGTTCGCTGTTCGGCGACCTGCACGCGTACGGCCCGGATGCGGTGCGGTTCTACACGAAACGCAAGACGATCACGCAGCGCTGGCCCTCGGCCGGCGTGCGCGAAGGGACGGTGTTCAGCTTCCCGTCGAACCGCTGACGCGCGATCCGGCCGCGACGCAACGCGACGCGCGCCGGCCGGCGGCGTGACGCCACGCGGCCGGCGTAAAGACGCACAGGCCCGCCCCGGTCGATGACCGGGGCGGGCCTTTTTACACGTGCGGCGGTCGTGCCGACACTGAAGGCGGCGATGAAGCGCTTACGGCGCGACCACGTGCCACATGTTCTTGAAGTTGTCGCCGTTGCGATCGCCCTGTTTCATGTCCTTCGAGAAGAAATACAGCGGCTTGCCCTTGTAGGCCCATTGCGGGCTACCGTCGTCGCGCTTGACGATCGTGTAGGGGCCGACCGGGACGTCGGTCGCGCTGGCCTTGTACGGAGGCCAGAACGATTCGCATTGGCCCGTGCATGCGCTGGTGCCGGCGTTGGGCTTGTCCTTGTCGAATACATAGACGGTCATGCCGTTCGCGGCGACGAGCGCGCCGTTTTCGACCTTGGTGATCGCGTCTTGAGCCGAGGCGGAAACGGACGCCATGGCGAGCACGGCGGAGCTGACGAGCAGCACGGCTTTCATGATTACCTCCTTGTAGTCCGGTGGGCGGCGCAGCCGCACGCATGGCCGGGCGTGCACGCGACTGCGGGGAATGGTGCCGGAACGCGGCGCCGTGGCCGCCGGTGCGAGCGACGTGAAGTCGAATGGCGGAGGCACGGACGCGCTTCATTCACCATAGGCGGTTTTTGGCGGGGCTGCGAGAAGAACCGGGGGCACATCGGCGATGCGTGTGTCTCGCGCAACGACGCGGCGATTGCGCGCGTGCGGCGGAATTCGCCATCCGTCCCCGAACCTTCTCGAGTTGAACGGGCCTCTGCGGCCGCGCGCCCATGACGGATAGCGACACGCCGCGGTGCCGGGCCGTCAGCGAAACACCGGCGCCGACGCAAGCGCCGTCAGCACGGCCGGCATCGCGAGCGTGGCGGCGATCGTCTGGAACGCGGTGATGCCGGCCATCAGCGGCGCGTCACCGCCGAGCTGGCGGGCCATGATGTACGACGAGGACGATGTCGGCAGCGCCTGGAACAGCAGCGCGATGGTCAATGCGGCATCGCCGAGCCCGAACAGGCGGCCGGCCGCGAGCGTGGCGAGCGGCATCGCCATGAACTTGAACGCCGACGCGATGCACGTCGGCTGCATCCAATCGCGCGCCGAGTCGAACTTCAGCGCAGCGCCCACGCACAACAGGCCGAGCGGCATCGAGGCGGCGCCGAGCGCGCGCACGGCCGGTTCGACGGCGGCCGGAAACGCGATGCCGGCAACCTGCATCGCGATCCCCAGCGCGCACCCGACGACGAGCGGATTCGACAGGATCTGACGCACGAGCGCCCACGCGCCGAGCCGCGTGTCGCCGTAGCGCGCGAATACCAGCACGCACATCAGGTTGACGGTCGGCACGATCGCCGCGACGCACACGGCCGCGAGCGCGATTCCGTGCGCGCCGAAAAGTCCGGCGGCGAGCGCGGTGCCGACATAGTTGTTGAAGCGCACCGCGCCCTGGAACACCGACGTGAACCCGGCGCCGTCGACCGCCACGAAGCGGCGGACCAGCAGAAGAAGCATCGAGACGAACACGGTCGAGCCGACCAGCGCCGCCGCGAGCGGCAGGACGGGCAGCGCTTGCAGCCGGGCATTCGCGAGACCGTCCGCGAACAGCGCCGGCAGCAGCACGTAGTAGCACAGCCGCTCGGCGTGCGGCCAGAACGCATCGCCGATGAAGCCCGTGCGCCGGAGGCCGTGGCCGAGCGCGACCAGCAGCGCGACCGGCGCGAGCGCGAGCAGGATCGGGCCGATCATCGACGCGCCTTCAGGCGACACGGGCGGGACGGCAGGCACGCGGAGCAGCGGAACGAAGCGGGAATCCATCCGGCGGGCAACATGGCGGCGCGCAATCGAAAGAGTGACGATGCCGCCAAGTTAACACGCGGATGCAGCAGGAATAATGGTTAATTATCGGGTGTTCAATGAGAAATTCTCATCGATGACGCGGTGACTTCGGCGGCCAGCGCACGCGCGAAACGCTCCGCCGGCCGCGACTGGTGTTCGAGCAGCACGACCGCGCGGCCCATCTGCGGCTGGCCGAACGGCAAGCGCGTGACGGGCGGCAGTCGCGCGAGCGTCGAGTCGGGGAGCGCGACGATCGCCGCGCCGAGCCCGCGCGCGACCATCCGCGCGATCGTCTCCGCGCTGTCGAGCACCATCTCCTCGCGCACGCGCACGCCGATGCGGCGCAACTCGGCGGCGATCATCCGGCCGGCCCACGCCTGCGCGTCGAAGCGGATGAACGGCAACGCCTCGAGCAGCGTGCCCGCGTCGCGCTCCGCATATTGCGGCGGCGCGAGCAGCCAGAAGCGGTCTTCGTACAGCGTGGTCCACGTCAGTTCAGCCGGATGCGGGCGCACCGGGCGCGTCGTGATCGCGGCGTCGAGTTCGCCGGCGGCGACGCGGTTCGCCAGTTCGGCCGACATGCCGGCCGATACGTGCACGTGCAACGACGGGTGCGCCGCGCGCAGCGCGAGCAGCGCATCGGGCAGCGGGCCGGACAGCGCGGTCTGGATCGCGCCGATCCGCAGGCGGCCGACGAGCTTCTTCTCGTCGCTGAGCGCATCGGGAATCCGGTCGACCATCGCGAGCACCTGCTCGGCCTGCGCGACGAGGATGTTGCCGGCTTCGGTGAGCACCGGCTGGCGGCGCGAACGGTCGAACAGCCGGACGTTGTATTCGCTTTCGAGCGTCTTGATCTGCAGGCTCACGGCCGATTGCGTGAGCCCGATCGCTTCGCCGGCGCGTGCGAAGGTTCGGTATCGGGCGATCGCGACCAGCGTTCTGAATGCGCGTAGTGACATGGACTCGATGAGGTGGGCGGCCGGGGCCGGCACGCGGATTGCTCGATGATGCCGGCCGCGGCGCATGGAACGCATGCCGATCGCGGCGCCGATGATCGCCGAAGCCGGCGGCCCGGACGGCACGCTGGCGGACATCATGCCCGTGCGTGCGGAAACGGGCAACGGGCAACCGTGGCATCGGTGCGCGCGGCGGAAAGCGTGGCGTGACGCGGCGTGTGCAGGCGGCTGCGGCGATCGCCCGGTGCGGGTTTTCGTGAATGGCCTCGAGCCGGGCATGCGCGCAAAGCTGCATGTGCGGGCGGTCGTGGTCGTTCGTGCCGCCCGCATGCGTTTGATCGATGCCTCGGGGCGACGCGCGCTGTCGCGTCGGCCCCGCCCTTCGCGGAGTAACGACGATGACAGACGACCCCGGTGACGTTGCGCGCGCCAGCTATCGCGCGTATGTCGACAAGGACCGCGATGCGATCGAAGCGCTGATCGCGCCAGACTTCCATTTCACGAGCCCGCTCGACAACCGGCTCGACCGCGACACGTATCTGGCGCGCTGCTGGCCGAACAGCGCGATGCTCGCCAGTTTCGCGTTTGTCGACGTTGCCGTGCACGGCGAATACGTGTTCGTCGTGTACGAAGCCGACACGATTGCCGGCAGGCGATTCCGGAACGCGGAGCGGTTGCGTGTCCGCGATGGCCGGATCGTCGAGGCCGAGGTGTATTTCGGCTGGTATGTGCCGCACCAGGCGCCGGACGGCGGGTTCATCGAATCGGGCGGCTGATGCGTGACGGGCAGCGGCCCGTCATACCCAGAGCCGGTACATCCAGAACGATTCGTCCTCGGCGAAGCGTCGCACGAACTCGGTCGGCGAGAAGCCCGTGATGCGCCGCGTCGCGCGGCTCAGGTGTGCCTGATCGGCGAACCCCTCGTCCAGCGCGAGCGCGGCCCAGTCGACCGGCTGCCCGGCGTCCTGCCGGTCGCGCGCGGCGAAGAACACGCCTTCGGTGCGCACCAGCGTTTGCCAGTCGCGCAACGAGCGACCGCTGTACGACTTGATGCGCCGTTCGACCTGACGCGGGCTGTGGGTGTACCGCCATTCGCGCGCTTTCGACGCGAGACGCCCGACCCAGCTGCGTCCGGCATCACGCAGCGACGACAGCGGCGATACGCTGCCGCGCAGCGCGTGCCAGCGCGGCGCGAGGTAACGATCGAGCGCGGCCAGCGCGTCGTCGTCGTGTTCGGCATTCGCGAGTGCATCGAGCAGCGGCTGCCAGCTGTCGTCGAGGCATGCGTGCGCGTCGACGAAGGTGTCGTGGATCGCCGGTAGCGCGACGCCGAACAATGCGCATGCTGCGTCGGCATGCAGGCAGACGATGCCGCCTTGTCCGCTCGTCGGCGCCCAGCTCGCGACCGGCATCGACTGGCTGCCCGACAGCGTCGCCGATGCACCGAACGGCCGCCACACGGGCCCGTCGCCCGTGCGCCGGACGAGCCCGACGTCGAGGCCGCGATACCACGACAGGCAGACGATCGGCGACGCGGGGAAATGCGTGAGCCGCTGCGCGTCGCTCAACGTGAAGCCGCGCGTGTCGCGGGTGATGATCGCGACGACCGCGCCTTGCAGCGCAGCCGGCGGCTGATACAGCCGCGTGGGCGGCGACCGGCCGTCGCACAGCACGCGCGGCGCACGCGCGAGCGGATCGGGACACGGCGGCAAAGTCGGAGACGGACCGAAGGGCATGACGCCGGAGTATAGGGACCGGCGCGGCACGTGTCGATGTCGTTTGCGTTCAAGACCGGCAGCGTGTCGATCCGGACAATCCGGCGCATGAACACACGATCCTCTTCCCGTTGCCCGTTTCATGCGGACGCCGCCGGTGCGGCGCCCGCGCTTCACCCGCCCGGCGTATGGCCGCCGGGGCCGCGCGCCGGCCTGACGGGGTGGCGGCTGCTGCGCGCAATGTCGCGCGATCTGCCCGGCGCACTCGCGGGCTGGCAGCGCACGCATGGCGACGTCGTGCACCTGCGCATGTGGCCCGAACATGCGGTGGTCGTGACCGATCCGGCGCTCGTACGCGAGTTGCTGGTCACGCATCACGATGCGTTGGTGCGCTGGGAGCGCGGCATCCGCGTGTTCTCGCAGGTCCACGGGCACAGCGTGCTGGTCGCCGAGGGCGACGCATGGCGCGACAAGCGGCACGCGCTGCAGCCGAACTTCATGCCGAAACCGGTGCAGGCATTCGTGCCGTCGATCGCCGCGACGGCCGGTCATGCGCTCGCGCAGTGGCCCGCGCACGACGCGCGCTGGCCGATCGAAAGTGCGCTGACGTCGCTCGCGATGGACGTGATCATGCGCACGATGTTCTCGAATGCAATTGGCGCGGACGCGCGCGCGGCCGAGGAAGCCGTGCGCACGGTCAGCGCGGCCGCGAACGCCGAGTTCTACCAGCCGGCCAGCGCACCGGACTGGATGCCGTGGAAGCGCGGCAAGGCGAGAGCGCTGGCGGTGCTGAACGGATTGATCGACCGGCAATTGCATGCGCGTCTGGACATGCCGGAGCACGGCTGGCCGGACGATCTGCTGTCGCGCCTGTTGCGGCTGCACCGCGCCGACGCGCGCACCTGGCCGCTGCAAGCCGTGCACGACGAGTGCATGACGGCTTTCCTGGCCGGTCACGAGACGGCCGCGGCCACGCTGACCTGGTGGGCGTGGAACATGGCCGCGAATCCGGCCGCGCAGGCCGCCGCGCGCGCCGAAGTCGTACGCGTGCTGGGCGGCCGTGCGCCGACCGCCGACACGCGCGCCGCATTGCGCTACCTGACGCAGACGCTCGAGGAAACGATGCGCCTGTATCCGGCGGCGCCGATCCTGATCAGCCGTCGCGCATTGCGGCCGGTCGAACTGGGCGCATGGCAGTTTCCGGCGCGAACGTTGTTCATGCTGCCGATTCAGCTGATGCATCACGACGCGCGATGGTTTCCGGAGCCGCAGGCATTCCGGCCCGAGCGCTTCGCCGACGACGCGCCGGCGATTCCCCGCGGCGCGTACATGCCGTTCGGCACGGGGCCGCGCGTGTGCCTCGGGCAGCATCTGGCGATGACGGAAATGACGGTGGTGGCGGCCATGATCCTGCAGCGCCATGAATTGGCAGTGCCGCCCGGCATGGCGGCACCGCGCGCGACGCTGAACGTGACGCTGCGGCCGACGCGCGCGCTGCACCTGGCGATCGCGCCGACGCGGTCGGCGGCGAACGTCGCATCGTCGTGACGCGGCGGCGTCGCGCTCAGCCCGCCGCATCCTCCCCGAGTGCCTGAATGAACCGCGAAAACAGCTCCGGCTGCGACGAGATCCCGAGCTTCGCGTAAAGATGGCGCCGATGCACCTTCACCGTCTCGGGTGAAATCGCCAGCCGCTCCGCGATCGCCTTCGACGAATTGCCGCGCAGCACCATTCTTGCGATCGACATCTCGCGATCGGTCAGCACGCCCGCGCCGAAGCGCGCGAGCGCCAGCTCGACGCGCGCCCCGAGATCGTCGTCGGGCGTCGTGCGCGCGGCATCGCCCACCAGCCGCCAGTGCTGCCGCATCGTCGCGAGCACCCACGGCATCGCGGCCGTCAGCTTGCCGAGCGGCTCGACGTCGAAGCGCGCGGACGCACCGAGCGACAGCGACAGCAGCGTGTCGGCGTTCGGCCGCACGAGGATCTGGATCTCGTCGTCGCCGACCGCATCGCGGAAGTAGCTCAGGAAATACTCGCTCTGCCGGAACAGGTCGGGCGCGACTTCCTCGAGCCGGTAGCAGCCGTCGGCGAGCCCGTCGTGCGCGGCTTGCAGGAAGGGATCGAGCAGATATAACCCATTGAGGTAAAGCGGCACCGGCGACGCGCTGTCGGTGCCGCCCGTGTCGTATTCGTCGAGCACGAGCGGCACGCCGTCGCGGCCGATCGCGGTCGCGAGCGCGTTGTCGAACGGCACCATTTCGTTGAGCAGCAGCACCAGGAAGCGCCAGAAGCGCGGCTGGCCCAGATGATCGATCGCGCGGCCAAGCGCCTGGTGCATCGCGAATTCGGAGAAGAGTCGATCCATACCACCACCGAAGGGTGTAACACGAAGGGGGAATAGCGGTCCTGAATTTGGCTTCCTAGACTGCCACGCAATCAATCGGGCCCGAGTATGGGTGTTCAAAAAAGAGCAGGGTAGGAGCAACAGGAGAACGAAATGGCGATGATGTCGGAATCGACGGGCACGCTGCAAGCGACGCCTGCCACGGAAGACGCGCCGCGCGCGTTGTCGCAGACGCTCAGCGTGCGCGACGCGGTGATGATCACCGTGTCGGGCGTGACGCCCGCAAGTTCGATCTTCGTGATCGCGCCGTTCGCGATCCAGCAGGCCGGCAGCGGCGCGGTGCTGTCGTTCCTGCTCGGCGGCGTGCTCGCGCTCGCGTTCGCGCTCTGCTACGCGGAGCTCAGCGCCGCGCATCGCAGCGCGGGCGGCGAATATGTGATGGCCAAACGTGTGTTCGGCACGCTGCCCGGCTACCTGACGTTCATCACGGTGCTGTCCGTCAGCGTGTTCATCCCGGCCGTGCTCGCGAGCGGCGCCGCGCCGTACCTGAACAATGCGCTCGGCACGCACTTCGGCAATCAGTCGGTCGCGCTCACGATCGTGCTGCTCAGCTACGTGCTCGGGATGCTGAACATCAAGACGAATGCGTGGATCACCGGCGCGTTTCTCGTCGTCGAGATCGGCGTGCTGATGCTGATCGCGGGGCTCGGATTCGGCTCCCCGCATCGCGGCGCCGACGCACTGATCGCACCGGTCGTCGCGAGCGGCAATGCGCTGGTGCCGGCCACGCTCGCGGCGATCGTGCCGGCGATCGGCACGGCGATCTTCTGCTACAACGGCTTCGGCTCGGCCGCCTATCTCGCTGAAGACCTGCGCGGCGGCAACCGCAACGTCGCGAAGGCGGTGATCTATTCGCTGGTGGTGATCCTCGTTGTCGAACTGATTCCGCTCACCGCGATCGTGCTCGGCGCGCCGTCGCTGACGGAGCTGACGAAGAGCGCGGACCCGATCGGCTATGTCGTGCGTTCGCTGAGCAACCCGGCGGTGTCGCGCGTGGTCAGCGGCGGGATTTTCCTGTCGGTGTTCAACGCGATCATCGCGATCGTGATCACGATGGGGCGCCTGCTGTACAGCAGCGGCCGGCATGCACTCTGGTCGCGCACCTGCAATCGCGCGTTCTCGACGATCCATCCGCGCTTCGAGTCGCCGTGGCTCGCGACGCTCGCGCTCGCGGTGCCGTCGGCGGGGCTGGTATTCGTGTCGAGCCTCGACGAGCTGACCGCGTTCACGGTCGACCTGCTGCTGTTGATCTATCTCGTCGTCGGGCTGGCCGCGCTGGCGAGTCGCCTCGTGCGCCGCGACGTCGAGCATCACTACCGGATGCCGATGTGGCCCGTGACGCCGCTCGTCGCGGTGGCGGGTGCCGCATACACGCTCTACACGACGCTGGCGACGGCGACCAAGCCGACCGACCTGATCATCATCGCGGGGCTGCTGATTGCCGCACTCGTGATGTACGTCGTCTGGGCGCGCCACAGCGAAGCATTCCGCGCGCTCTGAACGCCGGATCGTCACCTTGCAGCACCGAAACACCGAACCATTGAGAGACTGGAGGAATTGCATCATGCGCACGAGGGATCTCGGCATCCGCATCGGACTCGGCACGCCGGGCCGCTTCAACGCGATCACGGACGTACCGGGTGTGCGGGTCGGACATTGCACGCTGAACGTCGAGAACGGCGACGCGTCGATCCGCACCGGCGTCACCGTCATCGAGCCGCGCGCGGGCGCGGCGCACGATTCGCCGTGCTTCGCGGGCGTCCATGTGCTGAACGGCAACGGCGACGCGACCGGGCTCGAATGGATCCGCGAAGCCGGCCTGCTGACGACCCCGATCGCCTACACGAACACGCACAGCGTCGGCGCGGTGCGCGATGCGCTGGTCGCGAACGAGCGCGAAGCGGCGGCCGGCCGCGTGTACTGGTGCATGCCGGTCGTCATGGAAACCTACGACGGCCTGCTCAACGACATCTGGGGGCAGCACGTGAGCGCCGCGCACGTGCTGCGCGCGCTGACCGCCGCGCAGTCGGGGCCGGTCGCCGAAGGCGGCGTCGGGGGCGGCACCGGGATGATCTGCCACGAGTTCAAGGGCGGCATCGGCACCGCGTCGCGCGTGGTCGGGGCCGACGCGGGCGGCTGGACCGTCGGCGCGCTCGTGCAGGCGAACTACGGCGTGCGCGAGATGCTGCGCGTGGCAGGTTATCCGGTCGGCGAGGTGTTGCGGCACGTGCATTCGCCGTTTCGCACACCCGATGCACGAGGCGAGGCCGGGATGGGTTCGATCGTCGTCACGATCGCGACCGACGCGCCGCTGCTGCCGCACCAGTGCACGCGCCTCGCGCAGCGGGCGAGCGTCGGGCTGGCCCGCGTCGGCGGCGGCACCGAGGATTCGAGCGGCGACATCTTCCTGGCGTTCGCCACGGGCAACGACGGGCTGCCGGCCGCCAACTACGGCAGCAAGGGCGCGCCGACGACGGCCGTGAAGATGGTGAACAACGACCACATCTCCGCGCTGTTCGTCGCGGCGGCGGAGGCGGTGGAGGAGGCAATCGTGAATGCGCTGGTCGCGGGGAGCGACGTCGAATCGCGCGGCGCGCGGGTCGAAGGGCTGGGGCAGGCGCGTTTGCTGGATGCGTTGCGCGAAGTGGGGTGGCGGCCGGGGCGCGGCGCCTGAAACGGCATGCGCCGCTTCAATCGAAGCGGCGTAGCGGACAGTGTCGTTGCGGCGATCGGCCGGCGCGTCGTGCGCGCGCGCATGCGATGCGTGCGCGGCGGGCCTGGCCGTGGCGACGCGGCGTCATGCTCAGCTGCCGAAGTAGACGTTGCAGAAGCTGACGGGGCCGACGCATGCGTTCGGATCTTCCTGCTTCGATTGCGCACGATCGGCGCGGCCCGCGGCCTGGACGGCTTCGGCGCGGTTCGCCGGTTGTTGCGCGACGTCGGCCGGCGCGGGCTGGGCATGCGCGACTGCGGCGGTGAGCGACAGGGCAACGAGGGCGAGGTGCAGCGGCTTCATTTGGGTTTCTCCTGGGTCAGTGCCAGTCTCGCTGGCAGTGAGGAAACTATAGGCTCGCACTGCTTAGAGATTAATCACCGCGGGTGTAGAGCTTATTTCCAATCGGAACAAGGATGACGTTGCGCGCGCATTGATCGCCGCCGATCGCCACCGACCGTCAATGACGATGGCGATTGAACGGTGCGTCCTTGTCCAGCAGCGCGCTGCGGATGAAGTGCAGGCAGCCGACGATGCGCTGCATGCGATGGCGCTCGTCTGGCACCGCGTACCACGCGTGCAGCGTGTGCTGGGCGGCCCGGATCGCCAGATTCACCGATTTCAGCGTGCGCGCATGGTGGGCCGGCGTCGGATCGTCGAAGAATCGCGGCAGCTCGCGTAGTACCGCATCGATCGATGCGGTCCAGCGCTGCGTCTGCGGCGGTTTCGATTCGCAGAACCCGTGCAGCTCGTCGCGCAGGTCGATCACCGCATGGCCGACTTCGAGCGTCGACAGCATCCAGCGCAGCGCGTCGCGATGCTGCCGCGTGCGCTTGACGAGCAGCGTGCGCAACTGCGCCATCAGGTCGTGCGTGCTCGACTGGAAGCGTGCGGCGAGGCCGTCGCGCGTGCCTTCGCACGCGAGCGTGACCTGACGGCGCAGGTCGTGCGCGATACGCGATGTGAGCCACGGCATGTGGGTCGGAAACACCACGGCGAACACGATCGAGCATGCGAGCATCGCGACGACGATGGCGAAACCGTTGTTGATCAGCACCTCGGGCGTATACGCGATCGCGTTGTCCGGGCCCGCGAGCAGGCAGAAGAACACCGCGAAGCCGATCCCGTAGCCGGACAGGCCCGGGCGCATCGCGAGAAACGCGCCGAGGCCGAGCACCGGCGCGAGCGTCGCGCACAGCAGCGGAAAGCCGTCGATGTTCGGATAGACGTAGCACAGGAACACATAGCCGACGGCCGTCGCGAACGCCGCGCCGACGCCCATCTGCGCGACGAACTTCGGCGCCCGCGGCGACGTCGAGCTCAGCGCGCACGCAATCGCGGTGGCGATGACGGCGAGCGAGCCGCTCGGCCATTCGGACGCGATCCAGAACGCGCTCATCGCGCCGACGGCGACGAGCGTGCGCAGGAACGTGAAGCCGACGAAGAACGAATTGGTCTTCACCGCGTAGCGCGTGACCGAGCGTTCGAACGCATGATCGTCGCGGTCGAGCGACGCGTTGGTGTCGGCATAGCCGAGATACTCGCCGATGAAGCGATACATCAGCTCGATCGCGGTGTCGAAGTCGAGCAGGCCGCCGGCCGCGTGATCCTCGATCTCGCGGCGCGACGCGCGCGCGGCCTTCGGCAGCGCGCCGTGAAAGCGGCGCAGTTCGAGCAGCGCGCCGGTGGTCGACGCGATCCCGCGCTGCCGCTCGTCGTGCAACGCCGTCACCCGTTGCGCAAGCGCATCGATGTGCGGCGCGAGCGCGTCGAGCACCGCGTCGGACTGGTTCGCGCGCAAGCGTTTGACGAGCTGGTGCAGCGCATGCAGGCGCGTGCACGCATTCATGAACTCGCTGTTCAGGCGCGCGAGCCGGCGGCTGCGCGCACGAATGTGCGGATCCTCGAACGACGCGAACGCGCGGTTGGCCTCGAAGCCGACGATCTCGTCGACGAAATCGGCGAAGCGCCGCTCGAAATCGCCGCGTGCAAGGTCGCCCGACAGCGCGCCGGCCGCGAATGCCGCGAACTTCACATGGCGGACGGTCAGCGAGCGCATCAGCGCCTTCGCGGAACTGAGCGGAAGAATCAGCGCGCTGACCGCGCCGGAGCATGCGATGCCGAGCGCGACTTCCGCGGCGCGCGTGAGCGCGGACTGGAACAGCGTCTGCGGCGTCATCACGGCGGGCAGGCCGATCAGCGCGGCCGTGTAGCCGGCGAGTACGAACCCGTACCAGCGGAAATGGCGGTTGCGGACTGCGAGCGCGATGCAGCCGCCGATCCACAGCGTGATGCCGGCCATGTACAGCTCCGGCTGCTGCGCGAACAGCCCGCCGAGCGCGAGCGCGGCGACGAGGCCGGCCACGGTGCCGAGCACGCGGTAGAAGCTCTTCGCGAACACCATCCCCGACAGCGGCTGCATCAGCACGAACACGGTCGTCATCGCCGTGCGCGGCTGCGACATCTCGAGCCGCATCGCGATCCCCATCGCGAGCAACGCGGCGAGCACGGTCTTGGCGAGGTGCAGCCAGATCAGCCCGTCGCTTGCGGCCCAGTCGCGCGCGGCGTCGCCGAGCGGATCGAGCCAGGTTCTCCATCGTGCCGGTTCGATGGAAGGTCGCTCGATCGCAGGTTGTGGCTTCATGAAGAAAGAGGGGGCGTGCGCGGTGTCGCGGCGCGTCCGGACGGGTCCGTTCGACTGATGAGGCGCCGATTGTAGGAGTGCGGCGCGCGGGCATTAACGCAGCTGCGGGGAAACGATAGTTGCAGGGCGCGTAACAATCTGTCGCATCCGCTGGAGGAAAATAGCGGCTCCGCTACAGGTGGCTCACAGCAATGGATACCCTACAAAACATGCGGGTGTTTACGCGCGTCGTCGAGACGGGCAGTTTCACCGCGGCCGCGCAATCGCTGAATTCGACGACGGGCGCGATGTCGCGCGCGGTGTCGGAACTCGAGGCGCGCCTGCGCACCCGTCTGATGAATCGCTCGACACGCCGCCTCGCGCTGACGTCGGCCGGCGAAAATTATCTGCGGCGCTGCCGCCAGATCCTCGCCGACGTCGATCGCGCCGAGGAAGAGGCGAGCTGCGCGCACGAGCGGCCGGCCGGCGTGCTGCGCATGCACAGCTTCGCGAGCGTCGGCCATCACTACGTGATGCCCGCGCTCACGCGCTACCACACGCAATTTCCGGACGTATCGATCGAGCTGTCGCTGTCGCAGCGCATGCCCGACCTGTTCGACGGCACGAGCGACATGGCGGTCGTGACCGCGTCGTCGCTGCCCGATTCGGAGCTCGTGTCGCACCTGCTTGGCTCGACCTTCAGCATCCTGTGCGCGTCACCCGAGTATGTGAAGCGCCACGGCGCGCCGGCGCGCCCGCAGGATCTCGGCGCGCATGCGTGCCTGACGCTCTGCACGCCGGCGTTTCCGACCCACGAATGGGTGCTCGAAGGCGCCGAGGGCGTCGAGCAGATCCATGTCGCCGGGCCGGTGCAGACCAACACGGCCGAGTCGCTCGCGCTCGCGATTCGCGACGGCATCGGGATCGGCATGCTGCCGCTGTACGCGGCGATCGACGCGTTGCAGGACGGCACGCTCGTGCGTGTGCTGCCCGGTCACATCCTGCAGAAGATGAACGTCTATGCGCTGTATCCGTCGCGCCGCTTCGTCGACGCGAAGGTGCGCACCTGGGTCGAGATGCTGCGTGCGCAGGTGCCAGGGATGATCGCGCACGACGTCGAGATGCTGAACGCGATCGAGCGGGAACCGCAGGCCGCCTGAGGGCGAATACGGAAAAGGAAGGCCGCGTGCCGGACGGCACGCGGCCTGGCCGCATCCATCGTCACGAACCGGTTTGCGCGATGTCCGCCGCGCCCGCATGACACGCGTCGTGCGGGCGCGCCGTCATGCATTCACAGCGCGGGCTTGACGGCCACGCCCGATTCGGTTGCGCCCGCACCGGCCGGGCCATAGGCGGTATGCGCGGCCTTGTGCTCGGCGAGCCGTTTTGCCGCCAGGCGTTCCTGCGCGGCCATGATGTCGTCCGGATAGTTGCCGGCGTCGCCGAGCGACGGGTTGTAGCCGACCGATTCGAGGTCGTAGAGCTCCTGCAGCACCTGTGCGCGCGTGACGGGCGACTTGGCGGACTGAGCGAACGACAGGGCCGGTGCGGCAAGCAGGACGGCAGCGGCGGCGGTAACGACGAGCGATTTCACGATGTTCTCCTGTAGGCGGGGTGTGAGTCCGGTCCGGCAATCGATGTGTGATCCGAACCATTGATGCCAGTCTATGCAGCGCACGCGGGCACAAAAACCCCGATTCCAGGCAAGCAGATTTTCAGATGGAACAACACTGACGCACGTCGCCCGCGTTGCGCGAACCCGTCCGTCAAGACAGGTTCGCGGCTGGCGGGCGACGTGCGGTCCTGCTGCGCTGAACTCAGAAGCGCGTGCGCATGCCGATCGTGCCGACGATCTGGTTCGCGGTGGTCGATGCGCCGCCAGACGTGTTGATGAACGCCTGGTAGCCGCGGCCCGACGCGTGCTGATACATCGCTTCCGCATACAGGTCGGTGCGGCGCGACAGTTTGTACACGGCCTGCAGGTCGACCTGGTGCCACTTCGGATCGGTGCCGTGCTTGCTGTCCGGATTCGACACGCTGGCGTCCGTGTACACGTACGCGGCGCCGAGGCTGACGGCCGGCGTCACCGCATAGCGCACGTTCACGTCGTAGTTGTTGAACGCGATCTGGCCGGTGGAGCCGAACGAGCCCGAGTTGTCGTACTGCGAACGCGTGTAGACGAAGCCGATCGTCGCCGGACCGAACACGTAGCTGGCGCCGCCGCCGTAGCTGCGCATGCGGTCCGCGCCGACCGACCAGCCGCCCTGGCTCACGCTCTTCGCTTCGGCCACGTCGGTCGCGCCCGGGCTCGCGCTCGTCGAGCCCTTCGTGCCGTTCATCTGCAGGTAAGCGCCGGCCAGCTTCAGCGGGCCGTTCGTGTAGCTCGCCGCGACGCTGTATGCACGGTTGCCGGCGAAGTTCGTCGAGTTCGAGAAGCCGTACAGCGCGCCGACCTTGAAACCCGCGATCGTGTCGCTCGTGTACTTCACCGCGTTGTTGATGCGCACCGAGTGGTTCAGGTTGTCGTTGTCGAACGGGTGCGCGAAGCCGGTATCACCGAAGTCGCCCGACGTCGCGGACAGCGGCGCGACGAAGTCGACCATCGTGTCGTACTGGCGGCCGAGCGTCAGCGTGCCGTAGCCGCTGCGGGTCAGGCCGACATACGCGTGGCGGCCGAACAGCTTGCCGTCCTGGCCGAGCGCGCCGTTGTTCACGTTGAAGCCGTTCTCGAGGACGAACAGGGCCTTCAGACCGCCGCCGAGATCTTCCGTGCCGCGCAGGCCGAAGCGGCTGCCGTTGACGGTGCCGCTGGTCATGCGCCACAGCGAGGCGCCGCCCGCGTTGTTCGTGTACGCGATGCCGGCATCGATCAGGCCATACAGCGTGACCGAGCTCTGTGCATGCGCGAACGGGGCGAACAGTGCGGTGGCCGATGCGGCGGCAATCAGGGTTTTCTTCATGTAACTGCTCCTGCGTGTGGGACAAGTGGCTAAAGTTCGGCGCCAGTGTAGGGGCGGGGTCGCGCGATGACGGCCGCTGGCGCGCGAGCGCACCGTTGCGAGTTGCGCAAGAGTGCGTCACACAGCGTTCACAAATCGATGCGGAGGCCGGATGGCGTGCGTTTTCGTCGACGGCGCGACGCGAGATACCGGGTGGCCGCGTTCGCCGTGTCGCGCATTGACAACACGCGCGCGTCGCTGGCGCGGGAGTTGATTGCCGCGCCGCGCGCGTGGAGAATGAGCAGACCGATGCCGAGATCCGGAGACACCCGATGACCACGCCTCGCCGTCCGTCGTTCAGTTCCGCGCTGTGCTACCGCAACCCGAAAGCCGCGCTGGCATGGCTCGAACGCGCATTCGGCTTCGAGCGCGCGATCGTCGTCACCACGCCGGAAGGCGACATCGCGCATGCCGAAATGAAATTCGGCGACGGCCTCGTCATGATCGGCGGCGCGTGGGCCGACTTCATCGCCTCACCGGAAGACACCGGCGACCGCAACACGCAGCACGTCCACGTGCACCTTGCCGACGACGCGGACATCGACGCGCACTGCGCGCGCGCGCGTGCGGCCGGCGCGGAGATCCTGCAGGCCCCAGCCGACCAGTTCTACGGCGACCGCATGTATCGCGCGCGCGATCCCGGCCGGCATGTGTGGACGTTCGGCAAGCACGTGCGCGACGTGAAGAACGACGAGATGCGCGCGGCCACCGGCCTGACGATCGAGGATTTCAAATAAGCGCGGCACGCATCGCCGGAGCCGGTTTTCCCCACCACGCGGCGCTCGCGCCGCATGACGCCTGGACCCACATGAACCTCTTCAATGCACGCCTGCGCGGTCGCGACGGGCTGTTTACGATCGGCATCGACGGCGACAGGATCGCGCGGATCGACGCGCAAGCCGCGCCGGTCGCCGCTGTCGGCGCCGGCGATGTCGATGCGGGCGGCCGTCTCGCGATTGCGCCGCTCGTCGAACCGCACATCCATCTCGACGCGGTGCTCACGGCCGGCGAGCCGGCCTGGAACATGAGCGGCACGCTGTTCGAGGGAATCGAGCGCTGGTCCGAGCGCAAGGCGACGATCACGCACGCGGATACGAAGACGCGCGCGCATGCGGCGATCGGCATGCTGCGTGATCACGGCATCCAGCACGTGCGCACCCATGTCGACGTCACCGATCCGACGCTGGCCGCGTTGAAGGCGATGCTCGAAGTGAAGGACGAGGCGCGCGGGCTGATCGACCTGCAGATCGTCGCGTTTCCGCAAGAAGGCATCGAGTCGTTCGACGGCGGCCGCGCGCTGATGGAGCAGGCGATCGAGCTTGGCGCGGACGTCGTCGGCGGAATTCCGCATTTCGAGAACACGCGCGAGCAGGGCGTCAGCTCGATCCGCTTCCTGATGGATCTGGCCGAGCGCACCGGCTGCCTCGTCGACGTGCACTGCGACGAGACCGACGATCCGCATTCGCGCTTTCTGGAAGTGCTCGCGGAAGAAGCGCGCGTGCGCGGGATGGGCGCGCGCGTGACGGCGAGCCACACGACGGCGATGGGCTCGTACGACAACGCGTACTGCTCGAAGCTGTTCCGGCTGCTCAAGCGCGCGGGCCTGAACTTCGTGTCGTGCCCGACCGAGAGCATCCATTTGCAGGGGCGCTTCGATACGTTTCCGAAGCGGCGTGGCGTCACGCGCGTCGCGGAACTCGATCGCGCGGGGCTGAACGTGTGCTTCGGTCAGGATTCGATCAAGGATCCGTGGTATCCGCTCGGCAACGGCAACATCCTGCGCGTCCTCGATGCCGGCCTGCACATCTGCCACATGATGGGCTACCAGGACCTGCAGCGCTGCCTCGACTTCGTGACCGATCACAGCGCGACGACGATGCATCTCGGCGACGGCTACGGGATCGCGGTCGGACGGCCGGCCAATCTGGTCGTGCTCGACGCGGACAGCGATTACGAAGCCGTGCGCCGGCAGGCGAAGGCCACGCTGTCGGTGCGCCACGGGAAGGTGATCATGCGACGGGAGCCGGAGCGCGTCACGTATCCGGAGTAGTGCGATCGCGTTGGCGGCGGCACGCACCGCCGTGGGTTGCCGTCACTCATATATTCGCGAATTGCATGAGTTGATCAGAAAAATACGTTTGTCTCATGAGAGGCCGAAGCCTACGATGCGGTCCTGACGGCGGCGTGCATGGTGCGCGCCGTCGTGTCGATCCTCATTCGCCGACCTCATGCGCCTCGATCTCCCGTCCGCTCCCGCTTCCTCTTCGCCGCCGGCCAGCCCGTTCGCGCGGATGGCCGCCGTCACGGTCCTGACCGGCGTTGGCGCGGGCGTCGGCGGGATGCTGCTCGCGCTGCTGCTGCACGCGATCCAGCATGTGGCCTACGGTTACAGCCTGGCGCACCTGGTCGGGGCCGAGAGCTTTCTCGCGGGTGTGACCGACGCCGAGCCGCTGCGCCGGCTCGCGGTGCTCGTCGTCTGCGGGCTCGTCGCGGGCGGCGGCTGGTGGGCGCTTTACCGGTTCGGCCAACCGCTCGTCAGCATCCGCCGGGCCGTTCGCGCAGCCGATCCGCGGATGCCGTTCGTCAGCACGACGGTGCACGCGCTGCTCCAGATCGTCACCGTCGCGCTTGGTTCGCCGCTCGGCCGCGAAGTCGCGCCGCGTGAGATCGGCTCGCTGCTGGCCGGGCGGCTCGCGCATTGCGCGGGGCTCTCGCCCGCCGATTGCCGACTGATGGTCGCGTGCGGCGCGGGCGCCGGTCTTGCGGCCGTCTACAACGTGCCGCTCGGCGGTGCCGTGTTCGTGCTCGAAGTGTTGCTCGGCACGTTCGAACTGCGCGCGCTGGTGGTGGCCGTCGTCACGTCGGCGATCGCGGCGGCCGTCGCATGGATCGGGCTCGGCAACGAACATCAGTACACGGTGCCTTCGTTCGTGCTGAGCACGCCGCTGGTTGTGTGGTCGATCGTCTGCGGGCCGCTGTTCGGTTTTGCCGCTTACGGCTTCGTGCGGCTCACGACCCGCGCCCGGGCAGATGCGCCGAAGGGTCGCCTGCTTCCCGTGCTCTCGCTGGTCAACTTCGCGGCCATCGGCGTGCTGGCGATGTGGTTTCCGCAACTGCTCGGCAATGGCAAGGGGCCGGCTTCACTGGGTTTCGACGGCACGTTGACGATCGGCCTCGCGGCGACGCTGCTCGTGCTGAAGGTGCTGATCGAGGCGGGCAGCCTGCGTGCGGGTGCCGAGGGTGGGCTCCTCACGCCGGGTCTTGCGAACGGCGCGCTGCTGAGCGTCGTGCTCGGTGGGGTGTGGAGTCTCGTGTGGCCGGGGGCGTCGATCGGCGGATGCGCGCTGATCGGTGCGACCGCGTTCCTTGCCGCGTCGATGCAGATGCCGATCACGGCCGTCGTGCTGCTGCTCGAGTTCACGCGCGTGAATCACGACAGCCTGGTGCCGATGCTGCTGGCCGTGGCTGGCTCGCTGGTTGCGTACCGGTTCGCGCAGCAGCTGGCGGAGCGGCGGATGGTTGCCGCCGCAACCGTCGCCACGCCGGCGACGGCGGCCCGGTAGCCAACCCGCGCCGTCGCAATCCTTCCCGTTTCGCTGCTTCCAAGCAGGCGCTCGGCGCCGATCCCGGCCGATGCCGCTTCACGTGCTGCAGCGCTTCCATATCGCCGCCGGTGTGGCGAGGTGCGGTCAGCTCGCAGCCTTTCATGAATGAACGGCACCTCGAACGTCGCCAGTGGCACCCCGATCGTGCAGAATCGAGCCTCCGACTCCCGCCAACGGAGGCCGCATGACCGATCCGAACGAACCATCCGCCCGCCGCGCGTATGCGAGCTTCGCGCAACGGTACGCGGACATCGCGCCGACCAAGGCGCACAACGCGCTCTACGAGCGCCCGGCGACGATGGCGCTGCTCGGCGACGTCGACGGCCTGACGGTCCTCGACGCCGGCTGCGGACCCGGCATCTGCAGCGAGCACCTCGCGCGCCACGGTGCGACCGTTCATGCGTTCGACATCACGCCCGAGATGGTCGCGCTCGCGAGCGCGCGTTGCGCGGGGCTCGCGGTCGACGTCGCCGAGGGCGATCTCGCAGCGCCGCTCGACTGGCTGCCCGACCACGCGTTCGACGCGATCCTGTGTTCGCTCGCACTCGACTACGTGCGCGATCTCGCGCCGACGTTGCGCGAATTCAGGCGTGTCGCGCGGCCGGGCGCGACGCTGGTGTTCTCGATGGCGCATCCGATGCGGGACTGGATGGACGAGCGTACGCGCGGGGACGGCACGTACTTCGATACGAGCCGTTTCGGCTTTCACTGGTCGGGTTTCGGCGAACCGAAGCCCTATGTCGAAGCATGGCGCAGGCCGCTTGCCGACATCCTGAGCGCGCTCGCGGACGCCGGCTGGCGGCTCGAGCGATTCGTCGAGCCGACGCCGCTGCCGACGATGAAGGCGGTGTCGGAGCGGCTCCATGCGGAGCTGTCGCTGGCCCCGGCCTTCCTCTGCATCCGCGCGCGCTGCTGACGAAGCGCGGCGGATCGCCGAGGCTCAGCGTGCCGGCTCGTCGGTCAGCGTGCCGAGAAACGCTTCGATATCCTTGATGTCCTGCGCGGTCATCGCGGGCTTGTCGCCGGGTTTGCGGTTGAACGGCGCATCGGTCACATCGACGTTCGCGCGGTACTTTGGCGGAATGTCGTCATATTCGTCGACCTTGCCGTCCGCGCCGCGCGAATAGAACTTCTGCGGCGAGATGCTGCGCTCGTTGTAGAACGCCATCACCTGATCGAGCGTGTGGAACACGCCGTTGTGGAAGAACACGTGGCGCGTCGCCGCGTTGCGCAGCGTCGGCGTGAGGAACATCGCGCAGTACTGCGTCTGGTCCTTCAGATCCTCGCGGAACGGCCCGCACACGCCCAGATCGTAGAACGCCGGGTTGCGGTTCTGCGCGAGCGCCGTGTTGCGCGGCGCGCCGAGCGCCTCGTACTGGTAATCGGTAAACATCGGCGGCAAGCCGTCCTTGCCGGGCTTCGACAGGTGGCAGCCCGCGCAATTCGCCTTGTCCGGATCGTTGAAGAGCCGCAGCCCGCGCAATTCGGCCTGCGTCAAGCGCGCACGGCCTTCGAGCCAGCGGTCGTACTTGCTGTTGTACGGATGGAACGACGGATCCTCGACCTGATAGCGCGCGATCGCGAACATCGCCTCCGACACCACGAGCTGCGGGCTGGAGAACACGCGCGCGCCGAACAGTTGCTCGAACTGCGCGCGATGCGACGACTGCGCGAGCTTGCGCGCGACGTCGTCGATGCTCGCATTCGCCATCTCGACCGGATTCAGCAGCGGCCCGAACGCCTGCTGCTGCAGCGTATCGGCGCGGCCGTCCCAGAACATCCCGCCCTGCGGCACGAGCTGCGGCGCGGCCGATGTGCCGGCCACCTTCTGCGCCTTGACGACGCCGGCCGCCGATGCAGCCTGCTGAGCGACGCTCGGCGCGGCGTCGTTTTCGCCCGCATCGGGGCCGATGCTGAAGTTCGGCTGACGATACAGGTACATCAGCGACGGCGGCGGGCGGTAACCCTGCTGCGTCATCGCGAGGCCGCCCGGCTGCACGTCGAGCCCGTTCGGCGGCCCGTACGCGTGATCGGGGCTATGGCACGACGCGCACGACTGCTTGCCGGATGCCGACAGCGACGGATCGACGAACAGTGCACGCCCGAGCTGCGCGACGGCGGACAGCGGCTGCGCGGCCGGGCGCTGCAGCGCGACCGGATGCGGATTCGCGCCCGTCCAGTCGGCGACGACGTCGCCGATCGCCGCCGGCGTGCGGGCCGGAAACGCGATCGCGAACGCGCCGTAGCCGAGCACGGCCGCGCCGAGCACGAACGCCGCGCGGCGCACCGCGCGGGCAGGGGAACGCGGCGCGGCGGCGCCGGATGCGTCGGGAGACGGGAACGCGGGACGGGCTGTCATGCTGTCGGTCGAAAGTCGGGCACCGCGTGGAAGCGGCGCATCAAATGGAAACGGCCGGCGCACGATGCGCCGGCCTGCGGCTACCGGTTACGCGATGCCGGTCAGATCGACGGCGCCGCGCTCAGCACGGTGCCTTGCGTCGGATCGAGATACAGCGGCGCCGTATTCGGCTTCGACGCGAAGTCGAACAGCCCGCGCAGGTCGCCTGCCGTCGCATCGAACGAACCGCCGCCGATGCGCTGGCCGCCGAGCCAGTTGTCCTCGATGAAGCGCACGACCGATGCCTGGTCGATCATCGTGTGATCGACGTAGTTCTGCTTCGCATACGGCGAGATCACGACCAGCGGGATGCGCACACCCGGGCCGCAGCGGCCGTTCACGGTGCCGCCGTTCACGCCTGTGGTGCCACCCGAGCCGCATACGCCGTTGCCGTTGACCTGGTCGACGGCGTCGGACGACGAATGCGTCGGCGCCGTGTATGCGTGGTCGTACCAGCCGTCGGAGTCGTCATACGTGACGATCACGGCCGTGTTCTGCCAGTCCGGCTGCTGCTGCAGAAAGTTGACGACCTTCGTCACGAACGCCTGCTCGTCGAGCGGATCCGAATAGCCCGCGTGCGCGTCCTGCGCGGCCGGTGCCTTCAGGAAGCTGACCGACGGGAAGTTGCCGGCCTTCACGGCCGCGAAGAAGTCGTCGCTGTCGTACTGGTGGTTCGCCGGTTCGGCCGTCTTGCCGTCGGCTTCGAAGCTGGAACCGATCGCCGCGACGCTACTCGGCCGCGTGTGCTGCGGGTTTGCAGTCGACGCGTAGTACTGGAACCAGTTGTGGTGCGGGATGTAGTCGGCCGTCGCGGCGTTCACGGCGGTGGCGACGGTGCTGCGGCTACAGCCGGTCGTGCCGTTGCTGTTGGTCGTCGACAGGTTGAAGCCGCCCATGAAGCCGCCCCACGTGATCTTTGCGCCGTTCAGCAGGTCGCCGATGTTCTTGCCGCTCATCATCGCCTGGTCGGTCGTGCTCGAGCACACGTCGTAGCCCGGGTCGACATCGTTGATCATCGTGAAGCCGCCCTGGCCGTCGTTGATGTAGTACGACGTGGCGGCGAGCGTCGACGGCTGCTTCGACGTCTTGACGATCTGCATCCCGTTGGTCTGGCCCGACACGACGTTCAGCGCGCCCGGCGTCGACGGGCCGTAGACCGTCGTATACGCGTTGTCGCTCATCGCGAAGCGCTGCGCGTAGTTCCACAGCGCGGTCACGGTGTTGCCGTCGAAGTAGCCCATCACCTGGCCCTTCGTGCCGAACGCGCCGGCGCCGCCGGACGAGCCCTTGCCCGTGTATTTCGGGAACAGGTCGGCGAGGCCGTTGTCCTCGGCCTGCTGCTCGGCCGTGTACGCGTGGTTCTGGTCGGCGGTTGCGGCTTGCGTGCGGTCGAGGCGGAACGGGTTCGCGGCGTCGGTGCCGTTGGCCGTGTTCGTGAAGTTCGGGTTCGCGGTGAGCAGCGTGCCCGTCAGCCCGTTGATCGTCGGCGTGCCGGACTTCGCGGTGAACGCCGGTTCGCCGGACGGGTTCGACGCATTCGGGTAGGTGCCGAAGTAGTGGTCGAACGACACGTTTTCGCCGTAGATCACGACGACGTGCTTGATCGGTGTGGCGGTCTGCAGCGCATCCTGCGACGATAGGACGGGCGTCGACGAGGGATCGTCGCTACCGCCGCAGGCGAACAGCGCAAGCGCCGCGCCGGCGCACGCTGTGACGAGCAAGGCTTGACGGAACATCGGGAAACTCCAGGTAGGTTTTCGATGGTGGGTAGCGGCCCGTCGCCATGTCGGTCCGGCGCGGAGCTCGCGATAGAGCACCGGCATTGAAACAGTCTGGTATGAAGATATGGGGGCGGAGCGGTTTCGCGACGGTTGCGCCGCGGTATCGATTTCATTACGGCGCGAGACGGCGCGAAAGAAAGCAGAAAGGGACGGAGCGGATGCAACCTGAGCGACATATTCGGCGATCGGCACCGTCACCGCCGCGGATGTCGCACCGGGCGGGCGACGGCGCACGGCGGGCCGGTTCGTCCGGGATGCCGGGCCGCGCGCTTTTTTGACAATCGGGTGACGGGTTCATGCGATGGTTGGCCCGCGGCGACGATTTCGCGTTGCCGGCCGTCAGCGAGTATTCAGCGTGCCGATCCCCGTTCTGTTTGCCGTCCCGTGTGCCGCCTTCCTGCGTGCGTCCTGGAAGGCGCGCGTGCGCGGCAGCCGAGCATTGCGTCGCCCGGGCGGTCGCGCAGTGCCGTGTCAGCTTTCCACGGGCATCGCACTCGTGCACTTGATCTCGTCGAGGCACACGCTGGAATGCACGCCGCTCACGCCGGGGATTCGCATCAGGGTTTCGAGCAGGAACGTGGACAACCCCTTCAGGTCGTGCGCGACGACCTTCAGCACGTAGTCGATATCGCCTGTCACCGAGAAACATTCCTGGATCTGCGCGAGATCCGACACGAGCTTCTGGAACTTGGACAGGTCGCGGATATGCCCGCGTTCCATCGTCACGTGTACGAACGCGGTGACGCCGAACCCGAGCGTGTCGGGGCACAGGCGCGTCTCGTAACGGCGGATCGCGCCGATTTCCTCCAGCCGCCGGTGGCGTCGCAGCGTCTGCGCGGGCGACAGGCCGACGGCCTTCGCCAGGTCGAGGTTCGACGCGCGGCCGTTCTCCTGAAGCACCGACAGCAAGTGGCGATCGATGCGATCGAGAACCGGTTCAGGCATTTTTGTTTCCTCATCTGTCTCCCGGATGCAATCTTATCTCATAATGTAGGGTTTGCATGAGCGGGTTACGCAACCCGATTTCGCTGTCGCGACGCTAAACTGACGCCGGATTTTCGTGTGCGCCCGCAGCAATGCGGGCGAGGGCGACGGTCGGTGGCCGGTCTGGCGGGCCTGCGGACAGGAAACGGGTTTGCCGCGCGAAGATTGCAGTCCCCAACCCGGCGGCTCCACGAACGGCCGCCGGCACAGCAAAACAGCGCCCGGCACACCGAGGCGCGCCGCACCGCTTCCGGCGGAGGCGGGCAGAATGGAGAAGACATGGTTTCTGGAAACGAGAAGGACGGCCTGAAGCGGGGGCTGAAGAACCGGCACATCCAGCTGATCGCGCTCGGCGGCGCGCTCGGCACGGGGCTGTTCCTCGGCATCGCGCAGACGATCAAGATGGCCGGCCCGTCGGTGCTGCTCGGCTACGCGGTGGCCGGCGTCGTCGCGTTCTTCATCATGCGCCAGCTCGGCGAGATGGTCGTCGACGAGCCGGTCGCCGGCTCGTTCAGCTACTTCGCCGACAAGTACGTCGGCCACTTCACCGGCTTCCTGTCCGGCTGGAACTACTGGGTGCTGTACATCCTCGTCAGCATGGCCGAGCTGTCGGCCGTCGGGATCTACGTGCAGTACTGGTGGCCCGGTGTGCCGACCTGGGTGTCGGCGCTGGTGTTCTTCGTCGCGATCAACCTTCTCAACCTGGCGAGCGTGAAATCGTATGGCGAGACCGAATTCTGGTTCTCGATCATCAAGGTCGCCGCGATCGTCGGGATGATCGGCTTCGGCGGCTGGCTGCTCGCGAGCGGTCATGCGGGGCCGGAAGCGAGCATCGCGAACCTGTGGCAGCACGGCGGCTTCTTCCCGAACGGCGTGTCGGGGCTCGTGATGTCGATGGCCGCGATCATGTTCTCGTTCGGCGGACTGGAGCTGATCGGCATCACCGCGGCCGAGGCCGACGATCCGAAGCACAGCATTCCGCGCGCGACCAACCAGGTGATCTACCGGATCCTGATTTTCTACATCGGCGCACTGGCGGTGCTGCTGTCGCTGTATCCGTGGGAAAAGGTCGTCTCCGGCGGCAGCCCGTTCGTGCTGATCTTCCATGCGCTGAGCAGCAACGTGGTCGCCAACGTGCTGAACGTGGTCGTGCTGACGGCCGCGCTGTCGGTCTACAACAGCGGCGTGTACAGCAACAGCCGGATGCTGTTCGGCCTCGCGAAGCAAGGCAACGCGCCCAAGGTGCTGTGCTCGGTGAACAAGCGCGGCATTCCGCTCGCCGCGCTCGGCGCGTCGGCGCTCGCGACCGGCGCGTGCGTGCTGGTCAACTACTTCATGCCGGGCAAGGCGTTCGAGGTGCTGATGGGCCTCGTCGTGTCGGCGCTGATCATCAACTGGGCGATGATCACGCTGATCCACCTGAAGTTCCGCCAGGCCAAGCGCATCGCCGGAGAGCAGACTTCCTTCCGCAGTCTGGGCTATCCTTTCACGAATTACCTGTGCCTGGCGTTCATGGCCGGCATTCTCGTCGTGATGTACCTGACGCCGGATCTCCGCCTGTCGGTGTACCTGATTCCCGTATGGCTCGCGGTGCTCGCGATCGGGTATCGCTTCCGTCAGAAGAATGCGGGCTACGCGATCCGCGACGGCGCGTCCGCAGGCTGACACGGGCACCACGACCATTCTTCCAAACGAGACCGACATAGCCATGTTCGAACACATCGACGCGTACCCGGGCGATCCGATCCTGACGCTCAACGAGAACTTCCAGAAAGATCCGCGCGATCAGAAGGTCAACCTGAGCATCGGCATCTATTTCGATGCCGAAGGCCGGATTCCCGTGATGGGTGCCGTGCGCGAAGCCGAAACCGTGCTGCAGCGCGACCTCGGCCCGAAGCCCTATCTGCCGATGGTCGGCCTGGCCGCCTATCGCGACGCCGTGCAGGCGCTCGTGTTCGGCGCCGATCACCCGGCGCGCGCGGCCGGCCGCATCGCGACCGTGCAGACGCTCGGCGGCTCGGGCGCGCTGAAGGTGGGCGCCGATTTCCTGAAGCGCTACTTCCCGGACGCGCAGGTGTGGCTCAGCGATCCGAGCTGGGAAAACCACCGCTTCATCTTCGAGCGTGCGGGCTTCACGGTGAACACGTACCCGTACTACGACGAAGCGACGGGTGGCCTGAAGTTCGACGCGATGCTCGCGGCGATCGACGCGCTGCCGGCGCGCAGCATCGTGCTGCTGCACGCGTGCTGCCATAACCCGACCGGTGTCGATCTCGACGAAGGCCAGTGGGAGAAGCTGATCGACGTGATCGAGGCGCGCGGGCTGCTGCCGTTCGTCGACATGGCGTATCAGGGCTTCGGCGCAGGCCTCGACGCGGACGCGTTCGCGGTGCGCGAACTGGCCCGCCGCGGCGTGCCGGCGCTCGTCGCGAACTCGTTCTCGAAGAATTTCTCGTTGTACGGCGAGCGCGTCGGCGGCCTGAGCGTCGTCTGCGAGGATGCGGCCGCGGCCGAGCGCGTGCTGGGCCAGCTGGCCGGCGCGGTGCGCTCGAACTACAGCAACCCGCAAACCTACGGCGCGAAGGTCGTGGCGACCGTGCTGAACACGCCCGCGTTGCGCAAGCAGTGGGAAGAAGAGCTCGCCGCAATGTGCCGCCGCATCGCGCGGATGCGCCAGTCGATCCATGACGGCCTGCGCGACCACGTCAGCGGCGAAGCGCTGACGCGCTACGTGAAACAGCGCGGGATGTTCACGTACACGGGCCTGACCGAATCGCAGGTCGAAGCGCTGCGCGAAGTGCACGGCGTGTACATCCTTCGTTCGGGGCGCATGTGCGTCGCGGGGCTGAACGATTCGAACGTCGGCATCGTCGCGGACGCGATCGGCAAGGTGCTGAAGAGCGGCGTCTGACGGCGCGCCTGCGGGCGCACGATCGCATCGCCGAAACCGGCTGTCTCCGTCGTGGAGGCAGCCGGTTTTTTCTTGCGCGGCGGCGGCGCGGCGGTACGATGGCGGATCGAACGCATGATGAAGGAGCGGCATGGCTATTCGAATCGTACGGCTCGGCACGCCGCGCACGGCCGGCGAGGGCCTGAGGATCGGCACGGTGCGGCGACCGCCGCGCGGCGTACCCAAGGCGGAATTCGCATCGCGCAACTACTATGATGTATGGCTGCCGACGCTGTCGCCGAGCCCCGAGCTGGTCGCGCAGGCGCAGGCTGCCGAAACCGACGCCGAATGGCGCGCGTTCACGCGCCACTTCCGAGCGGAAATGGCGCATGGCGACGCGCCGAAGGTGCTGGACCTGCTCGCCGCGTTGTCGGCGACGAGCGCGTTTTCGATCGGCTGCTACTGCGAGGACGAGCGCCGCTGCCATCGCAGCGTGCTGCGCGAACTGCTGGCCGAGCGCGGTGCGGCGATCGACGCGGATGCGTGCTGAACCGCCGCCCGGCGGCGCGACGGTGCGCCGCCGCGTGAGGCGCAGCTGACCGGTTGACGTGGGTCAAGCGTGTGGCGGCGTGGGCCGTTATGCTCACGTCATGAATCGTCCCGACGATGACAGGCGCACAGATGCAGATAGTCTTTCCACCCGAACCGCCCGAATATTGCGCACGCGATCTGGTCGTCGCGTTTTCGGCGCTCGTCGACGGCCGCTGCGTGCAGTGCGCGATCACGGCCGAAGCGCTGGAAGACCATTTCGGCGCGCCGTCGCTGCTCGAACGGGATTTGCTGCATGCGTTCGAAGCGCACCGTTCGGCGATCGAGGCGATGGCGCGACGGATGCTCGACGAAATCGGCGGCCGGCCGGTGTTGCTGCACAGCGGTCACTTCCGGATGGATGATTGATACCGCAGGAGGAGGCATGACACTGCAAGGCACGATTCATGAGCGCGACTGGTCGGTCGAGATCGAGACGCGCAAGTGCGAATCCGGCGAGTTCCGCTGCCGTGTGTCGGTCGAGCACGGCGCCGGGCCAGCGCGTTTTCACCACACGTTCGAGCACAGTCATGCGTACCCGACCGAGCACGAGGCGGCGATCGAAGGGTTGCGGGCCGGGATGACATGGATCGAAATGAAGGCGTCGCAGACATTCAACGTTTGAACCGCATCGTGCCGATGGATGCGCGGATGCAAGGCTGCCAGGGCAGTATTCGCCGCGGCCGGCATCGCGCTGCGTGAAGCAGGAGCGTGCCGCGCGCGGGACACCGAGGCACGGAGATACAGGAACAGGCAACGCCGTCGACGAGCGGCGACCGCGTCAGGAGAAGCGCCATGGGCGTGGGCATGCAGATCGTCTGCGTCGGATTCGCAGGTTCCGCTGCGCTGGAAGCAGAAGCGGCGGTGCAACTGGTGCGGCTGGAACGATTCCGCGCACGGCTGGAGGATTGCCGTCTGGCGATCGAATTGCGCCCGCGCGTGGACGGCGGCCGGACCTACGACGTGCGGCTCGAGCTGGTCATGCGCGGCCGCTCGCCGGTATCGCTGCCGTGCAGCACTGGCGACGACGTGATCGAGGTGCTTGGCCGCGTGTTCGCGCTGGCCGAGCAGGCCTTGTCCGTATCGGAGGCGGGCGAATCCGGGGCGGTCGTGCTGCATGCGCTCACGCCGGGCGCCACAGCGCAATGACGTGCGACGCGCCGCGCGTCACACCTGCGCGAGCGCCTGTGCGTCGATGATCCGCACGCGCTTGCCGCGCGTCTCGACGAGTGAATCCCGATGAAACCGCGAGAACATCCGGCTGACGGTCTCGAGCTTCATGCCGAGATAGCAGCCGATCTCTTCGCGCGTCATCCGCAGGTTGAATTCCGATGCCGAATAGCCGCGCGCCTCGAAGCGCGACGACAGGTTCAGCAGGAAATGCGCGACGCGCTGCTCGGCCGACATCGTACCGAGCAGCAGCATCTGGCTCGACTCGCGAACGATCTCGCTGCTCAGCATCTGGTAGAGGAAATGCTGCATCGGCTTCATTTCGCGGCACGCCGCCTCGAGTGCGCCGAACGGGATGACGCATACGACGCTGTCCTCGAGCGCGATCGCGTCGCAGCAGTGCTGGCCGCCGCCGATGCCGTCCATGCCGAGCGTTTCGCCGGCGATCTGGAAGCCGGTCACGTGCTCGCGGCCGTCGCGATGCATCATCACCGTCTTGAACGAGCCCGCGCGCACGGCGTAGATGCTGTGAAATGGATCGTCGGTTCGGAACAGCGCGTCGCCTTGGCGAACCTGTCGCGTCGAACAGATGATCGCGTCCAGTCGGCCGTATTCGGCGGCGGTCAGGTGCGGCGGCAGGCACAGCGAGCGCATCAGGCAAGCCGAGCAGCGCGCGGCGGGATGTTTGGCGCCGTCGTTACGCGAGACCGCGGGAAGCGGAATCATTGGCCGAGGCGCGACGGATGGGGCGGCGGCGCAGGCGGTGGCTGTGGACATGAGTCACTCCGGCTCGGTCAGGGGGCGGTGCGCACGAGCGCGCACCAGGGATTCGATGACGTGGCATGCGGCGTCGAATTCGGCGGTCTTGTCGAAGAAGTAGTCTGCTCCCGCCGTCGCACATGCCTCCCTGAATGCCGGTGCCGAATGGTTCGTCAGCACGATCGTGACGATCCGCGGCGCGGCTTTCGACAGCATCCCGATCAGGTCGAGACCGCTGCCGTCCGCGAGTCGCAGGTCGACGATCACGACGTCCGCGTGGCTGCCGCGGATGTGCATCAGTGCGTCCTCGCCGTCTTCCGCTTCGCCGACGACCACGACGCCGCGGATCGCGCCGACGAGCAGCGCGATTCGTTGCCGGACGGCAATGGCGTGATCGATGAGAAACACCCGGAGTGCGTCGACGGGTGACAGGCTGGCATTCATGCCGGCAGTATCGTGTTGCGCCGCCAAAAATGAAATCGGCCGAACTGGAAGTTTGTGTAGGCCGCTGCGACGCGTTGTAGGGCGTTTCCTACAACGCGTACGGGAAAGAGGCGAGGCCGCGTGCCGGCGACGCCGGGTGGGGCCCGCGCAGGATATGGCGGATCGAGGTCCGCCGCCCGGAATCAGCCCGCCGCGCGTGCGTCCAGCGCGTCGCGAGCCGTGCGGCACGCGGCCAGATCCCACGCGGCGCAGCCGACCGTTTTGAACAGCAGCGGCCCGCTGCGCTCGAAGGCGCCGCGCAGCACGTCGGCGAGCGATGCAACCTGCTGCCAGTCGACCTGCGCGACGATCAGGTCGCCGGCCTCGTGGCGCGCGCCGGCCGGGTCGTCGACGACGAGGCGGCTGTGGCGCACGGTGTCGGCGTCGATCTCGGCGGCATCCGCGGTGAACGCGCCGACGCCGACCACGAGGCGGCCTTCGCGCGCCGCTTCGCGATAGACGGGCGTCCGGCTCGTCGTCAGCGTGACGACGACGTCGATCGCATCCGGAATCGTGTCGCCGTCGAGCGGGGCCAGTTGCGGCGCCTGCGCGCGGTGCGCGGCGCAGAACGCGGCCGCGCTGTCGGCGCGCGAGCCGCGCACGTGCAGGCGCGCGTCCGGAAAGATCGCCGCGAGCGCTTCCGCGTGATTGGCCGCCTGCTTGCCGGTGCCGATCAGCAGGATGTCGCGGGGCGCGGCGCCGTGCAGCGCCTGAATGCCGAGCGCGGTAATGGCCGCCGTGCGGCGCCCGGTAACGGTCGGGCCATCGAGCACGAAGCGCAGCGCGCCCGTCGTCGCGTCGTACGCGCTCACCTGGCCGAGGATCGTCGGCAGTCCGCGCGCGCCGTTGCCAGGGCACACGTTCACGAGCTTGTGGCTCGCGAGGTCGCGTGCGCTCGACGGCATCGACAGCATCACGCCGCCCGCCTGCAGCGGCACGACCAGTCGTTCGGGGCTGACGATCTCGCCCGCCGCGTATTCGGCGACGGTGTGTGCGAGCGTGGCGAGCAGCGCGGGGTAGTCGAGCAGCGCGGCCGTTTCGGCGGCGTCGAACGCGGGAATCCGGGAGGGAGCGGTCATCGTGTCGGTCGGTTGTGTGTCGGTGGGCGTGGACGACGGGCGCATGCCGCGCTCGCCACGGACGCTGCCGAATATCGAGGCGGCAGTCATTCTGGATCAAATCTATACCAGTTGATCGTCGGCAGGCAAGCCGGAAAAGCCAGCAGACCGTCGATTTTGGTTCTAATATCCGTCCAGATGGGCCTCGCGCACGCCGGCGCCGGTATCGCTCCGGTATAGTGCGAACCCGTTTCCCCGTCCACCACCCGCCCGGGCAGGAGCCCCAGATGATGTCCGCACGTCCCGATTCGCTCGAAGCCGGTTTCCGACCGTTGCAGATCTACGAACAGGTCGCCGAGAAGATCCGCGACGAGATCCGCGCGGGGCGCTATGCGGCCGATTCGAGGCTGCCGTCGGAGCGCGAACTCGCGGCGCTGTTCCAGGTCGGCCGGCCGGCCGTGCGCGAGGCGCTCGGCGCGCTGCAGAACGAAGGGCTGGTGTTTACGAAGCGCAATTCGGGCACCTACGTCGTGCCGGCGCCGCTCGACGTGCTCGCGCAGCGCGGCGACACGCGCAGCGTGCCCGACGCCGACTTCAGTCCGACGTCGACGCTCGACGTGCGGCTCATCCTCGAGCCGGCGATCGCGCGCCTCGCCGCCGCGCACGGGCGCGCCGATCCCGTCGCCGAAGGCTATCTCGCGCAGATGGAAACCATCGCCGACATCGACGATCCGCAACAGCGGGCGCTGTGGAACGAGAGCGACCGGCTGTTCCATCGGCAGCTCGCGTTGATGACCGGCGACGCGCTGATCGTGAAGATCGCGGAGGAAGTCGCGAAGACGATGGACCAGCCCCTGTGGAAGCGGCTGAAGGACGACGGCATCCACGACGCGGGCCGGATCCGGCTCTACGTGTCCGAGCACCGGCTGATCTACGAGGCGATCGTGTCGGGCGACGCCGATGCGGCGGCCTTCTACGTCGAACAGCACATTCTTCGTGTGCGGCGAGACATCACGCCGAAATGACGTGCACCACGTTGGTCTGGTCTTTAAAATGACCAAAAGCACAAAAATCATTTTGAAATTGCTTGCATCCTGACCACGTGTGTCCTACATTGGTTTCACACAAAACCAATCAGGAGACACCATGCGACACTTCGTTACCGCGCTCTCGGTGGCCGTTGCCGCCGGCGCGCTGACTTCCGCGCACGCGCAGGAAGTCGTGATGATCGGTCATTCGGCACCGCTGACCGGCCCGCAGGCTGCGAACGGCAAGGACAATGAAAACGGCGCACGCCTCGCCGTCGAGGAGCTCAACAAGGCCGGCGTGAAAGTGGCCGGCAAGACGGTCACGTTCAAGCTGGTGTCCGAGGACGACCAGGCCGATCCGAAGGCGGGCGTGCAGGTCGCGCAGAACCTGGTCGACAAGGGCGTCGTCGCGGTGCTCGGGCCGTACAACTCGGGTGTCGCCATTCCGGCGTCGCGCGTATACAGCAACGCGGGCGTACCGATCCTGCCGGTCGCGTCGAACCCGGCGCTCACGCGGCAGGGCTTCAAGAACATCTTCCGGATCGGCGCGAGCGACGAACAGCTCGGCGGCACGATGGCGACGTTCGCCGCGAAGACGCTGAACGCGAAAACCGCCGCCGTCATCGACGATCGCACCGCGTACGGGCAGGGCGTTGCGGAGCAGTTCATGAACGTCGCGAAGGCGAACGGGATCAAGATCGTCGACCAGGAGTACACGAACTCGTCGGCGACCGATTTTCTCGGCATTCTCACCAAGATCAAGGCCAGCAATCCCGACGTGATCTTCCTCGGCGGTTATGCGGCGCAAGGCGCGCCGATGGCCAAGCAAATGAAGCAGCGCGGGTTGCGCGCGAAGCTGCTCGGCGGCGACGGCATCTGCTCGGCCGACATGGGCAAGGTCGCGGGCGAGGCCGCGTCGATCGTCTACTGTGCGCAGGGCGGTGTCGCGCTCGAGAAAACGCCGGCCGGCCGCGAATTCCTGAAGAAGTACCACGATACCTATCACACGGACACGCAGGTCTACGGCGTCAACTACTACGACGGCATGAAGCTGCTCGCCGACGCGATGGTCAAGGCCGGCACGACCACCGACAAGGCGAAGTTGATTGCGCAACTGGCGAAGTCGAACTACGCGGGCGTCGCGGGCACCTATTCGTTCGACGAACGCGGCGACCTGAAGGGCGCGCCGACCACCGTCTACGTGATCCGCAACGGCCTGCCCGAGCCGTACGCCAAGTAACCGTCACCGGACGGCGCCGCGGCGCCGTCCTTCGTCTTCACGCCTTCGATCCTTCATGAAAATTTCCCGATCCATTTCCACCGTCGAGGTCCATACCGGCGGCGAAGCGTTCCGCATCGTCACGAGCGGCCTGCCGCGCCTGCCCGGCGACACGATCGTCAAGCGCCGCGCGTGGCTCAAGGAGAACGCCGACGAGATCCGCACGGCGCTGATGTTCGAGCCGCGCGGCCACGCCGACATGTATGGCGGCTACCTCACCGAGCCGGTGTCGGCGAACGCGGATTTCGGCGTGATATTCGTGCACAACGAAGGCTACAGCGACCATTGCGGTCACGGCATCATCGCGCTGTCGACCGCCGCGGTCGAGCTCGGCTGGGTGCAGCGCACGGTGCCGGAGACGCGTGTCGGCATCGATGCGCCGTGCGGTTTCATCGAGGCGTTCGTGAAATGGGACGGCGAACACGCGGGCCCGGTGCGCTTCGTCAACGTGCCGTCGTTCATCTGGCAGCGCGACGTGTCGGTCGACACGCCGTCGTTCGGTACCGTGACCGGCGACATCGCGTACGGCGGCGCGTTCTATTTCTACGTCGACGGCGCGCCGTTCGATCTGCCGGTGCGCGAAGCGGTGGTGGAAAAACTGATCCGCTTCGGCGCCGAAGTGAAGGCCGCCGCGAACGAGAAATATCCGGTCGTGCATCCGGAGATCCCCGACATCAACCATATCTACGGCACGATCATCGCGAACGCGCCGCGCCATCCGGACTCGACACAGGCGAACTGCTGCGTGTTCGCGGATCGCGAGGTCGACCGCTCGCCGACCGGCTCCGGCACCGGCGGGCGCGTCGCCCAGTTGTACCAGCGCGGCCTGCTCGCGGCCGGCGACACGCTCGTCAACGAGTCGATCGTCGGCACGGTGTTCAAGGGGCGCGTGCTGCGCGAAACGACGGTCGGCGATATTTCGGCCGTGATCCCGGAAGTGGAGGGCAGCGCGCACATCTGCGGGTTCGCGAACTGGATCGTCGACGAACGCGACCCGTTGACTTACGGTTTTCTCGTGCGCTGAGCGTCGCGTACGGCACCCGGTTGTACCAGGCTTGGCGCGCGGTTCCTTTGTGGGGCGCGCGCCTTTTTTGTTGTAAAAATGCGCGATCCGGCACCGTTCGCACGGGCCCGGGACCGCCGCTGGCCGGTGGGCCGCGCGAGTTTTGGTACGATGCAGCCTTTCCAGCAGATCCCCCACCCGCGTGAATCGCCGAAACGTGTCGTCAGTGCGTGACCTCTGTGCCAAATGGGTCGCGCGCGCCCAACCCGTCGCGGCCGCTGCCGCCGTGCCCGTCAAGCGTGTCCTGGCCATCGCCTGGCGCCATCTCCGTCATCCGACGCGCCGCGGCGTGCTGCGCGCGGCCGCCGCCGTGCCGGTGCTGTTGCTGCTGTACGTGCTGGCGCTGATTCCGTTCACGCCCGGCATCGGCGACATCCGCAAGGCACGCGTCGACCAGCCCGCGCAGGTGCTGTCCGCCGACGGCAAGGTGCTGGCGGAATTCAAGCCGTCGAACCGCGAATGGGTGTCGCTCAAGCAGATCTCGCCGCACATGGTCGACGCGCTGATCGCGACCGAGGACCATCGCTTCTACGAGCACCACGGCCTCGACTGGAAACGCACGGCGTCGGCCGCGCTCCATACGTTCTCGGGCAGCCGCCAGGGCGGCTCGACGATCACGCAGCAGCTCGCACGCAACCTGTATCCGGACGAGATCGGCCGCGCGCCGACTCTCACGCGCAAGGTGAAGGAGGCGATCACCGCGCTGAAGATCGAGGCCGTGTACAGCAAGGAGCAGATCCTCGAGACCTACCTGAACACGGTGCCGTTCCTGTACAACGCGTACGGCGTCGAGATGGCCGCGCGCACCTATTTCGACAAGTCGGCCGACGAGCTCGACGTGCTGGACAGCGCGACGCTCGTCGGGATGCTGAAGGGCAACAGCTACTACAACCCGGTGCTGAACCCCGAGCGCGCGCTGCAGCGGCGCAACACGGTGCTCGGCCAGATGGTGAAGTACGGCAAGCTGTCGCCGGCGCAGTTCGCGCAGCTGCAGCGCCGGCCGCTGCGCATCGATTTCGAGCGCCAGAAGGAACCGCCCGGGCCTGCGCCGCACTTCGCGCAGCAACTCCGCAAATGGCTGATCGCCTGGGCCGACCGCAACGACTACAACATCTACTCGGACGGGCTGGTCGTGCGCACCACGATCGATTCGCGGCTGCAGCAGATGGCGACCCAGGCGCTCACGCTGCAGGCGAACCAGTTGCAGGGCATCGCGAACAACGCGTGGAGCGGCCGCGACGGTTGCGGCACCGACAACGAGGTGTTCCGCACCTTCATGCGCGAGTCGCCCGAGTACAAGGCCGCGCAGGATGCCGGCAAGAACGATGCCGCCGCGATGAAGCAACTCGCCGCCGACCGCGGTTTCATGCGCGCGCTGTGCAAGGCGAAAACCGACGTGCAGGCCGGCTTCGTCGCGATCGATCCGCGCGACGGGCAGATCCGCGCGTGGGTCGGCAGCCGCGACTTCACGAACGAGCCGTTCGATCACGTCGCGCAGGCGCGGCGTCAGCCGGGCTCGACCTTCAAGCCGTTCGTCTACGGCGTCGCGTTCGCGAACGGGATGAAGCCGGACGACACCTTCATCGACCAGGCGGTCGAGATTCCGCTGAAGGGCGGCGAGATCTGGCGGCCGAATGACGACGCGCCGCCGTCGGGCAA
The DNA here is from genome assembly GCF_001524185.1 of Burkholderia sp. FL-7-2-10-S1-D7. NCBI lineage: Bacteria > Pseudomonadati > Pseudomonadota > Betaproteobacteria > Burkholderiales > Burkholderiaceae > Burkholderia > Burkholderia sp. FL-7-2-10-S1-D7. The sequence goes on along the minus strand of NZ_LOWY01000014.1, from coordinate 292,677 downwards.
ACCGATGACGCTGCGCGACGCGGTCGCGCTGTCGCGCAACCGGATCACCGCGCAGGTGATGGAGAAGGTCGGACCGGCGGCGGTGGCGCGGCTCGCGCGCGACATGGGCGTGCGCGAAAGTCCGCTCGAGCGCGTGCCGTCGCTCGCGCTCGGCACGAGCCCGGTGACGCTGAAGGAGATGGTCGCGTCGTACGCGACGATCGCGAACGGCGGGCTGTACCTCGAGCCGCAGATGGTGACGCGCATCGAGAACCGCCAGGGCGACGTGCTCGCCGAGTATGCGCCGGCGCCGCCCGAGCGCGCGCTCGACGCCGAGACCGACAAGACGCTGCTCGGCGTGATGCGCGACGTGGTGACGCGCGGCACCGGCAGCAGCATCCGCACGCGCTTCGGCATTCGCGGCGACGTGGCCGGCAAGACCGGGACCACGCAGGACAACGCGGACGGCTGGTTCATCCTGATGCAGCCCGGGCTGGTGGCCGGTGCGTGGGTCGGCTTCGACGACGGCCGCGTGACGCTGCGCAGCGACTATTGGGGGCAAGGCGCGCACAGCGCACTGCCGATCGTCGGCGACTTCTTCCAGCGCGCGCAACGCGCCCGGATCGTCGACACGAAGCTGAAATTCGATACCGAGCCGTCGCCCGGCTGGTTCGCGTCGGTGCGCGAACGCGTGACGGATCTGTTCGACGGGTGGTTCGGGCCCGAGCCGAAGCAGGCGCCGGCGCCCGTCAGAACGCAGCGTATCGAGCGGCAGCCGGAGGCGGACGCCGCCGCGGCGTCGGCCGCATCGGCTGCGTCGGCGCCCGAGGCGGCATCCGGCGGTATCGTCGAGGAGTGGGTTCCGGCGTCCGAGGTGGCTGCATCGGCCGCCGCGCTGTCTGCGGGCGCGTCGCAACCGCAGGCCGCGCAGCCGGCGGCGGGAGGCAGCGCGACGCCGGCGGGCAACTCGGGCGGCGGGGGCCTCGGCTCCGCCCCGGCCGCACCTTCGGCCGTACCGGCTCCGTCGGCGGCTCCGGCCCCGGCGCCGGTTTCACCCGGCGCGACCAGCGGTTCGGAGTAACGAGACGTTCAGATTCGCGCGATGCTGCCGTAATAACGTTGTCACAACAGCTCGCGCGGTCACTCCGCGCCCTTCCGATGCGGTTCATCACAGATCACGTCGCGCTCGCGCGCGATGACGTCCCCGCCGGCGTACCGCTCGGCTTCGATCTCTACGATGCGGGCGGCGCCGCGCTGCTGCCCGCCGGCACGACGCTGCACGATCCCGCGCAGCATGCTTTCCTGTTCGATCACTTCCAGCCCGTCCGCCGGCGCGATGACGCCGAGCCCGCCGCGCCGGCGCCCGACACCGTGCCGGCGGCCGCGCGCATGGGGCTGTCGGCCGGCGCCGCGATCGGCATCCGGCGGCGGGTTGGCGCGACCCGCATGCTGCAGCGCTGCCGGTTGATCGGGATCGGCGCATCGGGTGCGCTGTTCGTCGAGCCGCAGCCGGCGGTCGTGCTCGACTTTGCCCGCGGCGACGACGTCGAGGCGGTCGCGATCGGCCGGTCGGCGGTGTCGCGTTTCGGTGCGACGGTCGAAGCGGTGCAGGCAACGGGCGCCGCGCCGTTCATGGTGCTTTCGCCGCCGGGCTTCGTCGGGCGGCTGCGCACGCGCGCGGAGCCGCGCGTCCAGGTACGGATCGCGGCCCGCTGCACGGGCGGGCCGGCGCACGCGGAGGGTATCGGGATCGTTCGCGATCTCAGCTTGAACGGGCTGTCGATCGCGCTCGACCGGGCGCTCGCGGCGGCCGGCGAGCCGTTGCACGTGCAGTTGCCGTATAGGGAGGAGGACCGTGTCGCGTTGCTCACGCTCGACGGCACGGTGCGCGCGGTGCATGCCGATCCGGCGATGCCGGGCTGGGCGCTTCACCACGCGGCGTTCGACGAAACGGCTGCCGACGACCGGATTCGCCTCAAGGCGTTGCTGTTCGACCTGTCCATGGGAGCCACTGACGCGGATCAGGTCCGCTGATGCCTTGAACGGGGCAAACGTGGCAGCCGCGGCGCGGTGGTCCACGGCGGGGCGAGTCGATCCCCCGGGCGAACGCATGCTGCCGCATATTGGGTTCGGATGCGTCCATAATCCTCTGATGAATCTGCCGAACGCGTGGCAATTGTATGGATTCGGTCAACAGTGAATTTGCGATTTAAGTATTTACCCTGATAGGCAAGCCTCCTAGACTTCCATTCATGCGCAACGACTACCGAGTCCGAAGCGCCTGACAAAACAATTTGGAGGTAACGCATCATGAAATCGCTGATCAAGGCAGTTGCACTGGCCGCTCTGGTGGCCGCACCGGTCGTCTCGTTCGCCCAATCGAACCAGCAGCCGCTGACGCGCGCGCAAGTGCGTGCCGAGCTGGTCCAGCTCGAAAAGGCCGGCTACAACCCGAACGACTGGATCAACTATCCGGAAAACATCCAGGCCGCACAGGCAAAGATCGCCGCGGCACAGAACACCGGTGCGCAGGCTGACGTAACGGGCTACGGCCCGAGCCCGGTCGCGTCGTCGCAGTCGGGCCAGCGTGTGGCCGTGCCGGAAGCAGCCGATCGTTCGTCGGTGTACTTCGGTCACTAAGTAAGCCGTCGGCCGGGCGGCCTGCGGGCCGCCTGCAAAGCCGTACCGAAAAGCCCGCACGCGTGTCGAGTGCGGGCTTTTTTGCGTGCGCGGCAAGCGTGGCGCGGGCTGACAATCCATCGCGTGTGCGCTAGCATCGCGGTCGGCATTGCCACGCTGCGGCGGCCGCGACGGAGGTCGCGCCGATCGGCCGGCGAGGTCGCGCACCGAGGCGCGGCGGCAAGCCCGGCATCACGTTCCACGACTTCAACGAAAACAAACAGGAGCATCCATGCGTGTCTTGACCGGTCTGCTGTGCGCGCTGGCGCTGACGGCAAACGTTGCCCATGCGCAGGCGAATTGTGCGGACGCGACGGATCAGGCGGCGATGACGGCGTGCGCCGATCGCGCGTACAAGAAATCCGACGCGGATCTGAACCGCACTTACCAGGCCGTCACCGCACGGCTGCGCGATGCGAAGCCGCTCGCGGAGAAACTCGTGAACGCGCAGCGCGCGTGGATCGCCTACCGCGACGCCGAATGCAACTTCTCCAGCGCGAACGCCGAAGGCGGCAGCGTGTATCCGATGGTCGTGTCGACCTGCCTCGACGATCTGACCAAGACGCGCAACGAGACGCTGAAGGGGTATCTGTCCTGCGAGGAAGGCGACCTGGCCTGTCCGGTGCCGGGGAAGTAAGGCCGTGCAACGTCCGGCCGGCCCGCACGCCGCGCGGCCGGCACGGTGCGGCTAGACGTCGTCCGCTTCGTCGAGCAGCTTGTGCCGGATCGCGTAGCGGACCAGCGCCGCTTCGTGCGGCATCTGCATTTTTTCCAGAATCCGGGTCTTGTAGGTGCTGACCGTCTTCGCGCTCACGCACAGCGCCTGCGCGATCTCGGTCAGGGTCTGTCCGGCGGCGATCCGGCGGAACACGTCGAACTCGCGATCGGACAGCCGCTGGTGCGGCAGCGTCTCGGCCGGTTCGTTCAGGCTCTGCGCGAACTGCTCGGCCATCGCGAGACTCACGTAGACGCCGCCCGCTGCAACCTTGGTCACCGCGCCGACCAGTTCGGCGCTCGCGCTTTCCTTGGTCAGGTAGCCCGACGCGCCGGCGCGGAACGCGCGCACCGCGTATTGCTGTTCCGCGTGCATGGTCAGCACGAGCACGCGCAGCGCGGGCTTCTCGTCCTTGATCTGCTTGATCAGCTCGACGCCATTGCGGCCCGGCATCGAAAGGTCGAGCACCAGCACCTGCGCGGGCGTCGAACGAATCAGCGCGATCGTCGACGGCCCGTCGCACGCTTCGCCGGCGACTTCGAACGCGGTGGCGTTCTGGAGAATGTGCCGCAGACCGTCGCGCACGAGCGTATGGTCGTCGGCGATGAGCACCTTGATCATGTGAGGGTGGTTTCCTGTTGAACGGTGCCGAGCGGGAACGCGACCGTGATCGAGAAGCCGCGTGCGAGCGCGGTATCGATCGTCACGCTGCCACCCAGCATGTGTGCGCGTTCGCGAATGCCGATCAGGCCGAACGACTTGTCCTCGTGGGCGGTGCCGCCCGGTGGCGCACCGCGGCCGTTGTCCGCGACGCGCAGCACGCAGAAGCCTTCCTCGATGTCGAGCCGCAGCGCGACGCGCGTCGCATCCGCATGGCGCGCGACGTTCGTCAGCGCTTCCTGGACGATCCGGAACAGCGTGGTCGCCCCGGTGCTGGTGAACGAGAGCCCGCCCGTTTCGATGTGGCGTTCGACGTCGATGCCGTAGCGGTTCGTGAAGTCGTTCGCCAGCCACTCGATCGCGGGCACGAGGCCCAGATCGTCGAGCATCACGGGGCGCAGATCGGCTGCGATGCGCCGCACCGACGCGACAGTCGCGTCGATCAGCCGGCGCATGCCCTGCAGTTGCGACAGCACGTCGTCGTCGGGTTGCGCACGGTTCGGCGCGCGCAGCTGCTGCTCGATGACCGACAGGTCCATCTTCAGCGCGGTGAGCTGCTGCCCGAGGTCGTCGTGCAGTTCGCGCGCGATGCGGGTCTTTTCCTCTTCGCGCACGTTCTGCAGGTTCGCCGACAGCTCGCGCAGCTCCTCGCGCGACTGCTTCAGCGCATTCTCGGCGCGCTGCCGCTCGGTGATGTCGCGCAGCATCACCGTATAGAGCTTGCCCGACGCGTCGCGGATCTGCGAGATCGACGCCTCGATCGGGAATTCCTCGCCGTTGCCGCGCAGCCCGAACAGCACGCGCTGACGGCCCATTTGCCGCTCGGACACGCCCGTCACGCCGAACTGGTCGACGTGCTTCGCATGCGCGGCACGAAACCGCTCGGGGATGAAGCGCGACAGCGGCGCGCCGATCGCTTCCATCGCCGATACGCCGAATACCTGTTCGGCCATCGGGTTGAAGATCACGACCGTCTGCTTCTCGTCGATCGTGATGATCGCTTCCATCGACGAACGGATGATGCCCATCATCCGCGCCTCGTTCAGGATGCCGCGGCTGCTGGCGCCCGTATCGGCGGTGCCGGCGCGGCCGCGCAGCAACGCATGGACGAGTGCCGCGAACGCGAACGACGCGATCAGCCCTGCGGCGAGCACCGTGCCCGCCGCGCGCTGCGCGCCGGTCGCGCTCGGGCGGCCGTCCGCGGAATAGGCGAGCGTCAGCACGGTCCCGCCGAAATTCAGCTGGTCGCTGCGCCGCATCAGGTCGGGCGACGCCAGGGCCTCGTCGGTCGTCGTCTCGGCGCTCGCGATCGGCCGAGGATCGTCGCCGGCGCTCAACCGCAGGTCGAGCCCGCGTTCCGCGTCGAGCGCGCGCTCGATCAGGCTTTTCGGGCTCACCTGCGCGAACAGCACGCCGTCGGCACCGGTTTCACGGGCGCCGGCCTGTGCGGCGGTCGTGCGCGGTGAAGCCGTGGCGGGCAGGAACAGCGTGAGGGTGCGCGCATCGCGTGATGCGTCGTCGTCGGCCGAATGGATGCCGAGTGCGACATCGCCGGTCCGCAGCGCGCGCGCGAGGGGGGCCTGATCCGATGCACCGAAGTGCACGTCGGCCGAGCTTGACGCGGGCGCACCGAGCGTCGCCACCGCGAGCGGGCCGGCCGGCATCGGCGCTTGGCCGGCGAGGGCGCTGCGCGCCGCGGGCGACAGCGGCGCATAGCCGAACTGCCGGATCGGCGAACGCCCGCTGTCGAGCTCGAGCGTGTCGGCATACCGGCGCCATTGCTCGGGCGTCATCTGTGGCGCGAGCGCGAATGCGCCGCGCGTGCTTTCGAGCACGGCGACGGCGGCTTGCAGCTCGTGGCGCAGCATCGCCGTCACGTGCGTGGTGCGTCGCTCGAAGCGCGTATGGACGGCGCCTTGCCACTGCTCGCGAACGAGCAGCGCAACGCCGAGCGACAGCGCCGCGCCAGCGAACAGCGCAACGACGCCAGCCGTGAGCGGCTGGCGTAACATGATCTGGAAGCGCGCGGGCCCTCGGGCGTCACGCGGCGGGGTTCCACTGGCGGTCATTCGATGGCCATTCTGGTGTCGGGGCCGCCCGTGGCACTCGGGCGGCGCGGTATAACCGGGAAAAATCGCACCGGCCGCGTGCGGTATCTATTTTCAAGATGAAATTGTGCGCGTTTTACACGTTTTTTGTAATAGGGTCAGCTAAAAATGAGATAGTCAGGCGGTGCAGCGGGCGTTCCGGCCGCGATTGATACGCGTCAACCGGTGTGTCCGCACGTGGGGCAGACTGTTCGGCAGGCGAGCCGGCATCGGGCCGGCTTGCGGTGACGGGGGCGTCGTTCGCGCGATGTGCGGCGGGCTTCCGGTCGGAGGGCGGACCATGTACAAGCGGATTTTCGTCGGGCTCGATGGGGGCCCGAGTGCGCGTCTTGCGCTGAACGAGGCGATCCGGATCGCGGCGGCATCCGGCGGCGAGGTCACGTGCGCGTATGTCGTTGAGCACCGGCCGCAGCTCGTCGACGTCGATGCGGGCTTCGCGGCCGAACACGACGGCGACGCGGCGGCAGCCGAAGCGGCGACGCTCGTGCTCGACGATGCGAAGGCGGCGCTCGCGCAGCGGCACGTGCCGGGCACCGTGCGCGCGCTCGACGCGTACGGCGAGGACATCGCCGCGGTGCTGATGCGCACGGCGGCCGAGGCCGGCGCCGATCTGATCGTGATGGGCACGAGCGGGCGGCACGGCCTGCGCCGGCTGCTGCTCGGCAGTGTCGCGGAATCGCTGCTGCGCGCGGCCGATCGGCCCGTGCTGCTGGTGCGCCACGACGAGCCGGCCGCGGCGCCAACCGCGTGACGGCGCGGTGCGGCGTCGCGCCGTGAGCGGCGGGCAGGCGGCTGCCGCGCGGATGGCGGTGTGATGGCGGTGTGATGGCGGTGTGATGACGGGCGCGGCGGTGCGTCCGCTGCATCGATCGACGTGCCGCCGATATCTTGCGTCGCTACGGCGTGAGCGCGTAGCGCCGGTTGCGTCGCGTCCCGCACTTCTGGCAGCATCGGCCGGTGTTCGCTTCATCGTCGCGCGCCGCGTTCAGCGCGCGATCCCGTCGCTGCGTGCATGGCCGCGGCGATCGACGCAGCGGCACGCGACGTCGGCCGATGGGATTCCCGAGCGGCCGGGCCGTGTGTCGCGTGCCCGGTTCAATCCTTCACCGACGTCATCCGCCATGCCGATCTCCGCCGCCGACCTGATTCACCAGTTCGATCTGCAACCGCACCCCGAGGGCGGCTATTTCCGGGAAACCTACCGCGCGGCCGACACGGTCGTGCGTCCGGCCGACGGCGCGCCACGCGCGGCGTCGACCGCAATCTATTACCTGTTGTGCGACGGCGCGTATTCGTCGTGGCACCGGATCCGTTCCGACGAGGTCTGGCACTTCTACGCGGGCGATCCGCTCGAAGTGTGGGTGCTCGACGAGCGCGAGGGGCTGACGATCCACCGGCTCGGCAACCCGCTCACGCATCCCGGCACCGTATTCCAGGCGGTCGTGCCGGCCGGGCGCTGGTTCGGCGCGCGTTGCGCGTCGCCGGAGCACGTCGCGCTCGTCGGCTGCACGGTCGCACCCGGGTTCGAGTTCGCGGAATTCGAACTCGCGGACGCGACGGTACTGGCCGCGGCGTTCCCCGAGTACGCGGAATACGTGGCGGGGCTCGCGCAGCGCCCCGACGCGTGAGCGCGGCGGCCGCCGCCAACGGTAGGTGTTCCGCGCGGTCCGGGCCAAACCCGTTTAGAATGCACGACTGTGCAGGATCGGCCGCGGACGTGCCGCGGCGACCGCTGTCAGCCGTATCGACGGCCTCCCCCGTGGCACGGTCAGCATGTCTTTCAGGAGCGCCGCCGTGTGGCACTTTCCCATTGCGATTCCCTCGTCGCTCGGCCCGTGGGCCGTGTTCGCGAGCGTACTGATCACGCAGCTCGGCGTGCCGGTGCCGGCCGTGCCGATGCTGATTCTCGGCGGTACGATGGCGGCGATGGGGCAGGCGTCCTGGACAAGCATGTTCGCGGCGGCGATCGGCGCGACGATGCTTGCCGATTCGCTGTGGTTCTTCATGGGCCGCACGCGCGGCCGTCGCTTGCTGAACGGCCTCGTGCGATTCTCGCTGTCGCTCGACACGACGCTGCGCTTCGCGCGTAATGTATTCGAAAGATTCGGCGCGCCGCTGCTCGTCCTTTCCAAATTCCTGCCGGGCCTCGGCCTTGTGTCGGCGCCGCTGCTCGGCACGACCGCGATCGGCATCGGCGTGTTCCTGTTCTGGGATCTGGCCGGCGCGTCGCTGTGGGCTGCGTTCTGGCTCATCGGCGGCGCGGCCGTGCATGAGCAGATCGTGCAGTTCGTGCTGTGGGTGCGCGCGAGCGGCGGCACGATCCTCGACGCATTCCTCGCGATCTTCATCACGTTCCTGCTCTACCGCTGGGTGCGCCGCGTGCAGTTCCGCCGCTACCTCGCGCAGGTGCGCATCTCCCCGCCGCAGCTCGTCGAGATGATGACCTCGAACGAGCCGCCGCTGATCTTCGATGCACGGCCGCGCGCGATTCGCGAACGCGAGCCGTATCGGATCTCCGGCGCGGTGCCGGTCGATCTCGATTCGCCTGACCTGCTGGATCCGGAGCTGCTGAAGCGGCCGATCGTCGTGTATTGCGTGTGCCCGAACGAGGCAACGGCGAAACGCCTGATCGCGAAGATGCAGCGCAAGAAGATGCTTCACAACATCAAGGCGCTGAAGGGCGGGCTCGATGCGTGGGAGAAGCACGGCTATCCGGTCGAGCCGCTGCCGGCCGATCTCGATTCATCGAGGTATTTCGTGCGGCCGGAGCATGGGGCGCTCGCAGGCGAATATACGGTGCGGGCGACGCTGTCGAAATAAATCGTGCGCGGGATCCCGCGCACATCCCGATTTGGCCTCCGATTTCACACATCGCATTACCGCTAAAAATCGGCTGGCGAGAAACCGCTGATTATTCTTATAATCCCGCCTGCATATTGCGTGCTTGATTGCGCGCATTCGACGCGCGTTCGTTCGCACCGAAAACGGTTGATCCCGTAGCCGACCACCACGCGCACATCCCCGTCGAACGGGCCGCACGGGCTTAACCCGTGAAAGGCCGGATCCGTTTTCCGGATTGTTCCGGAGAATGTCGATAATCAACGGCGATTCCAATCGGAGTGGCGCAGTATCCGCAACGTTTTTCATCCGGAAAACGGCGGTGGGGGTTTTGCGTTTTCGGTTTTCCGGTATCGGCATGAACGGCCACGCATTGACATCCACAATGACGGCGGCCCGTTCGCGGCTGCCAGGAGACGGACTTGAAACAACCAGAAGACCAGCTGCACCGCGGGCTGGAGGAGCGACACATCAACCTGATGGCGCTCGGCGCGACGATCGGCGTCGGCCTGTTCCTCGGCTCGGCCACCGCGATCCGCACGGCGGGCCCGGCCATCCTGCTGACCTACCTGCTGGGCGGCATCGCGATTTTCCTGATCATGCGCGCGCTCGGCGAAATGGCGATCACCAATCCGGTCGCCGGCGCGTTCAGCCGCTATGCGCGCGACTACCTCGGCCCGCTCGCGGGCTACCTGACCGGCTGGACCTACTGGTTCGTGTGGATCGTCACCTGCATGGCGGAGATCACCGCAGTCGGCGTCTACATGCACATGTGGTTCCCAGGCGTGCCGAACTGGATCTGGGCGCTCGCGGCGCTCACGGCGATGGGCGCGGTGAACTTCATCGCGGTCAAGCTGTACGGCGAATTCGAGTTCTGGTTCGCGCTGATCAAGATCGTCACGATCGTGCTGATGATCATCGGCGGCGGCCTCATGATCGCGTTCGGCATCGGTAACGGCGGCGTCGCGACGGGCATCTCGAACCTGTGGGCCCATGGCGGCTTCATGCCGAACGGCATCGACGGCGTCATCGGCGCGCTGCCGATCGTGATGTTCGCGTATCTCGGCGTCGAGATGCTCGGCCTCACGGCCGGCGAGGCGCGCAATCCGGAGAAGTCGCTGACGAAGGCGGTGAACTCGGTATTCTGGCGCGTGCTGATCTTCTACATCGGCGCGCTGTTCGTGATCATGTCGCTCTATCCGTGGGACCAGATCGGCACGCAGGGAAGCCCGTTCGTGATGACGTTCTCGCGGCTCGGGATCCCGGCGGCCGCTGGCATCATCAACTTCGTCGTGCTGACCGCGGCGCTGTCGTCGTGCAACAGCGGGCTGTTCAGCACCGCGCGGATGCTCTACAACCTCGCGCAGCAGGGCCAGGCGCCGGCCAGCCTCGGTCGCGTGAACCGCAACGGAGTGCCGGTGTACGGCGTCGCCGTGTCGGTCGCGCTGCTGCTGATCGGCGTGCTGCTCAACTATCTGGCGCCGCAGCAGGTGTTCACGTGGCTGACGTCGGTGTCGACGTTCGGCGCGATCTGGACGTGGTGCGTGATCCTGATCGCGCAGATGCGCTTTCGCCGCACGCTGTCTGCCGACAAGATCGCGCGCCTGCCGATCCGCGTGCCGTTCTATCCGCTCGGCTCGTTCGTCGCGCTCGGGTTTCTCGCGCTGGTCGTCGTGCTGATGGCATTCACGCCGGACACGCGTGTCGCGCTCGTGATCGGCCCGGCGTGGATCGTGCTGCTCGGCATCGCATACGCGGTGTTCCATGCGAACCGCGCGGGCGCACCCGCGTCGACGAAGTCGTAAGCAAACCGGGGCAAAAGTCGCCGCGCCGCGTGCCGCACGCGTGCGGCGGCGCATGGCGGCCCGCACGGGGTTTGATCGCGATCATGCACGCGGGGGCCGGACGACATATGCTGTTTGAATCGTTGTCCACGCTTCGCGTGGCCGTCCGCCGATCCCTGCGACCGCGTCGGCCGTTCGTCCGCCGCGCGCAGCTGCCCGCGCGAAGCTCCGGTCGTCGTCCGCGACGACGCGTCCGCCAGGAGACCTTCGCCATGCAATCCAGCCCGACCATCCCGCCGCTCGCTCGAATTTCGCTGGCCGTCGACCTGACGCCGGAGTCGCTGGCCGCCGCGCGCTACATGCGCACGCTGCTGCGTCCCGGCATGCAGGTGCGCATCGTCTGCGCGATCGACAATCCGCGTCTCGTGCTGCCCGACATTCCGCGCGTCGATGCGCTGCTGACCTCGGCGCGCGAGGAGATGACGCGCGAAGCGCAGGCGACGCTCGAGCGCATCGCGGCACTGTTCGCCGGGAGCGGCGCGGAGATCGAACAGGTGATCATCGACACGTCGGTCACGGGCGGCACGGTGGCCGATGCACTCGCGAACGACACGTCGGCATCGCACGCCGACGTGCTCGTGGTCGGCGCCAATCCGCACCATGGACTGTTGCGGCTCGTCGAGGGCGCGGTGTCCGACACGCTGGCCTCACGCGCACGCTGCGCGCTGCTGATCGTACCCGCCGACTACACGCGACCGTCGGAAGGGCCGCTGCAGCGCCTGATGTTCGCCGTGGACGGCAGCGAGCCGTCGCTGCATGCGGTGCGCGTCGGGCTCGGCTTCGCGGCGCCGACGACGCTGCTGTATGCGGCCTATGTCGTCGATCGCGCGGTCCGTCTGACGGATCTTGTGCCGGTGCGCGCGCTCGAGGATGCGTATCGCGCGGAGGGCGAGGACGCGCTGGCACGGATCGGCCCGCTGTTCCATGCAACGGGGAACCCGACCAAGCGCGGCATTGTCGAAACTCGCCCGACCAGCGACGACGTCGCCCATGCGCTGATGCGCGACGCGGTGCACTGGCATGCGGAACTGCTGGTGGTCGGCACGCACGGCCGGCGCGGCATCGCGGCGTGGCTGATCGGCAGCGTGGCGCGCCGGATCGCGCATCTCGCGCAGGTGCCGGTGCTGCTCGTGCGCGGCGCGGAGTGAAAATCGCGACGCAATGGTGCAGAAGCGGACTTTTGTTGATCTGGATCAGAATTGCCGTGCGCCTGGTATGAGAGGGTGACAAATCGTCCGGCGTGGCGGGTTGCTCGTCGTCCGTGCGCGACGCGGCGATTCGACACGCCAGGTCCAGAACCGCGCGAACGGGCGCATATCTGACGCTGTTAGTTTGCGCTTCAACCGATTTCCGGAACCGTGCCACGCAGCGCGTGGCGCATCAGCCGATCACGAACTCTCTGGCGCGAGGGTAGGCAGCCGACGGCTGCCTTGGAATGACGGACGGGGTGATTTTCACCCCGTCCGCTTCCTGGCCCCGTGCAGACTACTTTCCTCGCAGGTATTGTCTTGCTCGATCCCGCCGTGCGGAACGGCGTGTGGCGGCACGCGATGTGATGGCGCGCAGCGGTCGTTGCCGATTGGCGTGACAGCCCTCGTCGCCATCGCGCAGCCCCGCGCCGCGTCGGCTGCGTTCGGCTTTTTTCGGCCTTTACGCGACGCGAGGCGCTCGCAGGCCGTGCCCGCTGCGGGCGCCGCGGCATACGCGTGCGCGCCGACGCACGCCATGCAGCCGTCCTCGTCCGCCCGGCCTGCGATTGCGCAGCCGCGGCCAGCCGGGGCGCGCCTTGCGGCGCGGCCTCACGACGACCGGTGCGTCGGCACCGGCCCGCGCGCAGAGGGCGGCGGCGAAGCGCTGCAGCGCGAGCACCGACCCCGCGACGCTCTGATATTTCTCGCGGCCGATCTGCCCGTCGAGCGTGACGAGCAGACCCGATTCGCGCGCGAGCGCGAGCAGCGCGTCGAGATCGTCGGGCGGGCGGATTGCGACCGGCACGGCAGTCGCGAACAGCAGGCGCGTGCGCCGCTGTCCGTCCCGCGCCGGGAAGTTGCGATGGGCCATGATGGTCTCCCTGCGCCCGACCCCGCGTGCCGGCTCGATGGCCGGCTGAGCGATGACCGGGTATGAACGCATCGTTCATGACTGCAGTATCCGCCGGGCAGGCCGCGTTGCCAATCGGCGCGGGCTGAAGTCGCTGTCAGACATTGCGCGTACGGTATCGGAATCCGCTGACACGCACGGCCGACGATCGGTTGCGGCGGCGCAAGGGGAGTCATCAAGCGATGTTCGGCCCCCGATCCGGTGCATTCGAACAGACGAATCGCGGCCGGCGATCATCGCTTGACGCGGGATTTCGGCCGGTCTAAGTTTTCCGTTGCATCGGCGTCGCGCGACGGTTCGTCGTACGCGCGATCGGCGATGCCGCGCCTCCGGGGGGCGTGGGCAATCCTTCCAGTCGTTCGCGGGCCACGCGCGCCGCGAATCCTGCGCGCGAGCCGATCCAGCGACGGATCGGCTCGGCGACACGCTACGTGCCGTTGATCGCGCGCAAACACGCTTCGGCGCATCGTACGCTGGGCGGCTGTCCAGTCTCTAATCTTCCAGTAGCGTCATTTTCCTCTCGTTACTCGACCGTCAGGAGCTCGTCGATGTCACAGGACAATCTGCTTGATGCTTTGAAGGCCGTCGCCGAAGAGCGCGCGATCGGCGCCGACCAGTTGCGCACGATGCTCGACGACGAAGTGCGGGCGTTGTCGTCCGATGCCCGCGTGCACGACTACATCCACGTGTTCGCGATCCGCCACCTGCGCGAACGGATGCGCAGACAGGACGAACTCGAGCGCGACACGCCAGCCAGTACGCCGAACCGGGAGCCGGATACGAGTACCAGTCAGCGTCTGTAAGGAGGCCCGCCGCGGCCAGCGCCATCGACGCCGGGACAGCGGCCGACTGCCGACCGATTGCCGACCGACGCCGACGCGCAGGCATGCCGTATCGGCAACCGCTGCGCGCAAGCGTGCCGACAACGCACGCGCGGCCGTCGGCGTCTTTCGTCATACGTTTCATCGAATCGACACAACGACCTCAAGTTCGTGGCGCGAATGCCGTTTACCCGGACAATTCGTCCACCGGGCGTTCGCGCTCCCTTACCGAGTCGTTGCCATGCTCTCGTCCCTCCGCACACGCATTCTTGCAGCGTGCGTCGCCATCGTCGTATTCGCGCTCGTCGCCACCACGCTGATCAATTACTTCATCGCGCGCACCTATAACGAAGATGCGATCGACCGCAACCTGAAATCCGTCGCCAGCGGCCACGTGGTCGGCATCGGCGACTGGGTCGCGACCCGAAGCCGGATGATCGCGTCGCTGCAGGACGCCGCGCTGTCGCCCGATCCGCTGCCGGTGTTCAAGCAGATGGCCGCGGCCGGCGGCTTCACGAACGTCTACGCGGGCTACGCGGACAAGGTGTTCCGTTTCTCCGACCCGACCGGCATCCCGCCCGACTACGATCCGACCGGCCGCCCGTGGTACAAGCAGGCCGCACAGGCCGGCAAGCCGGTCGTCACGCCGCCGTACGTCGATGCGGGAACCGGCAACCTGGTCGTCACGTTCGCGGTCCCGATCCTGCGCGACGGCGCGCTGAAGGGTGTCGTCGCGGCCGACGTCGCGATGGACAGCGTGATCGCGAACGTGAAGTCGATCCACCCGACGCCCGCGAGCTTCGGGATGTTGATCGACAGCAGCGGCCACGTCGTCGCGCATCCGGACGCGAAGCTCACGCTGAAGCCGGTCGCCGACGTGTCGCCCGACCTCGGCGGCATGGGCGTCGCGTCGCTGGCAGCGGCCGTCGCGCCGGTCGAAGTGCACGTGGGGGGCGACGCGAAGCTGGTGCGCGCGCAGGCCGTGCCGGGCACCGACTGGTACGCGCTGGTCCTGCTCGACAAATCGGAAGCGACGGCAGGGATGCGCTCGCTGCTGACCGCATCGCTGATCACGCTGGTGGTGATCGTGGGCGTCGCGTCGCTGATCGTCGGCGCGATCACGGCAACGGCGTTCCGCCGGCTGTCGCAGGTGCGCCAGGCGATGGCGTCGATCGGCTCGGGCACCGGCGACCTGACGCAGCGCCTGCCGGCTGAAGGCAGCGACGAAGTCGCCGACATCGCGCGCTCGTTCAACAGCTTCGTCGACAAGCTGAACGACGTGATGCGGCAGATTCGCGACGCGAGCGAATCGGTGCGCACGGCCGCGAACGAGATCGCCGCGGGCAACCAGGACCTGTCGTCGCGGACCGAATCGGCGGCGGCGAGCCTCCAGGAAACGGCCGCCTCGATGGAAGAGATCACCGCGACGGTCGGCCAGTCGGCGGCCGCTGCCAGCCAGGCCGACGAACGGGCGGCCGCCGCGTCGCGCATCGCGTCGCACGGCGGCGCGGTCGTGTCGGACGTGGTGTCGACGATGGGGAAGATCGAGGAAGCGTCGGGCCGGATCGGCGACATCATCGGCGTGATCGACGGGATCGCGTTCCAGACCAACATCCTCGCGCTGAACGCGGCGGTGGAAGCCGCGCGTGCCGGCGAGCAAGGGCGCGGTTTCGCGGTCGTCGCGCAGGAAGTGCGCAGTCTCGCGCAACGCAGCGCGCAGGCCGCGCGCGAGGTGAAGGTGCTGGTCGAGTCGACGGTGGCGAGCGTGTCGGCCGGGTCGGGACAGGTGCGCCAGGCCGGCGACACGATGCGCGAAATCGTGTCGAACGTCGCCAATGTGACGACGATCATCTCCGAGATCACGCACGCGGCGAACGAGCAGACGCGCGGCATCCAGGAAGTGAACCGCGCGGTCACGCAACTCGACGAAATGGTGCAGCAGAACGCGGCGCTCGTCGAACAGTCGACCGCTGCGGCGACCGCGCTGCAGACGCAGGCGAACGCGCTCGCGACGACGGTCGGGCAGTTCAAGGTCGCGTGACCTGCATCGGGCGATGCGGGCCGGGTCGCTGCGCGCCACGCGCGCGGCGACGCTCAGCCGGGGCCGCCGTCGCGCATCAGCGCCAGCCGGTTGTAGAGCGTTTTCAGGCTGATGCCGAGCGCTTTCGCCGCTTGCGGCTTGTTGCCGTCGAAGTGCTGTAGCGTCGCCGCGATGAAGCGCTGCTGCGCGTGGTGCAGTGTCGCGCCGAGCGGCAGCGCCATCGCATCGTCCGACGTCTGGTCGGGCAACATCGTCGGCTTGGGCAGCGCGACGTCGATGCCGTCGTCCGCGAGGATGTACGCGCGCTCGATCGTGTTGTGCAGCTCGCGCACGTTTCCTGGCCACGAATACGCACGCAGCGCGGCGATCGCCGCGTCGGTCAGGCGCTTGTGCGAGTGGTGCCGCACGTTGAGCGCATCGACAAACTCGTGCGCGATCGTCTCGACGTCGTCGTTGCGCTGGCGCAGTGGCGGCACGTACACCGCGAACGCGGCGAGACGGTAGAACAGGTCCTCGCGCAGCCGGCCGTCGCGCACGGCTTCGGCGGGATTGTGGCGGGTCGCCGACAGGATGCGCACGTCGAGCGGAATCGATTCGGTGCCGCCGACCCGCACGATCGTGTTCGATTCGAGCGCCCGCAGCAGCTTCACCTGCAGCGACGCGGGCATCTCCGCGATCTCGTCGAGCAGCAGCGTGCCGCCGAACGCGGCTTCGAAGAACCCTTCGCGTTGCGCGATCGCGCCGGTGAAGCTGCCTTTCTCGTGACCGAACAATTGCGCTTCGGCGATGTCCGCCGGAATCGCGCCGCAGTTGACGGGGACGAACGGCCCGTCGCATCGCGCGCTCAGGTCGTGGAGTCGCCGCGCAACGATATCCTTGCCGACCCCGCTTTCGCCGGCAATCATCACGCTGGCGCGGGTCGGAGCGATTTTCTCGATACGGCCGAGCAGCGTGCGCATCGCCGCGGAGCGGCCGGACAGCCGGCGCGCGTCGGCGCGTGGCTTCGGACGGTTTGCAGAGTCGACCATAGGCGTTCAGCGGGCCGTTTTGAAAATCGGCACCGCGCACTCCCTTCTTTGCAATATTTATCATCGACAGCGAAACCGCACGGAAGGTGCCGCGATTTAGAAATTTCCAATGTCCGGTCCGACGATGGAAGAAATAAGCGATCGCTGGGGCACGATGCCGACAGGCGGCAGCCGATGCCGCCCCATGGTGCTTTTTTACAGCCGACGAATGAAAAATCGAAACACGCCTGCCATCGCGCTCTCCGCAAACGCGGCAGGCGGCTGAGCGACGCGGCGCGACGGCACGTGCAACACCTGGCGTTGCCGCGAAGTCGCCAGGCGCCATGCGGCGGGTACGCGCGTTGCGGCGGCTCGTAGGCTCGCCCGGTCCGCTCGAGGGCATACCGTCGAGCGACGGTCGCAGGGCGATGCAGGGAAACGATGAGAACCTTTACCCGTGAGGTGTTTCGGCAGGGCGCATGGGTCGTGCTGGCCGTCGGGCTGGCGTCCGCGCTGCAAGTGTGGGCGATTCACGCCGTCGGCATGCGTGAACCGTTTACACCGCTGCCTTTCTACGTCGGTGTCGCGGCCGCGGCCTGGCTGACGTCGTTCGGCGGCGGTCTGGCCGCGACCGCCGCGAGCGCGGCTGTGATCGGCGCGTTGGGGTGGCCCGATATGCCGCTGCTCGCGCTGCTGACGCGGGCCGGCGTCTTCGTCGCGATCGGTTTCGTCGAATGCATGCTCGTGCTGGCCGTCAAGCCGCTGTTCGCGAACGACCGGCTGCGCGGAGCCGACGATGCCGAAGACGATGACGCGTGCCCGGCGAGCCGCGAACCGGCGCGTGCGCCGCTCGCACTCGACGACATCCTTCTGCGCCGCGTGGTCGACGCATCGCCCGACGCGATCGTCGGCGTCGATGCCGCACGGCGGATCACGAGCTGGAACGCGGCGGCGCGGCGCCTCTTCGGCATCGACGTCGCGGCGGTGATCGGACACGACGTCACGACGTTGATCGCGCCGCGCTGGCTGCGGCTGCATCCCGTTCCCGCATCGTTCGCGAACGCGCGCGCGCCCACCGGCCCACTCGACATCCTGTGTGTGCGTCGCGACGGCGGCCGCTTTCGCGCGACCTTCGCGGCAGCGCCGATCGTCGACGCGCAAGGCAACTGCACCGGCCTGTCGATCACGCTGCGCGAGGCGCACGAACGCCGCGACGAGCGGCGCGAACTGCGTTCGCTGCGCGGCGTGCGCGTGCAGGCCGACGAATCGAACCGGATGAAGGACGAACTGCTGGCGACCGTGTCGCATGAATTGCGCACGCCGCTGAACGTGATCTACGGCTGGGTCGAGGTGCTGCGCAGCGCCGACGGCCAGGGCTTCGCGCATCAGGCGATCGACGCGATCGATCGTAGCGCGCGGTCGCTGTCGCGGATGGTCGGCGACCTGCTCGACGCCTCATCGCTCGCGACGGGCCGGATGCGGCTCGAACGCACGCCCGTCGACCTGGTGCGCGCCGTGAACGAGGCAGTGCGCGAGCTCGACGCGAGCGCGGAGGCGCACGGACTCGAACTGTCGACCGCGTGCGCGATGTCCAACTGCGTGATCTACGCGGACGGCGAGCGCATTCGTCAGGTGCTGTCGAACCTGCTGTCGAACGCGATCAAGTTCACGCTGCCGGGCGGCCACATCAAAGTGTCGCTGACCCGCGCCGGCGCGCGCGTACGGCTGTCGGTCGCCGATACGGGGCAGGGCATTTCCGCGGATCGCCTGCCGCATCTGTTCGATACGTTCAACCGGCCGGAAGGCGCGTCCGCGTCGCCGAAACGCGGCCTCGGGCTCGGCCTGTCGATCGTGCGCGACATCGCGCGGCTGCACGGCGGCGAGGTGGCGGCCGCGAGCGACGGCGTCGGCCGTGGCACGACCGTGACCATCATGTTGCCGGTGGACTGGAGCGCGGACGACCTGATCGGCCAGCCCTTGCGGCCGAGCGGGGCGTCGACGGCGGTGGCGCTCGACGGCCAGCGCGTGCTGGTGGTCGACGACGATGCGACGTCGCGCGCGAGTCTTGCGGCGGCGCTCGAAACGCTGGGTGCCCAGGTGTCGACCGCGCAATCGGGGCGCGACGCGCTCGACGTAGTCGCGCGGCAGCACCCGAGCGTCGTGCTGTCCGATCTCGCGATGCCGGACGGCGACGGCTTCTGGCTGATCGACCACATCCGCCATTTGCCGAACGGCGGCGGGCGTCTGCCCGTCGTGGCGGTGACCGCACACGCGGGCACGGACCGGCGGCGCGTGATGGCCGCCGGCTTCGACGCGTTTCTGTGCAAGCCGGTCGACGTGCCGACACTGGCCGGCGTGATCGTCGACGTGGCGGCCGCCGGACGGCACCGCTGACGCCCGGCGGCCTCCGCAACACCCGCCAGGAGGCACGATGAAGCGATCGAACGACACGCAGCGCGACGTCCCGGGCGCCAAGCCGGCGCGCTCCGGGCGCATGCCGCTGATCGTGCGGATCCCGTTTGCCGGAAATGCCTGCTTGCTGGTATCGGGCATGCTCGCGGCGTTCTGCGCGCCGGCATTCACGCCGGCGCATGCGCAGGCACCGCCTGCATCGTCCGTTCATGTCGCGCCGGGCGTCGTCCGTCCCGGCGAGACCGCCGACGAGGCGGACATGACGCGGCGGCCGAACGGCATCGACGCGGAATTCGTCGACAAGGCAGGCATCGTCGGCAAGACGGCGCTGCAGGCGAGCGAGCTCGCGCTCGATCGGTCGTCGAATCCGGACGTGAAGGCCTTCGCGCGCCGGATGGTGGACGATCACGTTCGCATGGCCGCGGAATTACGCCGGCTCGGCGCGCAAAAGGGCCTGCCCGTGCAGACGCGCATGCTGGTCGGCCCTGGGCTGACGGCCCTGCGAACCATGCGTGGCGACGCATTCGACAAGGGTTACATCGCGCTGGCGGGACCGAACGCGCACGAGGCGGCGATCAGGCTCTACGAAGCCGAAGCGCGCAACGGTCATGACCCGCAGCTTCGCGCGTTCGCGGCAGACACGCTGTCGACGCTGCGGGCGCACCTGAGCGCCGCGCGCGCGCTCGAGCGTTCGATCGCGGGCGCGCACTGATCCGCACGGCGGCTGCGCGCGTCTGGCGCGTCGGTCAGTGGCGTCGCGGGCCGCTCTCCGGGCCGTTCGGAGACGCCTCGTATGGCGGCGAGTCGAGCGCCGTCTCGCCTTCCTCGATCAGCCAGTACGGCGACGCGCCGTAGTGCGCGTGCAGCGCCTCGGCCCATGCGGGATCGGCCATTGTCGGCCAGCGGTCCTTCTCGAAGCCCGGTGCGTTGCGCACCCGTTCGGTCGGAACGGGCAGCACGAAGCAGCGGCGCTCGACGTCGAGCGCCAGCACGTTCCACGGCACCGCGAGCAGTTTGTCGCCGATCCCGGCAAATCCGCCCGACGACACGACCGCGTACGCGATCCGGCCCGAGCGGACGTCGAGCATGATGTTCGTGACCTTGCCGATGTCGTCGCCGTCCATCGTCAGCACGCGATCGTTTTCCAGCGTGCCGGCGGCCATCACGTCCGGCCCCGGCCCGCCGGCCGAACGGCCGCGGTCGCCGACAATGCGCGCCTGCGTGCGCGACTGTCTGTCCGTTGTCATCGCTTTTCTCCTGATCGAGGCGGCACGGCGCTTACGGCGCGCGGGCAGCACGGATGGGGGGGCGCTCAGCGGCGGCGCGGCAGGGACACGTCCTCGAGCGTGTTCGCCAACTCGTCGCGCGCCGGGCCGCCCGCGCGCGTCGCGATGTCGCCCAGCGACACCATGCCGACGATCCGGTGGTTGGCGTCGAGCACCGGCATCCGGTGCAGCTGGATGTCGGCCATCCGCTGCTGCACGTCGCCGACGCCGTCGCCCTCGACGCACCACTGCACCGGCGCCGATGCGACCACTTTCACGGGAGTATCGGGCGGATGCCCGTACGACAGCGCGCGGACCGCGAGGTCGCGGTCCGTCACGATCGCGACGAGCCCGGTGTCGTCGCACACCGGCAGCACGCCGATGTCGAAGCGCTGCATCAATTCGGCCGCATGGCGAATCGTGTCGGTGGGCGCGACGCAGACCACGTCGCGCGACATGATTTCATTGACGCGATACATGAACGCCTCCTTCGTGAGCGAGACGATGCGGGAGCAGGACGCGTGCCGCGGTCAATCGACAGGCGCCGGACCTGCACGGCCGTGCCACGGAGAAATTTGCCAGCCGGGTTGTACATCTTCCACGGCGGCAGCCGTGGTCGGGCCGCGCGCTGCGCTCAGTGTCCGACGCCCGTCATCACGACGATGGCGAGCACCAGCGCACTCTCGATCGCGGCTAGCGCCGCGACGCCCGCGGCGCCGCTGACTTCGTGCCATGCACGTTCGATGCGTTTCATCAGTTCGCTCCGGTTGAGCCGGCCCGTTGCCGCGCTCCCGCGCATCGCGGGCCGGGTGCCGCCGTCAGCCGTGATCGCGGGGCGGTGGCGGGGCGTCGGGCGCGCGACGTTCGCGCTCGCCGGACGGCCTGGCGGGATCGATGCGGGTTGCGCCGCCGACGGCGGGCGGATCGCTGGCCGGGAACGACTCCTCGAGCCCTTCGTCGATGCGTTCCTCCGTCTTGTCTTCGGACGGCTTGCGCGACGTGGCCAGCGGGAGCGGGCCGGCAGCCGGTGACACGGCGTTGCGGCTGCCGGGGGCGGATGCGGTCATGATCGAACCTCCTTACGGGTACGACGACCGCAAGCGCCGTGCCCGCGCGGCGCGGGCGGCATGACGCTTGCAGTCGTCGAGGCGGCCGGGCGGGCAAACCATGCGGGCTGCCCGCAGCCGGTGTGGACGAAAGGACATCGTGATGATTGAACCCAGGGAAAGGATACGTTACGACGCGAACGTGTGTGGCGGCGACTTCCGTGATGTGCACGAACGGTTCGACATATGCGCGGCCGCGGCGCCGGGCAGGCACACCCGTTGCGCGTGCTCGCCACGCCAATCGACACGCGCGAGCCGCCGCGCAGGAGTGAAATGAGCACGCGATCCATGCTGCACCGTCCCGAGCCGACGCCCGACGTCGATCCCGACCCGGCGCTGCCCGAGCACGACGATCCGTTCGATCCGCCCGTGCCCCCGGGGCAGCCGCTCGGCGATCCGCCGTCGCAGCCGCCGCCGATGCGAATGCCGGGCGGGCGCAGCCAATCACGGCCGGCCGCGCGATCACTGAAAGGAGGACCATCATGGACATTCACGTGCAATCGCCCGACAAGCGCGCGATCGCCCAGGCGCTGGGCCGCTATTTCGAGTCGCGTTCGCTGCGCTATCACATCGAGGAGTTGCCGGGCGGCGTGCTGCATATCGGCTTTCGCGCGAGCGGGCGCCCGGTCGCGGTTACCGTGTCGTTCGACGACACCGCCTATGACACCTACACGCACTGGGACGCGAGCCAGAAGCAGCTCGCGCTCGGGCGTCTCGCCGACGGCTTCTCGCGCATGATGGCGAAGCGCAGTCCGGCCGCGCTGGCCGGCGACTATCACGTCGAGCGTTTCTGAGTCCGCAATTCTGCACCGGTTCGTACCGGAAATCGGCAAAGTGCCCGTGCTCAACGGGCGCTTTGCGGCTTCGCCGCGCGTCGCGTAGGATGATGACAATTCAGCGCACGCTACGTTCGCGCCGTCGGCTGCCTGCCGTTTCAGCCGATCGGGATGCGACGCGCTTTCCCTTAGGTTCGTTTCATGCAACCGACGGAGATCGCCTTGATGACCGTTGCCCGCCCGTTCTTGTCGCCCCGCACCCGCCGGGTCGTGTCCGGCCTGTCGGCCTTCGCCGCGCTGGCGGCGGCAGGTGTCCGCGACGCGTCGGCGCAGACGCCTTCGCCGCTCGGCGAATGGCAATACTCGGCAGGCGTCCCGCTGCAGAAGCTGTTCACCCCGACGGTTCCGACGTGGCAGGTCAGCGTCGGTGCGGCGATGACGCTCCAGCCGCGCTACGCGGGTTCCGATCGCTACCGCGTGATGGGCGGCCCGAACGTGGACGTGCGCTATCGCGACCTGTTCTTCCTGTCGACGGGCGAGGGGCTCGGCGCGAACGTGCTGCGCGGGCCCAACTGGCGCGTGAGCCTGTCGGTCGGCTATGACCTCGGGCGCCGCTCGGCCGACGACCTCGACCACCTGAACGGGCTCGACAACATCAACGCGGCGCCGGTGATGAAGCTCGCGGCCGATTACGTGATCTCGAAGGATTTTCCGCTCGTGCTGCGCGCGGATGTTCGGCGCAGCATCGGCGGCTCGAACGGCTGGATCGGTGATTTCTCCGCGTACATGCCGATGCCGGGCAGCAACGAGCATTTCTTCTGGTTCGCCGGGCCGACGGTGTCGTTCGCCGATTCGCGCTACATGAACGGCTGGTTCGGCGTGAACTCGGGTGCGTCCGCGCGTTCGGGGCTGCCGACCTATTCGTCGGGCGCGGGGATGAAGTCGTTCGGCGCCGGCGTGACGATGGTCTGGTTCGTCGACAAGCACTGGTTCGTGACCATGGACGGCGCGATCGAACAGCTCGTCGGCCGCGCAAGGCGCAGCCC
Organism: Burkholderia sp. FL-7-2-10-S1-D7; assembly: GCF_001524185.1. Classification (NCBI taxonomy): domain Bacteria; kingdom Pseudomonadati; phylum Pseudomonadota; class Betaproteobacteria; order Burkholderiales; family Burkholderiaceae; genus Burkholderia; species Burkholderia sp. FL-7-2-10-S1-D7. The sequence goes on along the minus strand of NZ_LOWY01000014.1, from coordinate 269,280 downwards.
GATCACGCAGCAGTCGACGAACGGCGTGTTCGACATGTCGGTGAACTACCAGTTCTGATCGGATCGGCGCTGGCGAGGCGGCCGGACGGGGCCGCGGCATGCAGCATTTTTCGTCACATTTGATATGATTCCGACCTGTACAAACGTACAGTGATCGATCCCCGTGACGCCTGCATCGCCGACGCCCCCGGCGTTTTACTACCTGACCAATTTCGAACGCGCGCTGGCCTGGCTCGGCGAGCGTTACGACGACCTGCTCGATGCGCGCGAACACGCGTTTCTTCGGGATTTCGCGCAGTTGCCGAAAGTGTCGCGCGCGTTGCTCGTGCGCATGCTGATGCGCAGCGGGTCCGACTTCCGTGCGAGCAAGCTCGTGTATGACGAGATCGGCAGCACGCTCGACGCGGCCACGCCACTCGTCGAGCTCGGCTGGGTCGATCCGGCGCCCGCGCTCACGCTCGACGAGCTGTTCGCGCTGTCGACCAAGGCCGATCTCCTGAAGGTATTCCCGTCGCTCGCCGCGCACGCGGGCGAGCGCAAACCCGACTGGCTCGAACGGCTGCGGCCCGCGCACGACGTGGCGCAGCCGCTCGACGCCTGGTGCGCGCAGGCCGACGATCGCGTGCTGCGCGTGACGGTCGGCGCGCTGTGCGATCGGCTGCGACTGATGTTCTTCGGCAATCTTCATCAGGACTGGAGCGAATTCGTGCTCGCCGATCTCGGCGTGTTCCAGTACGAAAGCGTGCCGTTCGCGCCGTCGTCTCGCGCGTTCCAGCAGCGCGACGACATCGAGACATATCTTGCGCTGCAGACCTGCCGCGAAGCACTCGATGCGTGGCCCGACGACCTGCCGTTCGACGCGCTGCTGCAGGCGATCGACGCGGTCGGCTGCGCGCAGCCGTGGCTCGCGACGCGCCGCGCGAAGCTGCTGTTCACGCTCGGGCAGACCTGCGAGCGCCGCGCCGACTGGACCGCCGCGCTGGACGCGTATGCGCGCAGCGCGTGGCCGGGCAGCCGGCACCGGCGCATTCGCGTGCTCGAACGCTGCGGCCGCGACGACGATGCGCTCGCGCTGGCGCTCGAGGCGCGCAGCGCCTTCGAAAGCGACGAGGAGCGTCAGCGCGTCGAGCGGATGCTGCCGCGCCTGCAGCGCCGTCTCGGGCAGCGGGTCGAACGCGCGGGCAGCGCGCCTGACGTGCCGCGCGAGACGCTCGTGCTTGCGCGCCCCGACGCGTTCGTCAGCGTCGAATACACGGTGCGCGACCACCTTGCACGGCCCGACGCGCCGGTTCACTACGTCGAGAACACGCTGATCAATTCGTTGTTCGGGTTGCTGTGCTGGGAGCCCGTGTTCGCGGCCGTGCCCGGCGCGTTCTTTCACCCGTTCCAGCGCGGCCCGGCCGACCTGCACGCACCCGATTTCGCGGTACGCCGCACCGCCGCATTCGCCGCCTGTTTCGCGCAACTCGATTCGGGCGCGTACCGCGACACGATCCGCCGGCACTACGCCACGAAGATGGGGTTGCAATCGCCGTTCGTGTTCTGGGGCGTGCTGACCGACGCACTGCTCGACGAGGCGCTGGCATGCCTGCCGCCCGAGCACCTGCGGCTGTGGTTCACGCGCCTGCTCTCGGATATCCGCGGCAACCGCTCGGGGCTGCCCGACCTGGTCCGTTTCTGGCCCGGCGAGCGGCGCTATGAGCTGATCGAGGTGAAGGGCCCCGGCGACCGGCTGCAGGACAACCAGACGCGCTGGCTCGCGTACTGCATCGCGCATGCCATGCCGGTGCGCGTCGTCGATGTCGAATGGGCGGGCGCGGGCGAGGGCGTCCGGCAGGACGAAGCGGCGGGGTTGTCCGCATGAGCTATGTCGTCGCGGTGCGGGCGATGTGCGAGTTCACCGCGCGGCGCGGCGATCTCGACTTGCGCTTCACGCCCGCGCCGACCGCGCTCGAAGGCATCGCGGGTCACGGCGCCGTCACGTCGAAGCGCGGCGCACGCTACGAAACCGAGATCGCGCTGACCGGCACGTGGGGCACGCTCACCGTGCGCGGGCGCGCGGACGGCTACGATCCCGTCGCGAACCGGCTCGAGGAGATCAAGACCTATCGCGGCAGCCTCGACGCGATGCCGGCCAATCATCGCGCGCTGCACTGGGCGCAGGCGAAGGTCTATGCGCACCTGATGTGCGACGCACGCGGCCTCGCGGAAATCGACGTCGCGCTCGTGTATTTCGACATCGTGTCGGAGCGGGAGACCGTGCTGACGGAGACGCTCGGCGCAAGCGCGCTCGCCGCGTTCTTCGCCGAGCAATGCGCGTGCTTCGTCGGCTGGGCCGAGCGAGAGACCGCGCATCGCGCGGCTCGCGACGCGGCGCTGCGTGCGCTGACGTTTCCGCACGGGCAATTCCGCAGCGGTCAGCGCGAGCTGGCCGTGTCCGTCTATCGGGCGGCGCGCGACGAACGCTGCCTGATGGCGCAGGCGCCGACGGGTATCGGCAAGACGCTCGGCACGGTGTTCCCGCTGCTGAAGGCATGCGGCGAGGGCGAGCTCGATCACGTGTTCTTCCTGACCGCGAAGACGCCCGGCCGGGCGCTCGCGATCGAAGCGGCGACCACGCTGGGCGCCGGCACGCCGGCGCTGCCGCTGCGCGTGCTGGAACTCGTCGCGCGCGACAAGGCGTGCGAGCATCCGGACCGCGCGTGTCACGGCGAATCGTGCCCGCTTGCGCAGGGCTTCTACGACCGGCTGCCGGCGGCGCGGGACGCGGCGATCGGCACCGGGCTGCTCGATCGCGACACCGTGCGCGAGGCGGCCCTCGCACACGACGTCTGTCCGTACTACCTCGCGCAGGAGCTTGCGCGCTGGTCGGACATGATGATCGGCGACTACAACTACTACTACGACGGCAGCGCGATGCTGCATACGCTCGCGCAGCAGAACCAGTGGCGTGTCGGCGTGCTCGTCGACGAGGCGCACAACTTGCTCGATCGCGCCCGCAAGATGTACAGCGCATCGCTCGACCCGTTCGCGTTCGCGGCCGCGCGCGAGGCCGCGCCCGCGGCTCTGCGCAAGGCGTTCGACCGGCTCGCGCGCGCGTGGGGCACGCTCAATCGCGCACAGGCCGAGCGCTACGCGGCGTATCCGGAGATTCCCGGCCCGATCGTGACGGCCGTGCAGAACCTCGTCGCGGCGATCGGCGAACACCTGACCGATGCGCCGCGTGCGAACGGCGACGCGCTGTTGCGCTTTCATTTCGAGGCGATCCAGTTCGGTGTGCTCGCCGACGCGTTCGACAGCGCGTCGATCTTCGACGCGACGCTGCACGGCGAGCCGTTGCCGCGCCACTCTGGGCTCGACGGCGTCGCGCCAGCCGCGCGCCGGCGCCGCATCCAGTCGACGCTGTGCGTGCGCAACGTGATTCCGGCCGGCTTTCTCGCGTCGCGTTACGCAGCCGCGCGCGCGACCGTGCTGTTTTCCGGCACACTGAGCCCGTTTCATTTTTATCGTGACACGCTCGGACTGCCGGCCGACACGGGCTGGCTCGACGTCGACGGGCCGTTCCGCGCCGAACAACTGACCGTGCGCGTCGCGAGCCACGTGTCGACGCGCTGGCGCGACCGCGACCGTTCGCTCGAACCGATCGTGGACCTGATCGCCGCGCAGTATGCGACGCGGCCCGGCAACTACCTCGGTTTTCTCAGCAGCTTCGACTATCTCGGCCGCGTCGTCGCGCTGATGCAGACGCGCCACCCGGACGTGCCCGTGTGGGCCCAGGCGCCCGGCATGGCCGAAAGCGAGCGCGACGCATTTCTCGCTCGCTTCGACGCGGGCGGGCGCGGGGTCGGCTTCGCCGTGCTGGGCGGGGCGTTCTCGGAGGGCGTGGATCTCGTCGGCGAGCGGCTGATCGGCGCGTTCATCGCGACGCTCGGGCTGCCGCAGGTCAACGATGTCAACGAACAGATGCGGCGCGCGATGGATGCGCGCTTCGGCAACGGATACGACTACATGTATCTGTACCCGGGTTTGCAGAAGGTCGTGCAGGCGGCCGGACGCGTCATCCGCACCGAACACGACGAGGGCGTCGTGCATCTGATCGACGATCGTTACCGGCGGCGCGAGGTGCGCGATCTGTTGCCGCGGTGGTGGCGGATCGGGTGACCTGCCGGACGGGCGTCGTGCGCCCGCTTGCATGAATCCCTAAAGCACGTTCAGCATCGCGAGCGCGGCTTCCTGCAGATGCGGCAGCACGCGCCGCACGGCCGCGTCGGTCGACTCCGCACCGATCGGCATGTTCGTGCTCAGCGCGGCGACGACATCGCCGTGTCGGTTCTTCAGCGGCACCGCGATGCCGCGCACGCCGACCTGCAGTTGCTGTTCGATGACTGCGAAGCCCGCGTCGCGCGCGTGATCGACCTGTTCGAGCAGGCGTGCCTTGTTGGTGATCGTGTGTGGCGTAAACGGTGCGAGTTGGGTGTCGTCGAGCCACGAGCGGACGGCCTCGCGATCCGGATGATGCGCGAGCAGCACGACGCCCGGCGACGTCAGCGGGGCGGGCACGCGCGCGCCGAGCACGAAGCCGGTCGTCATCACGCGCGACACGCCGTTGCGGGCGATGAACACGAGTTCCCAGCCATCGAGCACGCTCACGTACGCCGATTCGTTCAGCGACGCGCTCAGTTGCTGCAGATACGGCTGGACCGTGCGCGGCAGGCGCGCCGAGTCGAAGTACGACCAGCCGACCCGCAGCACGCGCGGCGTGAGGCCGTACAGCTTGCCGTCGGTGTACACGTAGCCGAGCGATTCGAGCGTCAGCAGGTAGCGGCGCGCGGCCGTGCGCGTGAGACCGGTGCGGGCGGCCGCCTGGGTGGGCGTCATGCGTGCATGCTGGCTGTCGAATGCTTCGAGGATCATCAGGCCCTTTTCGAGGCCGGCAATCCAGTCGCGTCGGTCGAGATCGGGCTTTTTCATCGTCGGTGGCGCACGGGTAGGCGCGCGGTGTTCGCGCGGGAATGGGCGATTATCGCGCAGATCCAAAATCGTGCGAGAGCAATGGACGGTCGTACGACGGGTGACGAGGAGGGGGAATGTACCGGGCGCCTAGAGTACGGTCGGTTAGAGCTGGGGGCGGCGACCCTGATTGGTCAGGGTCGACCGGCGGATTGTCCGGGCATCCGATGAATGCGGGGTAGACAGGATACGCGGCGCGGACATCGTCCACGCCGCGTCCGGATCGACGTTACTCGCTGCTCGTCCACTCGACGTTCGCACCGACCGAACGCAGATTTTCGACGAAATGCGGGTGCGCGCGGCGGATCGGCAGCGCGTTCATGATTTCCGAGCGGCCTTCGATGCTCGCGGCCACCATCAGCAGCGCGATCGCGACGCGGATGATGTACGGGCTCTCGACGCGCGCTGGCGTCAGCTGCAGCCCGCCGAACGTGATCAGCCGGTGCGGGTCGGACAGCAGCACGTGCGCGCCGAACTTCGACAGTTCGCCGGACCAGCCGAGCGCGCCGTCGTAGACCTTGTTCCAGAACATCGCGCTGCCTTCCGCGCGCACGCCGAGCGCGATGAAGATCGGCAGCAGGTCGACCGGCAGGTACGGCCAGGGCGCGGCTTCGACCTTGGTCAGGATGTTCTGCGTGAACGGCCGCCGCACGCGCAGCGGGCCGTCGCGTTCCGCGCGAGACCAGCCGTCGCGGTGCGTGACGTGCACGCCGAATTTCGCGAACGTGCGGTCGATCAGCGGGAAATGCTCCGGCGACGAGTTGCGCACGGTGATGTCGCCGCCCGTGATCGCACCCAGCGCGAGGAACGTCGCGATTTCGTGGAAATCCTCGGCGAAGCGGAATTCGCCGCCGCCGAGCTTGCCGCCGCCCGTCACGCACAGGCGCGACGTGCCGATGCCTTCGATCGCGACGCCGATCATCGCGAGGAACTGGCAGAACTCCTGCACGTGCGGCTCGGAGGCCGCATTCATCAGCGTCGACGTTCCGCCCGCCGCCGTCGCGCACAGCGCGAAGTTTTCGGTGGTCGTGACCGATGCGTAGTCGAGCCAGTGATCGTTGGCCGTCAGCGGGCCGTCGGCACGGACGATCAGCGAATCGGGCGTGCGCTGGATGTGCGCGCCGAAGCGCTCGAACACTTCGACGTGCGGATCGATTTCGCGCACGCCGAGCGTGCAGCCCTTCACGTCGTTCTCGAGGCGTGCGACACCGAAGCGTGCGAGCAGCGGCGGAATCAGCATGATCGACGAGCGCATCGCCTCGGGCAGGCGGTGAACGGCCGGGTCGAACGTCGTGTTGCGATGGTGGAGATCGAGAATGCCTGTCGTGAAGTCGACCGACACGTCGCTGCCGAGCGTGCGGAAGATGTCGAGGATCTTGCGCACGTCGGTGATGTCGGGCACGCCGACGAGGCGCAGCGGCTGATCGCTCAACAGGGTGGCGCACAGAATCGGCAGGACGGCGTTCTTGTTCGCGGACGGCTTGATGTCCCCGCGCAGCGGAGTGCCGCCGTGGACGATGAGATTCGACATGATATGGGGGCGTATCTGTGACTAACGTAGGCCCATATGATGCCATTGGTCGGCGGGTGGCGTGGAATGTTCAGAGGGGAAAAGGGGCTTCTGTCCGCGGGATTGACCGTGTTTGACGTTGCGCGGGGCGCGATTCCCTTGCCCGGTCGGAGATGGCGGTCGATGCGGAAATGGCCGGCGCGTATCGCGGCCGGCCATTCGGTCATTGCCTCACTGCGCTGCCCGCATCCGCGCGGCGACCACCAGCGAGATCAGGCAGCCCACCGCCAGATAGCCGGCGACGAGGTGCCACGAACCGCCGGCCACGCTGACCAGCGCCACCGCGATGAACGGCGTGAACCCGCCGCCGACGACGCTCGCGAACTGATAGCCGACGCCCGCGCCGCTGTAGCGGTATTCCGCACCGAACAGCTCGGTGAAGAGCGGCTGCTGGACGCTCACGACCATGTCGTGCGCGGCATTCGCCAGCAGGATCGAGAAGACCACGATCCACGCGATCGAGCGCGATTCCAGCGCGACGAAGAACGGCACCGCCGACGCGAGACCGATCACCGCGCCGATCAGGTAGATGCGGCGCAGGCCGAAGCGGTCGGCGAGCCACGCGAAGCACGGGATCGTCACGCAGCTCACCGCACCGACCAGCAGGCCGATGTTCAGGAACAGGTCGCGTGACATGCCGAGGTTCGACGTGGAATAGCTGAGCGCGAACGCGGTGACGATATACATCGTGAACAGCTCGGCGAGCCGCAGCGCGACGATCAGCAGGAACGCCTTCGGATGGCGCGTCAGTGCCTCCAGCACCGGCAGGCGGAGCTTGCGGTTGCCGTGCTCGACCTTCTCGACGAACTCCTGCGACTCGTCCATGCTCTTGCGGACCCACAGCCCGATCAGCACCAGCACGATGCTGAACACGAACGGCAGACGCCAGCCCCACGACTTGAAGGCGGCCTCGCCGAGCGTATGGCTCAGGATCGACACGATCCCCGTCGCCAGCACGAGGCCGACGCCGTAGCCGACCTGCACGCCGCTGCTGTAGAACGCCTTCTTCTGCTTCGGCGCGCTCTCGACGGCCATCAGCGCCGCGCCGCCCCATTCGCCGCCGACCGCGAAGCCCTGGATCGCACGCATCAGCACCAGCAACACGGGCGCCCACCAGCCGATCGTCGCGAAGCTCGGCAGCAGGCCGATCGCGACGGTCGACAGCCCCATCAGCATGACGGTCAGCACGAGCATCCGCTTGCGGCCGAGCCGGTCGCCGTAATGGCCGAACACGACACCGCCGAGCGGGCGGAACAGGAAGCCGACGCCGAAGGTCGCGAAAGCCGCGAGCGTGCCCATGGTCGGGCTGACCTTCGGGAAGAATTCGGAATTGAAGACGAGTGCGGCGACGATCCCGTACAGCAGGAAGTCGTACCAGTCGACGACGGCGCCGACAAAGCTGCCGATCGCGGCCTTGCGGGCCTGGCTGCGCGCGCGGGCGCCGGCGGCGGCGTCGAGGGTGTCGAAGGTTGGGGTCATGGCGATGTCTCCTGGCACGGCGCATCGTGGAATCGTGGCGGCGCCGCGTCCGATGCTGCATTGAAGTCGATGGGTGAACGGAGAATAGGGCGCGCGCCGCACGGCGGCAATTAGCCGATCGGTCAAAGTGCGCGATTATCGTTCAGTTGTGTGCGATTATCGAACGATTTTCGGGTTTGCACTAGGCGCGACACCAATATCCCGTTCAGCCAGGGTGTGCCGCCGTGAACGATCTGGTTAAAATCTGGACCATCGAAACCTCGCCCGAATCGGGCGGTTGTCCGGCCGTCACATCGGCCGGGCGTGCCGCGCGCGCCGGGCGTCATCCCCATCGACCGCATGCCCCCGGAGACTGGAATGCCCGGCAATTCCCACCCCCTGTCCAGCGATACGCCGCCCGTTGCCGATCCGGCCGCCAATCCGCTCGGGATGGCCGGACTCGAATTCGTCGAATTCGCGGCACCGGTGCCGGACACGCTCGCGCAACGCTTCGAGCAGCTCGGGTTCAAGGCGATCGCGCGCCATGTGAGCAAGAACGTCACGCTGTACCGGCAAGGACAGATGCAGTTCCTGGTCAACGCCGAGCCCGATTCGTTCGCTGCGCGCTATGCAGAGGAATACGGGATGGGCGTCTGCGCGATCGGGCTGCGCGTGGCCAGCGCGCGCCGCGCGTTCGAGCGCGCGATCGAGCTCGGCGCGTGGGCGTTCGAGGGCGAGCGGATCGGGGTCGGCGAGCTGAAGATTCCCGCGATCCAGGGGATCGGCGATTCGCACCTCTATTTCGTCGACCGCTGGCGCGGGCGGGACGGCCAGCGCGGCGGTGTTGGCGACATCTCGATCTTCGACATCGATTTCCGGCCGATCGACATCGCGACCGCGCATACCGATGTCGACTGCGTCGGCACGGGCCTGCAGCAGGTCGACCACTTCACGCAGACGGTCGGCGCGGGGCGCATGCGCGAGTGGCTCGACTTTTATCACGACCTGCTGCACTTCCGCGAAATCCACGAAATCGACGCCCACTGGCATGTGTCGGAAGAATCGCGCGTGATGGTGTCGCCGTGCGGCGCGGTGCGGATTCCGGTCTACGAGGAAGGCACGCGGCGCACCGAACTGATGCACGCGTATCTGCCCGACCACCCGGGCGAAGGTGTCCAGCACGTTGCGCTGTCGACCGACGACATCCTGGCGAGCGTCGATGCGCTGCGTGCGAACGGCGTCGAATTCATCGAGCCGCCGGCGCGCTATTACGACGAAGTCGATGCGCGGCTGCCGGGGCACGGCGTCGATCTCGACGCGCTGCGCCGCCGCGCCGTGCTGGTCGACGGCGAGATCGGCAGCGATGGCGTGCCGCGCCTGTTCTTCCAGACCTTCGTCAAGCGCCGGCCGGGCGAGATCTTCTTCGAGATCGTGCAGCGGCAGGGGCACCACGGATTCGGGGAAGGGAACCTCGCGGCGCTGGGGCGGGCCCGCGACGCCGGCTGAGCGGCAGGCGCACGATCGTGACCGCGGAATCAGCCGCTGCGTAACCTCAAGCCTCAAGCCCCCACGGCCGGCACGCGGTTCGGCTCCGGGTCGTTCGGCGGCTTGAGCACGCACGCGGTGCCGCCCGGCGTGTACATCGACACGACGCAGCGGTTGCATGACGTGCAGCCCGACTGCGCGAGCCGGCCGTCGTGCAGCGCGTTCACGAAGTCCGGCTCGAACACGAGCGCGCGGGCCAGCGCCACCGCGTCGAATCCTTCGCGCATCGCCAGCGCGACGTTCTCGCGGGAACGCACGCCGCCGAGATACGCGAGCGGCATCCGGACGGCCCCTCGCACCTGCTTCGAATGCTCGAGGAAATACATCTCCCGAAATGCGCCCATCCTCGGCTCGGTGAGCTTCTGCAGCGTCATCGCGGCACGCACGATCGCGTTGTCGGCGTTCGCGCGCGCGTCGCCCGGCAGCGGGCTGCCGAACAGCTGCCACACCGACTCGACGTTCATCCCGCCGCTCAGCACCAGCAGGTGCGCACCCTCGGCCTCAAGCCGCCGCGCGATCTCGCACGCGTCGTCGGCGGTTCCGCCGCCGCGCACGCCTTCGGTCACGCCGATCTTGCAAACCACGGCGAGATCGCGGCCGACCGCGTCGAGGACGCGGCCCAGCACCTCGACGGGAAACGCCGCGCGGCGCGCCGCATCGCCGCCGTACGCGTCACGACGACGGTTGTACAGCGGCGACAGGAACTGGCTCAGCAGATAACCGTGTCCCATGTGGATCTCGACTGCATCGAAGCCCGCGTCGCGCGCATGTCGCGCCGCCCGTGCGAATTCGTCGGCGATCGCGGTCATCTGGTCGCGCGTCATCGCCTGCTTCAGGAAACGGCCACTCATCACGCCGACCTTGTTGAAGCCGCCCGATGCGCTCAACGGTCGTTTCGTCGACAGCGACGGCAGGAACGTGAAGCAGCCGCCATGCGTGATCTGCGCGGACGCCGCCGCGCCTTGACGATGGACCGCGTCGGTCAGCGCACGGAATTGCCGGACCGTCGGCGCATCGAGCCGCGCCTGGTCGACGAACGTGCGGCCGTCGTCGCTGACCGCACAGTACGCGACGGTCGTCAGCGCGGCGCCGCCTGCGGCGATACGCTCATGAAACCCGACGAGCGCGCGCGACGGCACGCCGTTCGGCGTCATCCCTTCGTTGGTCGCGGATTTGATCAGGCGGTTGCGCAGCGTCAGCGGTCCGATCTGCAGCGGGCTGAATGCGGTATCGAGCGTGGCGGGTTCCATGTCGGGCGGGCGTCGGGAATGGGCACGGCGACCATTGTGCTGAGTCGGTGCGGGGCGGCATCGTCCACGTGGATGACCCGCCGCCCGGGCCGCGCCCACACCGCCTACTCGGCAGTACCCAGCTTGCGCGCCTGACGACGCATCCCGTCGAAGATCGCATCGGCCACGTCCGCCGGGAAATCCGCCGGAATCCCCGACGCGACGGCGGCGATCACCGGTTCGGTGCGCGCGGCCACATCGGCCATGGCCGCGCGCACGTCGTGTTCGGTCAGACCGACGCGCGCGCCTTGCGCGATCCAGTGACGCGGCTGGATGTCGCCGATCACGTAATGGCGGTTCTTCCCGCAGACGGCCATCGCGAGCCGTGCGCGGCGCGGCGGCAGCTGGTTGCGTCGCGTGCCGATGATCGGGTGCGCGGACAGCACGTCGTACAGCGGCGTGCTGCGATACGTATTGCCCGGCAGGTGCGCGATGCTGAAATTCTTCGCGTGGCCGTCGATGGCCGCGAGCACCCAGAACACGAGCTGCGTGACGAAGAAATTCCGCCGGTCCTGCGCGGCATCGGCGGAATTCGCGAGGATGCCCATGATCGTCGAGATGCCCGGGCCGCCGTCGGATTCGTATTTGGCGCCCGACGGCGTGCCGGTCGCCTGGCACATGTCCTCCTGCGGCAGCCGCAGGATCCACGTGCCGTCACGGGACGGGTGACGGTCGAAGCGCTCGACGATCAGCGCCTTCTGGTCGTCGAACCGGCCGATATCGCACGCGGCGACGGGCAGGCCGTATGCGGCGACGATCTTCGAGCACAGCCATTCGTTCTCGACCGATGTGCGCATGTCGGCCTGCATGTTTCCGACACGCCCCAGCGGCAGCTTGAAGATATGCGTGGTCGGTGTGCTGCCCGCCGGCAGCAGCCAGCGCTTGCCGTCGCGCAGCAGCGCGGTCTTTTCCTGCGCGCCGGCGATCGACAGGCGCAGCTCGCCGTCCGGCTCCGCGTGGCCGGGCAGCGGCGCGGCGGTTGCGTGGCGCAGCACGTCGGCCACGGCCGCGTCGTCGAGCACGGTGCCGTCGATCGATTCGAGGTCGATCGGGGTTTCGTCCGGCGGCAGCAACTGCAGCGCCCCGACGCAATCGCGGCCGATCGACGCGAGCAGTTCGAACGGAGCCGTCGACCCGAGCCGGTAGCGCTGCGCGATGCGGCGGCGGATCGGCTGGCTGTCCGGCAGCAGGTTGTCGAAATAATCGGCGACGATCGCGCCCTGGTGCGGCTGGTTGCCCGGCGTGAACGGCAGCGACAGCGACAGCGGACGCCCTTGCGGATCGTCGATCCATGCCGGCAGGTAGATGAGGCGCTCGACGCCGCGCCGGACTTCCCAGTGTCCGACCGGGATGCCGTTCATCCACAGGTCGAGGCGGTCGTGGCGGGGACGGCGGGCCATCGTCACCAGTCCTCCCGCGTGGGGTTCCGAGACTTGCCGGGTGTCGCCGCGGCAGACCGTTTCCGCGCGGTGGCGGATGGCGCCTTCGCGGCGGCCGGCGGGCGAGCCGGCACATCCGACGAACCGGGCGCGCCGGGCGAGCGGCCGCGTGCGGCCGGTGCGCGCTTGAGCGCTGGCGTGGTGTCGTCGGGCACCGTTGTGTCGTCCGGGGTACCCGGCACGAGCGTCAGGCGAACGCCGAGCACGTTCAGCACCTTGAAAAGCCGTTCGATGCTGACCGCGGACGGATTGGCTTCGAGCTGCGCGTACGACTGTTGGGTCACGCCGAGACGGGCGGCGAGCTGCGCCTGCGTGAGCCCCGCCGACTTCCGGAAGCCGACGAGGATCGGGCGCAACTGACTCAAGGTCTGGACCGGGAATGGCATGGGCTCTCCGCGAAATGACAGGCGATCGCTTGTAATCGAAAAATACAGTCTATGGTATGTATCGGCAAAATACAAACCCGAGACTGTAATTCACAAAAACAAACGATAGCCTGTCAGGCGGAGGCCCGTGGGCCGGTGAAAGGGCGGGCGGCGCGCGCTCGTCAGCCCGGCATCACGCCGCCCGCAGCGGGCTCGCGTGGGCGGCGCGCGCGCTTTCCGGATCGTCGTCGCCGAGCGGGATGAACGCCATGATTTCCAGATCGTGCCCCGACAGCGCCGGCAGCCGGAACGGGCTCGACAGCACGTTCAGCCGTCGCACGCCGAGGTCACGCAGGATCTGCGATCCGATCCCCGTCACGCGGCCGTCGCGGCGTGCGTGGCCGGCGGGCGTTCGCATCGCGTCGCCGCGCATGTCGCAGTCGAGCAGCACCGCGACGCCGCAGCCGGCCGCATCGATCCGCTGCAGCGCCGCGTGCAGCGGCCACGAATGCGCGGACGGTTCCGCGTCGAGCAGGTCGAGCAGCGAATGGCATTCGTGCACGCGCGTCAGCACGGGCGTCGACGGATCGGGCTCGCCTCGCACCAGCGCGAGATGCGGCGCGCCGTGCACGGTGTCGCGATACTCGATCGCGCGGAACCGGCCCCACGGCGTATGCAGCGGCCGTTCGCCGACACGTTCGACGAGCGACTCGTGCTCGCGGCGGTAATGAATCAGGTCCGCGATCGTGCCGATCTTCAGCCCGTGATGCGCGGCGAACGTCTTCAGCTCCGGCAGCCGCGCCATCGTGCCGTCGTCGCTCATCACCTCGCAGATCACCGACGCGGGCGTGAGCCCGGCAAGCGCCGCGAGATCGCAGCCGGCCTCGGTGTGCCCGGCTCGCACCAGCACGCCGCCTGGGCGCGCGGCGATCGGAAACACGTGGCCGGGCTGCACGAGATCGTCGGGGCGCGCGCCCGCGCGGACCGCCGCGCGGATCGTCCGCGCCCGATCGGCCGCGGAAATGCCGGTCGTCACGCCTTCGGCCGCCTCGATGCTGACGGTGAACGCGGTGCCGAACGGCGTGCCGTTGTGATTGGCCATCGGCGGCAGGCGCAGTTGCTCGCAGCGCTCGGCGGTCAGCGTCAGGCAGATCAGCCCGCGCCCGAAGCGCGCCATGAAGTTGATCGCGTCGGGCGTCACGTGATCGGCCGCGATCACGAGGTCGCCTTCGTTTTCGCGATCCTCTTCGTCGACGAGCAGGACCATCCGTCCCGCCCGCAGTTCGTCGACGATTTCCGGCGTAGTGGCGAGCGTCATTGCGCCTCCGTCGCATCGAATGCGCGGCGCAGCGCGTCGGCGCCGAAGGTCAGCACGCGATCGGCCGCGTCGACCGCGCCGAGCATGCTCGCGAAGCCGTGCAGCTGGCCCGGCCAGCGCACGAGCGAGACCGGCGTGCCGGCCTGCGCGAGACGCAGGGCATACGCTTCGGCCTCGTCGCGCAACGGATCGAATTCCGCGCTCACGATCGTGGCCGGCGCCGCGCCCGACAGGTCCGCCACCGCGAGCGGGCTCGCGAGCGGCGATGCGCGGTCGGCGCCGTCGTCGAAATACTGGCGCTTGAACCAGCGCATGGCGTCCGCCGTCAGGAAATAGCCTTCACCGAGCGATTCGTACGACGGATGCTCGGTCGCGCAATCGACGACCGGATACAGCAGCAACTGGTGCGCGATCGCGATGCCCGAGCCGCGCAGCTGCAACGCGGCGACCGCGGCCAGGTTGCCGCCGGCGCTATCGCCGGCCACGGCGATCGCACCGGCGCGCGCGCCGAGATCGCGCGCACTGGCGGCGGCCCAGCGCACGGCATCGCATGCGTCCTGCGCGGCTGCCGGGAAGCGCGCTTCGGGCGCGAGCCGGTAATCGACCGACAGCACGAGCGTGCGCGCCCGTCTGGCAAGGCTGCGGCACACGTTTGCGTGCGAATCGATACCGCATGCGACGAAGCCGCCGCCGTGGAAAAACACGGTCAGCGGCAACGGCCCGTCGGCATCGGGCCGATACAGTCGTGCGGATAACTGACGACCCGGTGCGGGGATCTGCCAGTCCTCTTCGGCGGCAATCGCGTCGCCGGGCGCGAACGCGCCGCCTCCGGCGAGGCTCGCGCGGTACGCGGGCACGGTCAGTTGATCGAAATCGATCGCGGGCGCTTGGGCGAGCGCGGCGAGCAGCGCTTGCGCCTGAGGGTCGAGTGGCATTGGAACTCCTGTCTGAATCGGATGCGGTCTGAATCAGGTAAACCCGCGTCGCGGTTTTCCCTGAGCCCGCGCCGGACGCTTGTCGGCACGGCTTGACGGGCATTCCAGCGCAGCGGGCAGGGCGCCACATCATCCGATTGGACGATGGTTCGCGCGTCCGATTGGCCAAAGCTCACCATTCAGTGAATGTCCCGATGACGCCGGAATTAAGACGAGTCTTAATCATGGCGGCGCGGATGAATCGCACGGAATACAAGTTGCATGGAGGATGGAGCGTGCTGATGGAGACGAGATGGGCTCCGCAAGAGAGCCAGTCAACAAGTGAGGAGGCCGGCATCGGCGTCGCGGATTTCAGCGAGCTGATGGCGCGCATCTACCAGGGACCGTTGGAAACGCCGCCGTGGGCGGGGGCGCTCGAGCTGGTTCGCCGGTTGCTGCAGGCCAACTACGTGACGCTGATCCTGCGCGCCGCTGCGAGCGACCGCCGCGCGCCGCTGTCCGTGCATGCGTCGGAATACGGCCCGGTCGTGCCGGGTGACGGCGAGGCGTCGTACAACAACTACTACTATTCGCTCGACCCGTTCGTCGGCCTGCCGGCCGATCGCGTGGTCACGGTCGACGACGTGTTCGGCGATACGGGCTGGCTGTCGAGCGAGCTGTACAAGCAGTTCCTGAAGCCGGCGGACGTGCGCTACATCCTCGGCGCGGACCTGCGCACGCCGTCGGGCGTCGAGTGCCGGTTCCGCGTGTGCCGCAACCATGCGTCGAAGCAGTTCTCCGCGCGCGACAAGGCGATCTGCGCGCTGCTGCTGCCGCACCTGAAGCGCGCGGTCGAGCTCCATTCGCGGCTCGACACGGCCGAGGTTGAGCGGTCGATCTACGCGAACGCGATCAACCGGATGCAGATCGGCACGATCACGCTCGACGAGAACGGCACGATCATCGACATGAACAGCGTCGCCGACGAGATCCTGAAGCAGAACAATGGTCTGACGATTGCGCGCGGCACGATCGAGGCGACCGATGCGCAGGAGAACCGCACGCTCAAGCGGCTGATCCGCCACGCGGTGATGGGACATCACGGCACGGCTGCGGCGACCGTCGAGGCGATGCCGATCACGCGCAGTTTCGACAAGCCGCGTCTCGGGCTGCTGGTGCGCACCGTGCTGCTGTCCGACTGGTCGGAGGACAACAAGCGCCGGCCGGCCGTCACGCTGTTCCTGCGCGACCCCGACCGCAAGCCGCAGGGCGCGCAGGAAATCATCCGCAAGCTGTTCGACCTGACGCCGGCCGAGACGTCGCTCGCGCTGCTGCTGACCAACGGGCTGACGCTGGAGGAAGCCGCGGACGAATCGGGAATCAGCAAGAACACGGCGCGCACGCACCTGCGTGCGATCTTCTCGAAGACGGGCGTCACGCGCCAGGCGACGCTCGTGCGGATCCTGCTCGGGAGTGTCGTGCCGCTCGGGTAAGCGGCGGAGTCGATGCCGCCGCATCGGCGACGGATGCGTTCGCCCGGCGATACATCGGCAACGGCCGATGCGTTGCGCGCGGCGCGGCGATGGCGACATCATGCAAAAGAGGCTCGCACCGCGCGAGCCTCTTCTTCATTCCGTGCCGCCGATCACGAGTGCGGCGAGCAACGACGGCGCGCATCGGTCCGCACGTGCGAGCCGACAGCCTTTCGGATCATGCGCACTCGATCGCCACGGCGTTTGTCGATTGACTGAGCCTGATCTCGCCCAGGTAGGTACTGTCGCCCAATTCGCACTCGCGCCAGGCGTTGCCGAGGGCATGTCGGATCTTGACTCGGTAGCGGCCGCTTCCCCTGGCCAGGCCGTCGAACTGGAAATCGCCGAAGTCGTCCGAGACGGTTTCGGCTACCTGCTGATTATCGACATACAAGGCGACGGCCGCACCGGCGACACACTCGACCCCGTCCGCTGCCTGGGCACTGACACTTCCGCCGACGAAGCACGTTTCCCAGCGCTCCAGGCCGCTGTACCACACGCGGGGCTTCGTGCTCAGGTTGGGGCGCAATACCTTGAGTCCCTCGCGCCGGGCCTTCTCGGCCATCGCCGTGTCATCGAGCTTGACCGTCTCGAAGACATCGGTGGGGCACGACTGCTGGCAACGCGGACGCGACCATCCCTGGTCGAGCAAATGAGCATCGAAGATCCAGATCTGAGGCAGTTGCAGTTCTTCGTTCCAGACGATCGCCTTGTACGGGCATGCCTTCACGATGTCCTTTCGGCCTCGTGCCTTGTCCGGATCGATGATGACGATGCCGTCGGCGCGCTTGCGAATGGCGCTACCGCCCACACGCATGCAGGGCGCGTCGTCGCAGTGGTTGCACATGACCGGCAGATAAGTGGTCTCGATCATGTGCGACGCACCGTGTACACGACGCAGGATGCGGATGGGGCTCTCGGCGTTGGCCGAGGCGGGTGCCGCGTAACCGGGGAAGTCATTGCCGACGTGCTCGTCCCGCGCGGCGATCACACAGTTCTGGCAGTTCTCGCAACGGCCGACTTTGATAATCAGGTTCCATTTGCTCATGTGACATTCCTCACGCTGCGCGACCGAGCATGAATGCTTCGGCACCGCGCCATTTCTCGACCTGCACGAGGCAGGAATTCGGGCTCATGCTGCTGGTGCCGGAGGTCTGCGGGCGGTCGGGGGTAAGCATGTTCATGCAGCCGCCAATCTCGACTTGCTCACCATCGATCTCGATCAACTGAAATTCCGCGCTCGCCTCGTAGGACTTCACCACGCCAGCGTTCACCAGCGGCGAGACATCGGCCGCACAGATCACGGCGCCGCGGTCGTTGTGTACTTTGACGAGATCGCGATGGGCAATGTGTCGAGCGGCGGCGTCAGCCGGATTGAGCCTCAGGAGCCAGAACCGGTGCCCCGCGATCAGCGCGCGGTGATCGTCGATGCCGTTCACCGCAGAATTCTTGCCGTCACAGTGGGTATGAAAACTGTAGCGGCTGTGGGTGGCGATCAATTGCAGCGGGTAGCGCCGAGCCTGGTCCGAGCGCAATCCCTCCCACGAGGGGATATACCGGTTGAGCGGTGGCCGCTCCGGATTGTCCGCAGTGTGCCGCTTCAGCAACTCGGGCACGAACTCCAGCTTGCCGCTCGGCGTCTGCAGGCCGTTGCCGAATTTTTCCGAGAACTGTGACGGCAGCGGATGAGGTTCCGGCAGGTCCTTCATTCTGCCTTCCGCATACCAGCGCATGTCCACGGGATGGCGCAGCTCGGGCTTTTCTGGCGGCACGACGAAGTAGCCCTTGCGGCAAAATGCGCGCCACGAAATGTGATCGGGCAGATCCGACGAATCGAAGACGCGCTTGACCCAGTCGAGATCGCCGCAGCCTTCGGTGAAAACGCCCCCCAGGCCCAGCCGGGTCAGGATAGCGGTGAAAATGTCGTAGTCGGAGCGGGACTCGCCCAAGGGTTCGATGCATTTGTGCTGCAGCGTCAGCATGCGATGGTTGACCGTGCCATACCCATGGTGGGCGTAACCACCTGAATTCGCCCATTCCCCAATGTCCCAACGCTCCAGCGACGTGCACGCGGGCAGGATGATGTCGGCGAACTGGGCTTCGCCTTCCATCCAGATCGACTGATTCACGACGAACTCGATGCTCGAGTGCCGATACGCCTCCGTCCAGCGTCCGGAATTCGTCACGGTACTGAACGCGGATCCGCCGTAGCGGTAGATCATGTGGATCGGCGAATAGCCGGGCATCGGGTACGTGAACGGCGCAAACTGGGCCTCCTGGGACATGCCGTCCCAGAGATAGCCGGTGGCGTGGCCGTTGAGAATCGCATCGGGCATCTGCTGTCGAGGCACCATCTGCTTGACGGGATTCATGGTCAGGATGTGCGGCATGCGCTGGTAGTTGTCCACCGCATTGGCGGTCCACGCCAGGTCGCCGGAAATGCCGCCGTCCGCGTAACCGGGGAAGTAAAACTGCAGATCGTGCGGGACGCCGATTTCGAGGCAGCCGAAATTCACGCCCGGCTTGCCCCAGCCCTGCATGGACATCATCATGATCATGCAGCGCGCCCATTGCGCGCCGGTCGCCCCGCGGCCCGCGCCACCGAATCCCGCGCCGGTCATGCCGACAGCGAGGTGCACTTTCTTCTTTCCCCACAGGCGCGCGAGCGCACGGGCGTCCTTGGCCGGCACGCCGGTCTCGCTTTCCTGCCACTCGGGAGTCTTGGGGATACCGTCGGTTTCGCCCAGAAGGTAGGCTTTCCAATCGTCGAAACCGGTCGTGCGCGTCGCGACGTAATCCTTGTCGTACAGGCCCTCCACGGTCCAGACGTACATGATCGCAGTCGCCAGGGCGGCGTCGGTTTGCGGCCGGACCGGGATCCAGCGGCCGCCCAGCAGCTGTGCGGTCGGATTGCAGTGCGGGTCGATGTGAACGAACTCGATGCCGAGCTCCTTGGCCCATAGGCGGCGCGGCGTTCCCTCGAACCCTGCATAGGCCCCGTTGGTACTTTCGGGGTCGCAGGACCAGAAGACGATCATTTCGGCCTCCTTCAGACCATCCTCGAGGCCGCCGTAGCCGGAGGGCACGCCGACCCGCATCGAGTTGCCGAAATGATGCATGGCGCCCCAGTACCAGCCTTCCCAGCTGTCCGGATTCGCGGCGACGCGGGTGAAGCCGATCAGGTTGGCGAAGCGCGTCAGCGCGCTGAGGTAGTAGCCCACGTTGCCCCACTGGTGGTGAGACGACATCGGGAAAGTGATGGAACCGGGGCCGTGAACGCGCTTCTGCCGGTTGATCTCCTTGGCGACGATGTCGAGGGCTTCGTCCCAACTGATACGCACATAGCCGGACTTGCCGCGGTTCTGGGGATTGCGCTCGCCGTCCGGGTCGAAGTCGACCCGTTTCATCGGATGAAGGATGCGCTTGTCGGAGTACACCAGCGACTTGAGGGTCAACGCGTGCGGTGCGACCAATGCTCGCCGTGGCGGGCTGAAGCGGCGTCCACGTGCCTCGATCACCCAACTCGATGCATCCGTATCGTCCAGCTCGATGGGGGTCACGCGAACGATGCGGCCATCCTTGACGTAGACGAACAGGGGCCCGCCATTGGTGCAGGTGGTATAGCGTCGCGTGCCGTCGCGCATGGGCGTGCCCATCGGCAGACCGACGGTGCGCATCATGCTCAAGGTTTGCATGAGCCAGACCAGCAGTTCGTCGTCGCCCTCAGTGACCACCTTGAAGTTCTTCGCGGCGTGGACGATTTCGCCTTGGTCCGGGTTGGGGGAAAGGAACTTCAGGGCGGTGGCGACATCCTTGAACGCCATGCGCACGTCGGGCCGCGGATGCTTGCCGGCGCGCGACCGAATGCGGCCATTCCTGAACTCGATGGCGCGACCGATGCTGTGATCCATGAGCCCGATCCATGCGACGAGATTGCGCTCCTTGAGGCGATCACGATAGGCGGGAAAGCGGCGCGCCGTCAGGTCCAGAACCTTGGGCAACGCAAAGAGAATGGTCTTGAGAGCCTGTCGTTTCATCGTTCGATCCAAAGTGTTGCTTCCATGCGGGCGCGTCGGTTAGAACGTGTAAGCGACGTTCAAGAAAACGCTGACGGGATTGAGTCGGAGCGTCGATGTGGAAACGATCTGTGTCCCGGTCCCGGTCGCGGTCTGCCCGTATAACGTGAGGTGGGTCTTCACCGGCATGTAGTTGATGGAAGTACCGACAGACCAGTGTTTGGTCATCGCGTAACTCGCCCCCAGCTCGAACACAGGGTTCCACGATGCGCTGAGTGTCGCGTGCGCCGAGCCGCCCGGCCCAAAGCTGTCGGAGATGAATTGGCTGTTGGTTGCCCGAACCTGGGTGAACCACGTGTAGTTCACGCCAAGTCCCGCATAGGGACGGAATTTCGAAGCAGCGGAAAACAGGTGATATCGAAGCTCGATGGCAGGCGGCATCGGCCGTGTCGTGCCGAGGGTGCCATACTTCTGCAACGTCCCGTCACCGATCAGATTCACTTTCAGAGGCAGTCCAAGAAGCATCGCGACACCGATGTTGTCGGTGACGTAGTACTCGGTGGTGATTCCCATCGTATCGGTCGAGCTGGCGTGCGCGCCGGTACCGGCCATTTGCCGATTCACCGGTGCGCCGCCAACGCTTTGCACGGTCAGCGGCGTTGCGTTGCCCTGTGGCGATATGTGCAGCCATCCCACCGATGTGGTGATGCTTCCGGCCGTCTGTGCGTCCGCATTGTCGACAAGTGCAGCCGTGCAGATACAAACCGCCACGCCTGCGAAACGCGTCATTCGCGTCAAATTCATCCTGTGTCTCCTCTGTCTCGATCCTGTTAATTAATCACAACTGATTCGGATGCCTTATTTGTCATGACGAGCCGCTTTCCGGGTTTGTGTTATCGCGGCTAGTCGTGCGCCTCCGTCACCGCAGATCTGTCGCTGTCGATCCAGGCGACCGTACCGGCCTCGCGGCGATCGAAATCGAGAACGCAAACGGAAACCGGCCCAGCACCAGGCGTGCTGCGGTCCCGTGCGCTGGATCGCTCAGCTCGACCACGACCGACATTCCGCCGGAAGCGTTGGTTGCGACGTCGACTGATGCGCCGGGGGCTCCGCCCTGGTCCAATGCAGCACGTATCGCGTCACCTGTCTCGCGGCGTTTGAGTTCCGGTTTGAATATCTTGCCGACGCCCGTGAGCGGGATCGCTTCGACGATTCGGACGTGCTTGGGCAGGGCGGCGCGCTCGGTGATCTCCTGCTGCATGAACCTGTCCAGATCGTGCTCGGTGGCGGTCATACCCGGCTTGAGTTGAACATACGCGACCGGCAATTCACCGGCATATGCGTCGGGGCGCCCGATTGCCGCGGCGATCTGGACCGCCGGGTGCCGATGCAGCGGTTCCTCGATTGTCGCCGGGTCGATATTGTGTCCGCCGCGGATGATCAGATCCTTCTTGCGGCCGGTCAGCCAGAAGTAACCGTCGACGTCGCATCGGCCGAGGTCGCCGGTGTTGAGCCAGCGCTTGCCGTCGCCGAGATCGAGCCAGAGGGCCTTGTTCTGGTCGGCATGCGTGTAGCCGGTGAAAACGTTCGGCCCGGAGATGACCAGCAGCCCCTCTTCGTTAGCCGCGCAATCGCGCAGATACCGTCCGGCTTCGTCCACGACGACGGCTTTCATCGCCTGGAAGGGGATGCGAAGCCCGATCGACCCGAGCCTGCGCTCGCCGGTCGTCGGGTTGACGCTGCTCACGCACGTTCCTTCGGTCAGGCCGTAACCTTCGAGAATCCGGATGCCCGTCTTTTCCTGGAAGGCCTTGAAGACCCCGACCGGCATCGGCGCGGCACCGCACAGGCCGTATTCGAGCGAGTCGATAACATGATCGCCGACCGGAATGTCGAGCAGCGAAGCATAAAGTGTCGGGACGCCACTGAAGAAATTGATGCGATGATGTTCGACGATTTCCCAGAAACGTTTGACGACACCGTCACCTCGGTAGCCCTGCGGTGTGCCGAGCACGACATGGGCGCCGCGCGAGAACGGCAGGAGGCCGGTCACCATCGCGGCATTGACGTGAAAGAGCGGCAAGCCGCAAAAAGTCGTTTTGCCGGGGCCGATACTGTCGCCGAAGAATCGCCCGGCGCTCCACGCATTCGCCACTTCGTTGCCGTGACTGCGCATCGCGATTTTCGGCAACCCGGTGGTTCCACCGGTACAGAAGTAAGAGGACATGTCGTCGGGTTGAATGCGGCGTGCATTGTCGAGTGCCGTACCGGATTCCCGCGCAATTTCCGTACCGAAGTCGTGGATCTGGATGTGCGCAGGCACCGCGCCGCGCAAACCACCATCGCCGTGCAGCTTCATGCACGCGTCATGCTGGAGCGTTCGGGCTGCTGATTGCGCCGTGCCCCGCACGCGATCGGCCAGATTGACCAACACGAGATGCCGCAGCGACTCGACCCGGGGAAGGATCTCCACGACTTTTTGCCAGAGATCGGTCCCGGGAAATGGCGCGAGCGTCACAAGCACGCTGGCACCGGCCGCGTTGAGCAGATTGCTTATCGCTTCGCCTTCCAGCAGCGGATTGATCGCGCATACGATGCCGGTCGCCTGCCCGCCCCAGATCACGAAATGTGTTTCGGGAAGATTGGGCAGCACGTAAGCGATCACGGAATTCGAATTCACGCCGAGGCGCGCGAACAGGTTGGCCGTGCGCGCGATGTCACGGACCAGCTCGCGATAGGTCCAGCATTCGGCGTCGCGGTGCGCGTCGGCGGTCATGAAAAAGGAGAGGGCCGGGGCGGACGGATCGATGGCCGCACCGGCGCAGATCATCTCGTACGTGCTGGTCGGAAGATCCGGCGGAAGGCCCTGTGCTTCAATCGCAAGCACGTCGTCCTGGGTCGCGATGCCGTTCATGCCGCTTCGTCCACGATTTCGTTACGTTGCACGCCCAGATCGATCGTTCCGTCGCGGCTCGCGATCCGGGCTTCGACGATGTCGCCGGCCTTCAGATACTGCGCTCGCCCCGCCTGCACCTTCATGAACATCTTCCATTTGACGGATTCGGGAAAGAGCGCGACCGCTCGCTGCTTGAGCGGCGACGGGATGCTGAGTGCGCAGCCGGCCGGCGTGCCGGTCGCGAGCAGGTCGCCGGCGTGAAGGTCGTGCACGCCCGACAACTCGGTCAACGTTTCCGCCGGACCATAGACGAGGTTCGACGTCGAGTCCTGCTGACGCACCGCGCCGTTGACGGTCAACGTCAGGTCGAGCGATTTCAGCTTCGGGAAGTCACGCCGCTCGAGCAGGCACAGATAGGGGCCGACCGGGCCAAAGGTCCGGAAGCTCTTGCCCTTGTAGAACTGCATCTGCGGGATCTGGACATCGCGCGCGGAATAGTCGTTGACGATCACGGTGCCGGCGACATACTCGTGCAGGTTCGTGTCCGTGATCTGCCGATGAGACGTGATGTCGCGTTTGAGGATGAGGCCGAGCTCGATTTCGTAGTCGAGAAACCTGACGTGCCGCGGTTTCACGACCCGGGAGTCGGCAGCGACGATGCAACTCGTCGCCTTCGTGAAGATCATGTTGAACTTCTTCGCGTCCGGATCCATGCCCGATTCGATCATGTGCCGACGATAGTTCGCACCCTGGCAAACGAACTGCTGGTTGGCGGTCACCGGCGGCAGCCACTCCACGTCCGACTCAGGAATCGTCGATCCGTCGAGCGTGATGAGTCGTTCAACCGGATTCGCCGCGAGAAAGCTCGCGGTCGTTTCGAAGTCGCCGGGAATCGGCGTGACGGCGCCGTTGGCGACCACACCCCATTGGGCGCGGCCGTTATGCCGGAAGTGCAGGACATGCAGTGACATGAATGTGTCTCTCGTGAGTCAAACAGGCGGATGGGGATCAGGCGAACAACTTCGCCAGGGTCAGCAGCTTGCGGATCGTCAGATCGGGACTGCGGCGCAGGTTGCGAAGCAGCGCCGCGAGGCTCGACGGCGTGAACCGCGGTTTCGTGAAGCTGCGCGGCATCGTCGGGCCCCACTGCGCCATCGCTTCGCGGCTGACTGCGTGCGTGCCCGTCGGCTCGTCGGCCGTGAACAGGTCGCCGTCGCAATAGTGTTCGTGCTTGTCGCCCCATGGATCCTGCCAGTAGTCGAAGATCTGGCTGCCCAGGATGTGCCGGCCGATGCCCCACGCATGCGTCCACCCGTTGTCGCGGAGCATGCGCTGGCCCATGCCGACGGCGTCGGCGTCGACCAGTTCGTATGCGCTGTGGCTATACGTCGGCACGAACCCTTGAGCGAGCGCGAGCGTATGGTGATCCGCCGGCCTCTCGCCAAGATCGAGCCGCATGAATGCAACTGCGGGTGAGCCGTCCGGCAGCACCTGGACGTCGCTGGGGATGAACCCGAAATGTCGCGTGTACCACGCGCAGGTTTCCTGGAAGTCGGCCAGCTCGAGTACGACGTGCCCAAGACGAATGATCTCGGGCGCGTGTGCGGGTGGCCGCTGCGTCTCGTTGATCCGCACGGGCGCGTCGACCGAGTTGAATGGAAGCGGAGCACGATGCGGCAGCGTGTCGGCCGGTATCTGGCCCGCAATCGCGTCGACCCGAAAACCCGACGGATCGACGAGCCGCACCCGATGGCCGCCGCCTAGCCAATCCGATGCCTCGATCTCCGACGCGCCAGGGACTTTGGCGAGCGCCTCCAGATCAGCGCGACTGTCGACCCGCAATCCGAAGCCAACGAAGCGGGCCTTCGGCGCGTGGCGAACGACATAACAGAAGGGTGCGGTGCCAGTTCCACGCAGCAGCAATTGCGTGTCATCCCGCAGCACCGTTCGGAGACCGAAGTCGTTGAGAAAGTGCTCTGCCTCGTCGAGATCGGGGCGATCGAAGATCAAATAGGCGAGCGCCGATGCCTTCGTTGTGGGGTGAGGATGGCGAGCCGGTTGTGTGGTGGTCAGTTTCATGGCGGATGACAATCAGGCAGATCGAGTGGCGCTCGCGAGGGCACACGCCGTCGCACCGAGGGGCTTGCCGCGCAACGGCGGGCATGCGATCGAATCGGGGCACGACGTGACTGGCCGGCCCGTGAATATTGCGAAGCGGATCGTCGAGTTCGCATGGAGGCGGCCCGCCTCGGCGCAGGTGCCGGGCGTCCGCAGCGTTTCGTCGCCGAATGCGATCGCGCGTGGGGCGACGCGTATCTCGGCAGCCTCGTCGACGATCAAGACGTCGACTTCGTGACGGGCCCGCCGATTGGCCAGTGCGGTGCCGGCCGCCCCGAATCCGGCAATCCGTGTGCCGAGCGCCAAAGGCAGCGCACGCTCCGTCGATGAGCGCGAGTTGTTGTGAATGGACGCGCGGGCGCCCGTGTGCAGTTGTGTCTCCACCGTATCTCCATTCGTCGTTCGACCGGTTCTCGAGGGTTTGTCAGTCACCTTTTGTGACATTAAAGTCATAGATGATAGTTTTGTCAATATAGACATTTGAATCTATACTTGGGCACGAACAAGCATCGGAAACCTCATGACGAATACACCGAGTCGCCGGACACCCAAGCGCTCCGCTCCGGAAGCATCCAGTCCAGCGGTCGCCGAAGAGCGTGAGCCACGTGGCGCGCGCCGCAAGCGGGAGACCCGTGCACGCCTGTTGGACGCCGCGCTCAGACTGATGGCGGAGAAGGGCATGGAAGGCGTCGCCATCAACGAAATCACCGAGGCCGCCGACGTCGGCTTTGGCTCGTTCTACAACCACTTCGAATCGAAGGAGGCGATCTACGCCACGCTGGTGGAATCGGTGTTTGAGGAGTTCGCGGATTCGCTCGATCGCATGGCCAGCGGCTTGTCCGACCCGGCGGAAATCATCTCCGTCGCGGTGCGGCATACGCTGATGCGTGCCCGGCGCGAGCCGGTATGGGGACACTTCCTGATACGCGAGGGCTTTTCGGCGCGCGTCCTGACGCTTGGCCTGGGTCAACGCCTACTGCGGGACATCGAGCGCGGTATCGCCGAGAAGCGCTTCGTGGTTGCCGACCCGTTCATCGGCTTCCTTTCGGTGGGCGGTACGGTGCTGACCGCAATTGCCGCCGAACTCAACTTCGTCGCGCCGGGCGCGCCGGCGGCCGGTGTTCTCAAGGAACTCGGCTTCAACGGGGAGCATTTCCCGGAACGCACGGCGGCGACGCTCCTGCATATGCTGGGGCTCAAGCGTGCGGATGCCGAGAAGATCGCAAGCCGGCCGCTGCCGGTCGTGGAAGCGGCCGAAACGGCAGAGTGACCTACCGGGCGACGCAGGCGCCGGCGAGGCCACCCCGAGCGCTGGTGCGGTAGCTGTCAGCTGACTTGCTGCGCCGAGCCTGGCGTATGTCGTCCAGTCGGTGCATGCCGACCGCGTTCGACCAGGTGCGTCACCGGTTCAGATTGCCGATCCCACCGCACTCAATCCGCCAGCGCTTTCCCGGTGGCGTCCTTGATTTTCGCCTTCCATTGCTTGCGGATTTCGGCGACGACCGGATCCGGGAGCGAGATGTAGTCGAGATCCGTGGCGGCCTGGTTGCCATTGCGGAACGCCCAGTCGAAGAACTTCAGCGTTTCCTTGCCCTGTTCCGGCTTGTCCTGCTTCGTGTACAGCAGCACGAACGTCGCGCCGACGACCGGCCATGCTTCCTTGCCCGGCTCGTCCGTCAGGATCTGGTAGAACGACTTCGACCAGTTCGCGCCGGCAGCAGCAGCCTTGAACGTTTCGGTCTTCGGCTCGACCACCGTGCCCGCCGAGTTCTTCAGGGCCGTGTAGGTCATGTTGTTCTTCTTCGCATAGGCCCACTCGACGTAGCCGACCGCTCCCGGCAGACGCTGCACGAAGGCCGCGACGCCGTCGTTGCCTTTGCCGCCCGTGCCCGTCGGCCAGTTGACCGTCGTGCCTTCGCCGATCTTCGACTTCCACTCGCCGTTGACCTTCGACAGGTAGTTCGTCCAGATGAAGCTCGTGCCCGAGCCGTCCGCGCGGCGAACGACCGCGATGTCCGTATCCGGCAGCTTGACCTTCGGGTTCAGCGCGACAATCGCGGGGTCGTTCCACTTCTTGATCTTGCCGAGGTAGATATCGCCGAGCACCGGGCCCGACAGCGTCAGCTCGCCTGACTTCACGCCCGGCACGTTGACGACCGGCACCACGCCGCCAACCACCGTCGGAAACTGGAACAGGCCATCCTTCGCGAGTTCTTCATCCTTCAGTGGCGCGTCCGAACCGG
This sequence comes from Burkholderia sp. FL-7-2-10-S1-D7, assembly GCF_001524185.1. Classification (NCBI taxonomy): domain Bacteria; kingdom Pseudomonadati; phylum Pseudomonadota; class Betaproteobacteria; order Burkholderiales; family Burkholderiaceae; genus Burkholderia; species Burkholderia sp. FL-7-2-10-S1-D7. Next base: position 241,567 of record NZ_LOWY01000014.1, on the reverse strand, counting down.
CAAAATCGATCGTTTTCGCGTTGATCTGCTTCAGGCCGCCCGACGAACCGATGCCTTGATAGTTGACTCTGCCGCCGCCTGCCTTCCTGTACGCATCCGCCCATTTCGTGTAAATCGGTGCCGCAAACGTGCTCCCGGCACCGGTGATGTCGGCGGCTTGACCGGCTGTGGCAACAAGAGCGAAGGTGCAGCAAACCAGGATCCGGATGTTCATGTACCACCTCCTGTCTGCGGTCGGCATGCCGGCCCACACGCTGGTTACGATCTAGAAGTCTGATTTGCCGAGCTGGATGTGCCGGCCGTCGCTCGGCAATGCATGTTGACTGACCGCGATCGTGATCCTGTCGCGATTGCTTTCAAAAGCCGTGAGCAACTGCTCCGGTGTCGCCGTGTTTGCGCCGAGCTTTTCTCGAATGATGTCGGCCGGGAGCTTGACCGCAACGTACCCCCAACCAGTGCCATAGGCAGAGAACGACAGGCTCCGATCGTCGCAGACGATTGGGTATGTCAGACGAGTGGTGTGGTCCGTCATGGCACGCGGTGAGTGGTCTCGCATTGGAGGGTGATAGGAGTATTGCATCTGGAGGTGAAAACTCAAGGAGCGAGCAACTGCCGGAAACGCCTAGTTCCCGCCAGTTGCCACTATGGAGGCCAGCGCGCGATCGCCGTCGCGTTGCGCAGTGTCTTCAGCGGAAAAGCTGTGCTCGCTGAATGCGATCAGTTTGAAACCGCTTCCCGTGCGGCGAGGAATCGTGATGCCCCAATGCCAGCCCCCATCTTGTTCGAACACATGGAGGACCGGGGGCGACTGACTCGGTGAGGGTGAAGAAGTCGTCATGGCGTGCTCTCCCGTCATGGGGCGACTGCTGGGGAACGACATCGAAGACGCGAACCCAGTCTACGGCCATTCTTGTTGCGCTGCAATATTCGGTTTGCTGTGAAAATTCCGATACGCCAAGCGTCACAATTTTGAAATACCCATGTGCGCAGTGAGCGCTTCTGTCATATTGATGTGACGATTGTGAATCTTCGGAGGCTTTATGGAGAGCGGTTCGCTTGTATGGGCAGGGGTGCCGCACAACAGCGATGGTGTGGTCTTTCAGATTCGAGTAGGGCGCGGACTTCAACGTTTTCATGTCGCACGCACGGTTCTTGAAAAAGCGCTTGATCTTGAGCGGTTGGCGTCCGATGCGCGCCAACTTGAATGCTTTTATGAGCAACTGGGCTCGATCCTGAGCGTCGCTCGGAAGGCGCGCTCGAAGGCCAAGGCGGATACTGTTTCGCTGAACATTGCCGATTTCTTGCGAACGAGCCATGCGCGCGCCGGGCAGGATTCTGCGGCGGCGACGCGCTGAGCGCCATAGAGAGGTTGATGGCGTCAAGCCTTGGAGTTCCTCTCGTCGGACACTATCCGATGACTGCGTTCACTCGGAATTTGCGAAGGTGCTGCGTTCCAACGGCGGATTCCCGGACGCACTGTGCGACGGCACGGGTCGTTCGGCCCGATCCGTCGACGCCGACGTCGACCAACGCGCCAGCAACGCCGTCTTCAACCAATGCGGCGCCAGTTTCGCGGCCCCTGAGTTCCGTCTCGAAGAAGATCTTGCTGAAGCCGATGATCGGAACCGTGTCGACGATCCGGTCTGTCGCGTCGTCACGGCGCCGATTCAATCGTCGAGCGCGTCTGGCGCGCCGCGACTGACATCAGAGAGCGCGTTCGGGCGCTTGAATGCGCCCGCACGGCAATCGGCCGGCGGCGCGGCGTGCGTGGCCGCCGTGCGAATGCCCGCAGCGACCCCGAGCGCGAGCGCATCAAGCGCGCGGCGATACGCATCGACGAGTGCATCGTAGCCCGCCGCCGTATCGGCCCGAACGATGCTGCGGCACGTCAGTGCCGGCTGTCCGGCCGCGGAACTCACGCTCCACGTCGCGTCGAGCAGCACGTGCGACGCCGGCCACGACTCGACACGCTGCATGTCCACCGCGACCCGGTAGACGGGCGTGCCGTCCGGGTGGGCGACGCGGTGAACATCGATCGTGCCGAGCATCGAGGCGACACGTGTCGACAGTCCGTCGCGCATTTCGTCGCCGAGCGGCGCGGCCCAGCGCTCCTGCTCCAGGATGTCGGCCCGCTGGGGGCTGCGCTGCACGACGAGCCGGTTGCCGTCCGCCGGCGCCGCGACGTGCACGGCCTGAATGTCGATCAGCCATGCGGGATGCGCGGCGGTGGCCTCGACACGCGCATCGTCTGCCACCGCGAGGGTATGGAAATGCACCGGCGGCGAACCGCACGCGCTCAGCACCGCGAGTGCGACGCACGTCGCGATGCGCGCCGACATGCGAAGCCGACCAAACGAACGCGCTTTCATTGGTGGTCCCCCTTGTTACCGAACAGCAGCGACTCCGGATGACGTTCGAGATAGTCCGCGAGCGCGTTCAACGACTGCAGCGTATGCGTGAGCGATTGCATCGCCTCATGCACGTCCGACTGCATCGGCGAATCCTGCCGCAACGTCGACTCCGCCGCGTTGAATGTGCGTTGCGCGGCGGCCAGCGTGTCACGCGCCTGCGGCACGACCTGCTCGTCGAGGTGGCCGAACAACTGGTTCGCATGCGCCAGCGCGCCGTTCAGATTGTTGCCGATCCGGTCGAACGGAACCTGATCGAGCTTGCGCGCGATGTCGGCGATCTGCACCTGCAGTTCGTCGAGCGTATTGGGCACGGTCGGCAGCTCGACCGGCGTATGGCGCACGTCCACGCTCGCGCGCGGCGCCTTCGGGAACATGTCGAGCGCGACATAGAGCTGACCGGTCAGCAGGCTGCCGGTGCGCAACTGTCCGCGAAGCCCCTGGACCACCAGGTGCTCGAGCAGTTCGTGGCCGCCGGCCGTATCGGGCGCGGGAAGCGCCGTATCGCTGTGCCGGCTCAGTCGCGACGGATACAGCGCCATCGTGACCTTCATGCTGAAGTTGCGCGAGTGTTCGTTGTACTCGATGCCGATGTTCGTGACCTGACCGAGCGCGATGCCCCGCAGATCGACCGGCGCGCCGACCGACAGCCCGCGCAGCGACTGGTCGAAGCGCATGACGACCATCAGCGGCGTGCCGTCGGGGTCGCGCATTGCGTCGGCTTCGTCGGGGGCGAGCCGGAACGGCGCATTGTCGGCTGCCTGCGGCGCGTCCGGTTGTCCGGGTGGCGACTGAAACGCGAGACCGCCGACGATCACGGTAGCCAGCGACTGCGTGTTGAGTTTCAGGCCGCTCGAATCGAGCCGCAGATCCACGCCGCTTGCGTGCCACCAGCGCGCATTGACGCTGACGTATTTGTCGTAGGGCGCCTTCACGAACGCCTGCACATCGACGCCGGTACCGTCCTTGTCGAGCGAGAAGCCGAGCACCTGACCGACCTGCAGATGCCGATAGAACACCGGTGAGCCGATGTCGATCGAGCCCAGCGAGTCGCCGTGCAGCAGGAAGCGTCGACCCTGCTGGTCTGCGGTGACGGCAGGCGGCGTCTCGAGGCCGGTGAAATCCGTCTGTTTCTCCGGTGAGCGGCCGAGATCCGCGCCGATGAATGCGCCGGAGAGCAGCGTGCCGAGACCGGAAATGCCGGTGGCGCCCACGCGCGGCCGGACGACCCAGAAGCGCGTGTCGCGGTTCGCGAAGCGCGCGGCGTCGCGCGTCAGTTGAATGCCGACGATCACGCGCTTGAAGTCGGGCGTGAGCGTAATGGTCTGGACGGAACCGATATCGACGTCCTTGTAGCGGACCTTGGTCTTGCCGGCTTCGAGGCCTTCGGCGTTGGCGAACGTGACCGTGATCGTCGGGCCGGTCGCGGCAACGGTCCGGATCACGAGCGACAGCCCGATCAGCGCGCACAGGAGCGGCACGATCCAGACGAGAGACGGAATCCAGCGGCTGCGCGGCCGGATCTCGGGTGGAGGAAAATCGAACGGAGACATCGTTTTGGAATTCGCGAGAAAGCGGGCGCTTGAGCCGGCTCAGGGTTGGTGATGGGCGGCGGCCGTGCGTGGCGCACCGTCCCAGATAAGCCGCGGATCGAACTGCATCGACGCGCACATCGTCAGCACGACCACGGCGCCGAACGCGAGCGCACCGGGCCCGGGTGTGATGTCGGCGAACGAGCCGAAATGCACGAGCGCGATCGTGAGCGCGACGACGAATACGTCGAGCATCGACCAGCGGCCCACGCGCTCGACCAGCCGATGCAGCCGGGCTCGTTCGAGCGGCCGCCATTGCACGCCGCGATGGGCAGCAATCGCCTGAAAGGCGAGGATCGCGAGCTTGAGCATCGGCACGAGCACACTCGCGACGAACACGATGGCGGCTAGCGCCCAGTCGCCGGATGCCCAGAAGTACGCGACGCCGCCGAGAATCGTGTCGTCCTCGGCTCGGCCGAGCGACGTCGCGTGCATGACGGGTAACAGGTTCGCCGGGATATAGAGCAACGCAGCGGCAGCGACGAGCGCGCCCGTGCGCGCGACGCTGTGCGGGCGGCGTGCGTGCAGCGACGATCCGCAGCGTGGGCAGTGCGGGCCGCATGTGTGCGCGAGCTGCACGTGAGAGCAGAGGTGACAGGCGATCCAGCCCGCGGTGAGGGCCGTCATGCCCGCCGATCCGCTGCTTTCGGTTGTCCGGGGCGACGCATGTCGCGTCATGCCGGGGCGGGGCGGTTTCGTATGGCCGGCGTCGCACGGCTGCAGCGCGGCGAGTTCGTCGTGTGCTTCCCACAGTCGCGCCGGTTCGATCGTCGACAGCATGCAGAGCATCACGGTAAGCCCGGCGAACGCGAATAGCGCAGGGCCGGCGAGCACGTGAGCGAGGCTCGTCAGTTTGACGATCGTGATGAGCACGCCGAGCATCAGCACCTCGACCATGCTCCACGGTCGCAAGCGGTGAATGCCGCGCAGCACCGGCGCGAAGCGGCGTGGCATGCGGCCCGCGCGCAACGGCACGAGTAGATACAGCCACGCGGCCAGTTCCAGCAGCGGAAACAACATCGTCGTGCAGAACACGAGCGCCGCCACAACCGGCTGACCGTTCGACCATAGCGCGCGCACCGCGTCGCCGATCGTCGCGTGCGACGCGATGCCGGCTGCATCGAGCGCGACGATCGGAAAGGCCAGCGCGACGCAATACGTCACGAGCGCGGCGACCGTCAACGCGCACAGCCGGTCGAGGGAGCGGCGGCCGTGCGCCGCACCGCTCACGCGCGCGCGGCATCTCGGGCAGTGTGCCGTCAGTGCGCGCAGGCGAGGCGGACGCTGAATCAGCAGGTCGCATTCGTGGCAGGCGACCAGGTTGTCGGATTTCATCGGGAATCAATCATGCGGGTAACGAAGGCCGGCATCGCGCGATGCACGGGTACGCCGGGCATCGGGCTTCGAGATGGCGGACCGGTGCGGCTGAAGGCGCCGGCCGGTCCGTCGACGCAAGCAGCGGCTACTGCCGGGCCGCGACCGTCGTGCCGGTGTCGGGTGGCAGTTCGCCCATTGCCTGAAGCAGCGCGGCCGTATCGGTCATCCGGCGGCTCGCGGCACGCACCGCATCGAGCTCCGCGTTCAGATAGACCTGCTCGCTCGACCGTTGCGCGGACATCGGAACGGCACCCAACATGCGGCGTTGCGCCGTTTCGTGGAACGCCTCGCCTGCCGCGCGCGCCGCGAGTTCGCTCGCGGCCTGCGCCTGCGCGTCGTTGTCCAGCGCGGCGAGCGAATCTGCGACGTCACCGAATGCGGACAACACCGCCGCCTTGTACTGCAGCACCGCGGCGTCGTACGCATCGCGCGACGCCCGCCGGTGCGCAAGCAATGCGCCGCCGTGGAAGATCGGCTGCGACAGCCCGGCGCCGACGGCCCACAGCCCGCCCGCGCCCGACAACAGCGCCGGCCAGCTGAAGCCGCCGCGCCCCATCGTCGCGGTGAGCGACAGGCTGGGGAACAACTGCGCGGTCGCCTCGCCGACGTCCGCTGATGCCGCCTTCACGGCTGCCGCGGCCGCGCGAATGTCCGGGCGAGCTTTCAGCAGGTCGGACGGCACGACCACGGGGACGTGTTCCGGCAGCGACAGGCCCGTGAATGACGGGACCGGCGGCGGCGCGTCGGGCGTGCGGCCCAGCAGGATCGCCAGCGCGTGAACTGCGCTCGCGCGTTGCTGGCGCAGCAGCGGCAGCGTCGCGGCAAGCGACGCCGCGCCCTGCGTCGACGCCAGCGCTTGAACATGGGATACCGCACCGAGCGCGTAACGCTGCTGGTCCTCGGCTGCGGACGCCCCGGCGACGGCGATCAGGCGCTCCGTCAGCATGATCTGGCGGTCGAGCGTCGCGGCGCGGATGGCGGTGCCGACGATGTTGGCCGCCAGCGCACGCCTTGCCGCTTCGAACTCGCAACCGCGCACGTCGACGCGCGCGGCGCTTGCCTCGTTCGCGTATCGCGTGGCGCCGAACAGGTCGAAGGTGTAATGCGCCTGCAGTTGTCCGACAAACACGTTGTAGCGCAGGCTTTGCGCGCCTGCGCCGGAGATGTCCGGCGTGCGCGTGCGGGCGACCTGCGCATTCGCGTCGATCGACGGCAGCGTCGACGCGCCGATCTGCGCACGCAGTTCCTCCTGCGCGGCGGCGAGCGTCTTTTCGGTCGCGGCCAGCGTCGGATTCGCGCGCAGGCCTTCATCGACCAGCGCGTCGAGCACGCTGGAGCGATACAGGCGCCACCATTGAGGGACAGGCGCGGCGCCGACGTCGAATTGCTGCGCGACGCCCGCCGCCTCGGCGGTGCGCGGCGCCTGGGGCGTCTCGCCGTAGTGCGCCGGCGACGGCATCGCGGGCGGCGCACTGCTCGGGGCCATCGCACAGCCGCCCAGGCCAAGCGCCGCGCTGGCGGCCAGCACAGAAGTGATATGAGAGAGTTTCATCAGCATGTCTCCGAGGACGCGACGTCCATTGCGCGCGACTCGCGTTCGTCGGCGCGCACCTTGAAGCAGGTCGCGTAGAGCGCCGGCAGGAAGAAGATGGTCAACACCGTCGCGATCGTGATGCCGCCCATCAGCGCGGTGGCCATCGGGCCGAAAAAGCCGGAACGCAACAGCGGAATCAGCGCCAGCACGGCGGCGGCGGCGGTCAGCATGATCGGCCGGAAGCGGCGCACGGTTGCGCCTACGATTGCGGTGAAGCGGGGCTGCCCGGCCGCGATGTCCTGGTCGATCTGATCGACCAGGATCACGGAATTGCGCATGATGATCCCGAACATTGCGATCACGCCGAGCAGCGCGACGAAGCCGAACGGCTTGCCGAACAGCAGCAGCGCGGCGACGACGCCGATCAGGCCGAGCGGTGCCGTCAGCACGACGATGAAGGTGCGCGAGAAGCGCTTGAGCTGGATCATCAGCAGCGTCAGCACCGCGATGATCATGAGGGGCATCTCCGCGTTGATCGACGTCTGGCCCTTCATGCTTTCCTCGGCCGCGCCGCCGATATCGATCCGGTAACCGGCCGGCAAAGTGGCGCGTAGCGTCGACAAGGCGGCATCGAGGTCGCGCGTCACGCCGATGCTCGGCGCTTCGCCGCGCACGTCAGCTTGCACGGTGACCGTCGGCTGGCGGTCGCGTTCCCAGATCACGCCATATTCGAGCGTGTCGCGCACATGGCCGATCGAGCCGAGCGGCACCGGACCGTGCGGCGTCGGGATCGCCAGGCCGGCGAGCCTGGACGGATCGACGCGTTCGCTCTTGGGCGCGCGCAGATCGACGTCGATCAGCTTGTCGCGCTCGCGATACTGCGTGACGGTATAGCCAGACAGCGTCATCGCAAGGAAACTCGACACGTCTTCCGATGTCACGCCAAGCTGACGTGCCTTCAGTTGATCGATCTCGAACGACACCGATCGCTCGGCCGGCTCGTCCCAGTCGAATTGCACGTTGCGCGTGCGGGCGTCGGCGCGCACCTTGTCCGCGACCTTTTCCGCGATGCCGCGGACGGTCGCGATGTCGTCGCCGCTGACGCGGAACTTGATCGGAAAGCCGACGGGCGGGCCGTTTTCGAGGCGGGCGACGCGCGTGCGCACGGTCGGGAAGCCGTTTGCCAGCGTCGACTCGAGCCAATGCGACAAGCGGTCGCGCGATTCGATGTCCTTGGCCGTGATCACGAATTGCGCGAAGTTCGGCTGCTGAAGCTGTTGATCGAGCGGCAGATAGAAGCGCGGCGCACCGGTGCCGACGAAGTCCACGACGTGATCGATTTCAGGCCGACCGTTCAGCGCCTTCTCGAGCCGCTTCGCCTCGCGCAGTGTCGCGTCGAACGACGCGCCTTCCGGCAAGCGCATGTCGACCAACAGTTCGGGCCGCTCCGAATTCGGGAAAAACTGCTGCGGAACGCGCGTGAAGGCGACCATCGCGATCGCGAACAGCACGGCCGTCACGCCGAGCACGACCCAGCGGCGGTCGATGCAAGCGGAGATCCAGCCGGACAGCCGGCGGTAGAACCCCGTGTCGTACACCTCGTCGCCATGCGTGTGACCGTCGCGATGCGCGTGCTCCGGCAGCATGTGATAGCCGAGCAGCGGCACCAGCACGACGGCCGCGAACCACGACACAATCAGCGAGATCGCCGATACCTCGAAGATCGAGCGCGTGTATTCGCCGGTGCTCGATTTCGCGAGCGCGATCGGCAGGAAGCCCGACACGGTGACGAGCGTGCCCGTCAGCATCGGGAACGCCGTGCTCGTGTACGCGAATGCGGCGGCGCGCGCCCGGCTCCATCCCTGCTCGAGCTTCACCGCCATCATCTCGACGGCGATGATCGCATCGTCCACCAGCAGCCCGAGCGCGAGCACCAGCGTGCCGAGCGACACCTTGTCGAGGCCGATGCCGAACGCGTGCATGCACAGTGCCGTCACGGCGAGCACGATCGGAATCGTGATGACGACGACCATCCCGGTGCGCAGGCCGAGCGACACGAGGCTGACGACGAGCACGATCGCGACGGCTTCGCCGACCGCTTCGACGAAGTCGTCCACCGAGTGCTTCACGGCATGCGGCATGCTGGACACCGCGGCCAGCTTCAGCTCGGCCGGCAAACCGCGCTGCAGCTCGGCTGCCTTCGCGTCGAGCGCCTTGCCGAGATCGATCACGTCACCGCCTTTTTGCATCGTGACGCCGATGCCGAGCACGGCGTGACCGTTCGTACGCATCTGCGTGACCGGCGGATCGTCGTAGCCGCGCGTGACCTTCGCGACGTCGCCGAGCGGGAACGTCCGGCCGTTCACCTCGATCAGCATGTCGGCGAGCGCCTGCGTGTCCTTGAACGCGCCGCTCGGGCGCACGAACACGCGATCGTCCGCCGTCGTGATCGTGCCGACCGGCGCGACCGCGTTTTGCGCATCGATCGCCTGCGCGAGCTGCTGCGGCGTGATCGCGAGCCGCGTCAGCTGCGCGTTCGAGATCTCGACGAACACATGCTGGGCCGGGTCGCCGAAGTAGTCGACCTTCGCGACACCCGGCACACGCAACAGCACGGTGCGCAGCTTGTCCGCGTAATCGTGCAGTTGCGCGGGCGAGTAGCCGTCGCCTTCGAGTGCATAGATATTGGTATAGACGTCACCGAATTCGTCGTTGAAGAACGGGCCGACGACGCCCTTGGGCAGCGTCGCACGGATGTCGCCGACCTTCTTGCGAACCTGGTACCAGGTTTCCGGCACCTGATCGACCGGCGCCGAATCCTTCATCGCGAAGAAGATCATCGACTCGCCGGGCCGCGAATAGCTCTTGATGTTGTCGACGTACGGCGCGGCCTGGAGCTGGCGGCCGATCCGGTCGGTGACTTGTTCCTGCACCTCGCGCGCCGTGGCGCCCGGCCAGTAGGTCTGGATCACCATGGTGCGGAACGTGAACGGCGGATCCTCCGATTGAGCGAGTCGTGTATAGCCGATCACGCCGAAGATCGTCGCGAGGCCGATCAGGAAGATCACCAGTTGCTGATGCTTCAGCGCCCATGCGGAGAGGTTGAAACGGCCGCCGTCGTGCGATGCCGCGCCGGTTCGAGCGAGCGTGCCGTCGGTCGACGGCTGGTGTTCCGGAGCATTCATGATGCGAAGTCCTCCGCATGCAGCGGCGGCACGACGCGCACGTGCTGGCCGGCGCTGACCGTGTGAACGCCTTGCATCACGACACGTTCTTCGTCCGCGAGACCCGACGTGACGGTGATCGTGCGTTCGTCGTAGCGTCCGACCGACACCGGGCGCAGCTCCAGCGTGTCGCTGCCCTTGCGGACGATCCATACGGCCGGCGCGTCGCCGCGATGAAAGAGCGCGGTGGCCGGGAGGGTGACCGCGTGGTCCGCGGTGGTGTCGGCGGCGCCGTCGAACGTGACGCTGGCGGTCATCCCGGAGCGCACGTCCGGCCCCGGTGCGAGCAGCGTCAGCTTCACGCGCCAGGTGCGGCTCTGCGGATCGGCGGCCGCCGCGACTTCGCGCACGCGAGCGTCGAGCACCTTGCCCGGCAGGGCCGTCAGGCTGACGTGTGCGGTGCGGCCGACCGCGAGATCGCGCAGGTCGCGCTCCGCGACGTCACAGACGATGTCGAGGTCGCCGCTCCAGTCCAGATGAAACACCGCCTGGCCGGGCTGCACGTTCTGCCCGGTATCGGCATCCTCCGACGTGATGACGCCGTCGTGATCCGCGACCAGCGTCGCGTAGCGCAGCTGATCGCTCGCGAGCGCCATTTGCGCGAGCGAGGAATCGCGTTGCGCGACCGCCGATGCATACGCGTCCTGCGTCGTCTCGAGCTGCGCGGGTGCGATCAGGTTGGCCTGAGCCTGGGCGCGGTCGCGATCCAGCTGCTGCTTCGCATAGGCAACGCGATGCTCGGCGGCATCGAGCTGGGCGCGCGCGTTCAGCAGCGTGTTGTGCAGATCCGTCGGATCGAGCATCGCGAGGGTCTGGCCGGCCTTGACGGTGTCGCCGATCCGCACGCGGCGCTCGACGATCTTGCCGCCGACCCGAAACGACAGCGGCGTCGAATAGCGCGCCTGAACCTGCGCGGGCAGCACGCGCTGCACCGCGCCGTTGTCCGCATGAACGGGCAGCGCGACCACCGACTGCAGTTCGGGCGCGGGGGCTTCGTGCGAGTGGCACGCCGTGAGGAGAATCGCACAGCAGGCGAACGCAATCGGGGCTCGCCGAAGCGGCGGCGCGATGCGTGTCAGAAACGGGCGCGTTGAAGTCGGCGCGTCAAGACCGGGTGATTTCACGATGTTTCCAAGACAAGTGAGGGCCAACTGAAAAGAGGTCGGCGACCACGGCGGGTCGCCCTGGTTTATGCAGGCGCACGTGAGCGTTTCCGCGGCGGTACGTCTGACGATCAATCAGTACTCCAATGTTCCGGGCGCAGACCATTCCATTTGCCGACATGGCGCGGCTCCCGCTAGGCGATAGCCGCGCATGTGCCGACGCGGCCGTCCGCACGTCGCTGACGCTCGCTAGCGTGGGGTGGACGGTGTCTGGACAGGGACCGGCTCTGCGATTTCCGAGATTAAACTCATAACTGATAATATTGTCAAGTATGAGAGAAAAATCTAAAATTGCCCCATGCAGAAAATTCTTTCGAAAAAGGGAGGCGCGCTCATGGGCGACGCACCGGTCCGGCCCCGCCGGTCGAACGCATCATCGGGCGAAGCGGAACAGCGTCAGCCGCGTGGCGCCCGGCGCAAGCAGGCGACGCGTATGCGCTTGCTGCAGGCGGCATTCAGCCTGATGGCGGAAAAGGGCAGGGACAACGTGGCGATCAGCGAGATCACCGAGGCGGCGGATGTGGGGTTCGGCTCGTTTTACTACCACTTCGAATCGAAGGACAGCATCTTCGCCGCGCTGACGGAGTGGGTGTTCGACGATTTCGCGGACGGGCTCGAGCGTCTGGTGAGCGGATTGTCGGATCCGGCGGAGGTCGTTTCCGTCTGCGTGCGCCACACGCTGATGCGGGCGCGCCGCGAGCGGCTCTGGGCGCAGTTCCTGATGCGGGAGGGACTTTCCGTGCGCGCGCTCGGTCACGGGCTGGGGCAACGTTTGCGGCGGGACAGCGAGCGAGGAATCTCGGCGCGCCGCTTTGTCGTCGGCGATCCGTTCATGAGCGTGCTCGCGACGACGGGGACGATCCTGGCGGTGATCGCGGCGGAGTCCTACGCGGCGGCGGGCGCGGCGCGAAAGCCGATGGGGGGCGAGGGCAAGTTCCCCGAGCGAGCCGCGGCGATGGTATTGCAGATGCTCGGCCTGACGTGCGCCGAGGCACTTGAAGTGGCGAACCGACCGTTGCCGCCCGGCGACTTCGCTCGTCAGGTAAGAGAATCCCGCAGTGCGCTCACGTAATTTGTGTCGAAAAGCTCGAATTTGCGAGCGTTATTGGGGGACAGTTCTTGCTGCTGGTGATTCATGACCCGAGTGCTGGCGCTAGAACAGATTCATCGCGGTAAGGGGCCGGGGCTTCAGGCACGGAAGCCCCGCTAGAAATGTTCAACCCACGTAATCCGTGCTGGAAATGGTGGCGCTAGTGCGACGTGCCGTTCGCCCGCGTGAGCAGCGGTGATTACGTGGGTTTGCCCAATTTATGTTGTGTGGCGTCAGGCGACAAGTTTGGTCGTATGCAAGCAGTTTGGAGCGACACACGAGGAGGGATCGGCATGAGGCATTCAGCGCAAAAGTGCACAGGGGTCAATTTGGGGTAGATCGCGTTCGTCGGCCTCAAGTTCTTCGAGCCGCGACTCGAGCTGCGCAATCTGGCGGTCGAGCTTCGCGCAGCTCCAGCCGATCTGCGTCCGGCGCAGTTTCGCGATCAGCAGCTTAGGATGCTCGATCTCGCGACGCAATTCGAGCGTAAGGTTGTACTCGGAGATGCACGGTTCCTTGTCGTTAATTGCGCGTCGAGTGTCGAAGGTCGTCGGTCGCGTAGATATGCACTAGTGCATTTGCAACTGTCGCGAGGCACCAAGGTTTGTGACCATGTCGACTCCACGGCGCAATGCGCCATATGCCGACTACCCGGGAGCCCCGCATGTCCGAAACGATCTTCGATGCACTGCGCGAAAGTCACGAGATCCAGCGCGCATTGATGCGCCGGTTATTGCGGTCAACGCCCGGCCCGGATCGGGGCGCCCTGTTCGAAGAGCTGCGCATCGAGCTTGGCGCGCACGAGGCCGCCGAGGAGCGCTTTCTGTACGCTCCGATGCTGATGGACGATCGCGGGCTTCATCCGTCACGCGATGCGCTTGCCGATCATCACCGGATGGACGAGATCGTCGACGACCTGCGCGGCCGCGACTCCGGCTCGCGAGGCTGGCTGGCGACTGCCAGGAAATTGTCAGGAGAACTGCACGATCATCTGAAAGAAGAGGAAAAGATCTTCTTTCAGATATCCGGAAAGATCCTGCGCGATACGGACAAGTCGACGCTCGCGAAGCGATACCGGAACGACTATCGGCGCATGCACGCGCGGCTGGCGGACGAATAGCGGCCGACGACGTCATCCCCTGCCCGGACGGCACATCATGAAAACCTTCCACTGCGGCCAATGTTCGCAACTGGTGTTCTTCGAGAACGTGAAGTGCGAGCGCTGCGATGCATTGCTCGGTTATCTGCCGGACGTTGGCGAAGTCGGCGCGTTCGAGCCCGCGGGCGATGGAACATGGCGCAGCCTGCACGCGGCCGCGCCCGGGAAACGCTATCGGCAATGCGCGAACTACGCGATGGAGCGCGTTTGCAACTGGATGATTCCGGCGGAAAGCGATGAAGCGCTGTGCCGCGCATGCGTGCTTACCGAGACGATCCCAAACCTGTCGTCCCCCGACAACCGGCTGCTGTGGTTCCGGCTCGAGGCTGCGAAGCGACGGATGCTATATACGCTCCTCGTGCTGGGCTTGCCAGTGGAATCGCGCGCGCAGCAACCGGCACGCGGGATGAGCTTCGCTTTCAAGGCGTCGACGGACGCCGAACCTGTCATGACCGGCCATGCGAACGGCCTCATCACGGTGAACCTCGACGAAGCAGACGACGCGAAGCGGGAGCGGATCCGCGCGGACATGCGCGAGCCCTATCGCACCTTGCTCGGCCACTTCCGGCACGAAATCGGCCACTACTACTTCGACCGCCTCGTGAGCGGCAGCCGCTGGATCGAATCGTTTCGCACCTGTTTCGGCGACGAGCGCGCCGATTACCAGGCGGCGCTCGACGCACACTATGCAAACGGGGAACCCGCAGGCTGGGAGAAGGCATACGTCAGCGAGTACGCGACGATGCACCCGTGGGAAGATTGGGCCGAGACGTGGGCGCACTACCTGCATATCGTCGATACGCTCGATACCGCGACCGCGTGCGGGCTCGTGCTTGCCCCCGACGACGCGAGCCTGCCGACGCTGGCCGACCACACGTCCGTCGACGAAGCGAGCTTCAGCAGCCTGATGCGGCGCTGGTTCCCGTTGACCTACGCGCTGAACAGCCTGAACCGCAGCATGGGGACGCCGGACGCCTATCCGTTCGTGCTGGCGCCTGCCGTCGTCGCGAAACTGCGCTTCGTGCACGATGTCGTGGCCGCCTCAGGCGACGCGACGGCGGTCCAGCCGTCGCTCGTCGCGTATGCGGCGGGGAGCGGGGCGGAGCCGGACAGCGTGCGGTAGACGTCCGGGCCTGGTGAGTACCGACACAGTTCGGATACAGACACGCGGCATGCGCCTCACGCATGTCGAAAACGTTTCGTGCAGACGGCGAGTGCGCTTTCACGCAGGATGGGCCTGCGCGGGCGCCCCGCCTTTTCAAGGAGAATTCTCCATGAAGTTCCTTTCGATCGCAGTGGTGTGCGTCGCGTTGTCGGCCGCTTCCATGTCGGCTCAGGCGGCTGGATGCCTGAAAGGCGCGGCGGTGGGCGGGGTGGCTGGACACGTCGCCGGCCATCACGGTGTGGTCGGTGCGGCAGCGGGATGTGCGATCGGCCATCACCATGCGGCGAAGAAGGCGAAAGAGGCGAGCGCGGCGGTCGCCGCGTCGCAGTGACGTGACGGGACGACCGGCCGCGACCTGCTGCCGCTCGTCCGTTCCCACCGGGTGGCCATAGTGGCAATCCGGATGGCGCGCCGCGGCCACTTCGTCGAACAGCGCAAGATCGGCGCCGAATATGCGGCGTCAGATGCCCGCGATCGCTGGCGCGTCTCGGCGGCGTTATCGGAAAAACGACCACAACATCGCGGTTGCGTCCGGTCCTTCCGCCGCATGAAACGGCACGCGAGCGTCTCCGCCGCTCCACGCGTGACCTAGCATGCGGACAATGCAGACACGCACGGTGCAACTGCCGCTGCACCGATGGTCGATGACCAGCCGGTCGCCTCATTGTCCGACGGTCCGCGCAATACAGGACAAAACGCGGAACGGAATCACTTGATTCTGCGCTACCCGGCGAGGCCGTTCGGCACGCTTGAAATAGTCTGTAGAAATCGGACCGGTCATTCGACCAGGCCTCCGATGGAAGCGGCCGCTCCGGCACTCGCCTGGACGCTTCGCCCGGGTGTGCGCTGGTCTACTTCTGCATGATCTCCCGCGTCATTTGCCCGATCAAAGCGACCAGCCCCGTGCGAACGGCCGTCGTTACGAGCCGCCGCGGCCCCAGGATCACGAAACCGGCCAGCGCCACCGCGACGGCGGCGCCGGTCGACCCGCCGAGGGTCGGCAGCCTCATCACCGGATATTCCGCGATGTCGCCGGAACGTGCCCGCCGGGTCATTTCGACGACTTGGTTAGACGCGGATAATTCCGCCCGAGTCGCCGCCATGCGGGCCAGCAGAACACGCCGCATCGATTCCGGCGAATCGTCGGGGATTCGTCTTTTCATCACAGGCTCTCTTTGACGGTCTGGATGTCGCGCCGCAATTCCTCGGTCAGGACGGAAAACGTGCCACGCTCGTCACGCATGCGCACCGCCAAGAAGGAACCGACGGACACGCACACCCAGAACCCGGCGACGACCCATGACGTCTCGATCAGGTACGGCGTTCGCGCTGCACTGACGATCGCCGCCACGCACACGAAAGCCAGCCCGAACGTTACGCTCAGGCCGAGCAATGCATACAGCATCAGATCGCGCAAGAAGTACTTCCTGGCGAGATCGAATTCGATCGCCGCGAGACCCGCGTAATCGGTCAGGCGCGCGACCGAGAATTGCGCGACATCCTGCCATTTCCTGATTCTTGAAAGCAAAACCATGACATGCTCCGAGGATGACTTCAACGCATGCCGTCGGGCTCGCGACAGCCGATCAGCGCTTCGACCACATTGCGCCGATGATGAAACTCACCGCCGCGACGGTCGCCAGCGCCGCAATGGGATTGCTTGCGGCAACGTCGCGCACCTGCTCGAGCGCCTCGCCATAGGATTGCTGAACTGCGCCGGCCACCTGACGCGCTTTTCCCTCGAAGTGCATGTCGGCACTGCCCGTGGCGTCGCCCACCGCTTCCTGCGCCTTGCCCGCCAGCTTCTGCACGGTGCCTTCCGTCTTTTCGAACATGATCGACCTCGTCGTTCAATTTGGTTGCCAAACCATTGGGACAACGATGGAACACATCCGTGAAGCCATTCGATATCCCGGCACTCAGTGTAGAGAGGCTGCGGCACGCGCGTCATGTTCAAATGCACTGCGAAGGGTAGTGCATTTGAGCTGATCCGCTTCAGGAATCCTGGACCGATCAGCGAGTGAGCTCTGCGGCAAACTTCACCCTGAACCAAGAGGTGATTTGTCATGAAACGGCAACGCTGTTCGATCGAACAGATCGTGGCGGTGCTGAAGCAAGCCGAGCTGGGCATGCCGGTGGCCGACGTGATCCGGCAGGTCGGTATTTCGGAACAGACGTTCTATCGGTGGAAGAAGCAATGGGCCGGCATGCAGTCGGATCAGGTACGCGAACTCAGGCAGCTGCAGGAAGAGAACGCGCGGCTGAAGAAGCTGGTCGCCTAACTGAGCCTGGACGCGGCGATCCTACAGGACGTGGCATCAAAAACGTGGCCCGGCCCGCGCTGAGGAGAGACGTGGTGGATTACGTAGTGAGCCACTCCGGATTGACGACGAGGCGGGCCTGTCGGCTCGTGAAGCAACCACGCAGCGTTCAGTACTACAAAAGCGTCAAGGATTCGCGTCCGGAACTGCGCTCACGTATGCGCGAGATCGCCTATACGCGTGTGCGTTACGGGTATCGCCGTATCCGTGTACTGCTGCGCCGGGAAGGCTGGCAGTTGGGCCGGAACCAGGCGTACCGGTTGTATTGCGAAGAGCAGTTGCAGCTGCGCTCGAAGTTGCCGAAGCGACGAAATCAAGGCTCAAGGTCCACGTGACTGCGACCATTCCAGTTCATCTGCACCGGCGGTCATGCTGACCAAGTCAAAACCGTCAACCACCTAAGTCAAGCCGAAATTCCGAGTCGTCCGCTTTGATCGACACGCGAAGTGCCTCTAAACGGTGAACTCTGCGTTTGGAGCGGAATTGCGTGGAATATCAGACACAAATTACGTGAGCGCACTGAGGCTTAGCCGTTCTTCGGCCACGACAAGAGGGCGGGAACGTTTACAAATTTGCGCAAAGAGACGGCGATCGTCTGGTTGCAGAATTTTGTAATTCCCTGACAACCGCAATTCAAGGCTCTCTGCCCTGGTAGTTACAAAATTATGCACACAAATTTTGCAGAATTTTGTGCGTTTATCAGACGATTGCGCAATTTTGTAAATCCTCCCACCGAACTGACCAGCGCTGGTCTACTCTTAAGCTCAAGCGCCTGATCGGCACAGGAGGCTCTCATGGAGAGCGCCGTAGCTGTTGGCCGCACGGCGGACAAGCAAACGGATGGATTGCAGTGAGTGGTAATGAAAAAGCCTTATCGCGCCGTCAAGCGGTACTTGCTCAACGTCGAGGGCCGCGACTTCGTTGTCGGCGACGTACATGGCTGCTTTTCTCTACTACAGGAACAACTCGCTCCCGTTGCGTACGACCCTCGTTGCGATCGTCTGTTTAGCGTTGGCGACTTGGTTGACCGTGGTCCGGAATCTGCGTATGTGCTCGATATTGTTCGCCGATACAGAATCAAGGCGATCCGCGGCAATCACGAAGACATGATCTTACGATGGTACGGCGGCTATACGTCTAGCGATCAATTGCTCGCCAACGGGGGCGAGTGGTTCATCGCGATGGACGATGGGAGTGGTAGAGCGCGGAAATTGGCAAGTTTTATGGCTTCGTTGCCGTACGCCATCGAAATAGAAACACGCAACGGACTTGTCGGGCTACTGCACGCGGATGCGCCTCACGAGGATTGGCCCAAATTGGCTGAGATGCTCGAGAACGAGGCGCCGGATGGCATGACCCGCCGGAAGGCGTTATGGCAACGTACACGCTGGCTCAAGCATAGGGAGCGCGATGCTGGCGAGCTCTCCTCACTCCGCGCATTGTTTGATTCATCAGTGGCGGCCGGAACGCCGTTAGCGTTCGATCCTCGCAGAATCATTCATGGCGTGGGGGCTGTGGTTGTCGGCCATACTCCTGTTCAAAGGCCAACGGTACGCGGCAACGTGGTCAATATTGACACGGGTGCCGTTTACGGCGGAGCACTGACAATACTTGATCTCAACGACATGTGGGGCCTACTTTCGAGCGTCGAGGCGGCTTAAACGCCAGAGCCAAACCGCCTCAAACGGGCGTTGAACGGCGGAGTAGCGGCAATTGGGTCATATGCTGGGCTGAGCATGGGGCGGACCACCGACGAGCTGCCTGCCGGTGGTTCATGTCATAGCAACAGCAACGCGTAGATATGATGCTCATCAGCTATCAGTTCCGCACCTGAACATGGATCAACCGGTGCGGCCGTCTCAGAACTTCGGGCAGCCTGCCGACGCTCCCGCTCGGGGGCAAGGCTCCATGCCATGGGGGCGAACGAGCAATCCGGCCCCGGGGTGCATGGTCATGTCAGGTCGCTCTTCGCTTACGTGACTGCGGCGCGGTCGATTCGACTTCCTGCGTGCTCGCCCGCAGACCAAGGACGCGGCTCGTGGCGGCCTTGACGCTTGCGTGCGTCGCGCCGAGGCCGACGACCAGGTTGTTGCACATTGGTACTAGGATCTCCGAAGGCGGATCCACCACGTCGGCAAAGTGACCCGCTAGCTCGAGCGTGACGAATCCATGCACCGCGCCCCAAAGTTGCAGGCCAATGTGAACAGGATCGGTTTGTCGCACGCACCCGGTTTCCACCAGACGAGCGCATGTATCAACTAGAAGGGCAAATGCCGCCTTGAAAGCTGGCGAATGTACGCTCGGGACCGCACTCGCGCCAACCCGGGCCGGACCATATCTGCTGTGGATTGAGAGGCCGAACATTAGGTCGTACAAATGCGCGTTGCGTCGTGCGGCATCCCGATGTGCCAGCGCCATCGCGCACAGATCGGCCAACGGATCGTCAGTTTTTGGAACCTGTTCGAACGCGGCGGCCAGCCTTCGAAGCCCCTCGTCGGCAACGGCACGAAGCAATTCCGGAACACCTCCAAAGTAGTTGTAAACGCCGATCGTTGACAGGCCTGCTTCGGTCGCTACCGAGCGCGCCTTGACTTCGGAGGGGCCGTTCGTCGCAAGCAAACGAATCGTCGCTTCGATGAGACGGGTGCGGACATCAGGGTTTGACCTATCAGTGGACATATTGCGGCTTCCAAATAACGAAGTTATTCTACCAAATAACGAAGTTATGTGTGTGATGGCTTCGAGTGGGAAAATGGTTGCATAGACATCATGCCCGTCACGCTGTCATCGATGACCGACAAAGCAGTATTGACTTGTTATCAAGCAGTGCTGATTGATAGAGAAGAGCGCATGAGCCTGACGTGTCGACGCTTTCGCTTCGCGCAGCCAAGGCGAAGCTGAAGGCGGTCATTGCCTGCCACGTAGAACCAGCGCCGAATGCTTGCAGCGGCGCAAATTTCGGCCATCGAATCGAAGTCGACTCGAGAGGCGTGTGCCGTGATCGACCCACGAAGAGCGTATCGGCTCTTCAAGTTTCAGAGGATTCAGAGATGAAAATGACACCTGCGATGCCCGGGCGCCTCGATGTCGAGGCTCGCGGCGCCGTATTGATTGTGCGGCTGGACGGCGGTCCACTGGGGCTGATGGGACTGAACATGGCCAACGCGCTCGCCGCGCTGGTGGACCAGGTGGAATCTGACGATTCCATCAAGGCAATCGTCCTGACAGGAACGCATCCCGGGCGATTCATCGGACACGCGGACGTTCGCTGGTTGCAAGAGGGTGGCAAGAGCATACCGGAAGTCGGGCTGGGTCTTGCCTCCGCGATCGCGCGTGCCTCCGCCGCAGTTCGACGCGTGCGTCCGCTGGCGGCTGTCGCTTCCGTCACGCCGATGGAGGGCGGGATGCAATTGGATGCATTGCACGACACGTTCCTAAGGATGAACCGGTGCGGGATCATCTTCGTGGCCGCGCTCAACGGGTCGGCGCTCGGCCTAGGCAGCGAGCTTGCGCAGGCGTGCGACGTCCGCTTGATGGCGGATGGCGATTTCTTCATCGGGCAACCGGAAATACTCCTCGGCATCAATCCCGGTGGTGGTGGCACGCAACGCCTGACTCGACTGGTGGGCGCCCATCGCGCCCTAATGATGATGCTGGAGGGACGCCCGGTGCAGCCGAGAAAGGCGCTCGAAATCGGCCTCGTCGACGAAGTGGTACCGCCCGACGAACTGCTTGAGCGGGCCGTCGAACTTGCGCGATATATGAGTTCCCGCCCGCGTGACGCAATCGCAGCGATCAAACGTGCAGTGTACCTCGGCGGCTCCATGCCGCTTGAGGAAGGCCTGCATGTCGAGCGCACGGAATTCATTTCGATCTCGCCGACCGAGACCGCTCAATCCCTGATGGTCGAATACCTTGAACGTACCGCTCGTGACGGGGATCTGCCGTTGTACGACCCGGCCGTCTACAAGGAGGCGCTCGAGAGCGGCCGTTTCCCTTTGCACAGCAATGGTTCAGAAAAATGAGCACCCTTTCAATCCCACATACACCTCACAGGTTCACGCGCCGGGAAGTGCAGTTCGTCTCCGGCGAAACCTACTGCACTGCGTGGCTCTACCTGCCGGTCGGCGTGAAGCAGCCGCCGGTCATCGTGCTCGGGCACGGGCTCGGCGCGGTTCGAGAAATGCGTCTGGATGCCTATTCCGAGCGGTTTGCAGCGGCAGGCATGGCCACATTGGCGTTCACGTATCGCTATTTCGGCGACAGCGGTGGCACACCCAGGCAACTGATGTCTGTGAAACGTCAGCTTGCCGACTGGGACGCGGCGCTGGATTTCGTCAAAGGATGTGCCGACGTCGACGGAAGCCGCATCGCGATCTGGGGGAGTTCGTTCGGCGGGGGACACGTCATTCGCGTGGCCAGCCGTCATCCTGAACTGCGCGCAGCGATTAGCCAGTGTCCTTTTACAGACGGTCTGGCTTCCGCGGTTGCGTTGGGCGCGCGGGCATCGATGCGCATGACTCCTGTCGTCATGCGTGATTTCGCGGCGAAGCTGTTTGGTCGTCCGCCCGTGATGGTACCAATAGCCGCCATGCCCGGCCAGCCGGCCTTGATGAACGCACACGATGCGCTGTCGGGCTACTTGGCGTTGGTGCCCAAGGGACTGAAGTTCGTCAATCACGTAGCGGCGAGGGTGATTCCTGAAATTGCGACTTACCGGCCCGGACGCTCGGCTCAGAAGGTCAGGTCGCCCATCCTGTTTTGTGTCAGCACGACGGATACGGTTACTCCGGCGGACCGGACCATCGCGCTGGTCAAACACGCCCCGCGCGGCGAAATCAAGCTGTACGGTGCCGGCCATTTCGACTTCTATCTGGGCGAACCCTTCGAACGCCTAGTGTCTGACCAGGTTCGATTCTTGACCGAACACCTGCTCGGATCCTCGGCGCGCTGATTCGGATGCTAAACGTACCAAACTATCTAGAGAGAGCAATGATGCGCTTTTCCAAACTTCCCGACCTGCGCGCGGCGTCGGCGCCCGACGCGCCATGCATCGCGGACTCCTCTACCAGCCTCACCAACAGCGAGTTTCACGCCAGGATCGTCGGGGCGGCAGAGGTTTTCGCAGATCTTGGCGTACGGGCGGGCGACGTCGTCGCCGTCATGCTGCCGAACCGAGTGGAGTTCGTTGTGGCGATGTTCGCCGCATGGCGTCTGGGCGCGGCGGTCACGCCTGTCAAGCCCAGTCTGACGAGCAAGGAGGCCACCCATCAAATCGTCGATTCTGGTGCGAAGCTCGTCATCGATGTGGCCGGTAACGAGGTCGTTCCAGGCATTAATTCCTTGCCGGTTGCAGCACTGCGGAAGGTAGCGCGCGACCCCCGGGAGCCATTCGACAATCCTGCAGCACTGGCATTGCTGATCTACACGAGCGGCACGACCGGCCTCCCTAAAGGCGTGATGCTGGATCACGCCAACGTCGAAGCCATGTCGGAAATGGGACTACGCTCGCTCGATGTCACGTCGGCGGACCACAGCATGCTGGTTTTGCCGCTGTTCCATGTCAACGGCATCATAGTCAGCACCCTCATGCCGCTTCTCGCCGGAGGCCGCATCACGTTGCGCGAGCGGTTTGACATCGACACATTCTTCGACGACGTCGAGCAATGTCGACCGACGTTCTTTTCCGGCGTACCGACGATCTACGCTTTGCTCAACGCACTGCCTGATCATGTGAAACCCGACACGTCGAGCCTGCGGTACGCGATTTGCGGCGCGGCACCCGCGCCGGCGGATCTGCTAAAAAGCTTCGAGACACGCTACGGGTTTCCGTTGATCGAAGGGTACGGACTGTCGGAAGGCACCTGTGGTTCGACCATCAACCCATTAGACGGCATGCGTAAGGCCGGCACAGTTGGTCTGCCTTTCGCCGGTCAACGGATTGCGATCGCCGATCCAGACGGAACGCACTTGCCGCAGGGTTCGACTGGCGAAGTGCTGATCCAGGGCCCCAATGTCATGCGCGGCTATCTCGGCAGGCCCGAGGAAACGGCGCGGACCATCGTCGACGGTTGGCTGCATACGGGTGACATCGGGCGTATTGATGAGGACGGTTACCTTTCCATCGTCGGACGCTTGAAAGAGATGATCATTCGTGGCGGCGAAAACATCTATCCGAAGGAAATCGAAGACGCGTTGTCCGAATTCCCGGGTGTGCTGGAAGCGGCGGTTATCGGCGCCGCCGACGAGACATTCGGCGAAATCGTCGTTGCCTACGTCGCATCCCGCCCGGGATTCGCGTGCGTGGAAGCTGAACTACAGGAACACTGCGCAGGCCGTTTGACACGCTACAAGCGACCGGTGGCGATCAATGTCATCGACAGCCTCCCGAAGAACGCGGTGGGGAAGATCGACAAGTTGAAGCTACGCGACATGTGGTCGACCTCCAGCAGATGATCCTCGCCGATAAGCCGGGAGCGGCGCTTGCATCGAGGGAACGCGCCGGTGGCGAGCAAGCCTGGTTCATCTCCGACCGATGAAAGAGACTATCGACATGAAGAAGCACTTCACCATGGCGAACGGCAGTCGTGCGCCGCGGCCGCCGGCTGACGACTACGGCGCGGCCGGCCGCCCCTCGATCTTCGTTACAGGCGCAGCTTCGGGGATCGGCCGCGCGTGCGCCGAGCTGTTTGCGCGGCACGGATGGTTTGTCGGCCTGTACGACATCGACGCGGACGGCGCGGCCGCAGTCGCTGCCACTCTAGGGCAGCCCAATACCGTCTCTGGTGTGCTGGACGTGAGCGATCCGCAAGCATGGCAGCGAGCGCTTTCGGAATTCTGGACGAACAGTGGCGGACGGCTCGATGTGCTGCTCAACAATGCCGGGATACTCACGTCCGGGCGATTCGAGGACGTGCCGCTGACCCGACACTACGCGATGTTGAACGTCAACGTCCGGGGCATGGTCACCGGCTGCCACAGTGCGTTCCCGTATCTGCGAGAAACGCCGCGCTCCCATGTAATTAATATCGCGTCGGCGACTGCGATATATGGCCAACCGGCGCTCGCGACCTACTCAAGCACCAAATTCGCCGTGCGCGGATTCACCGAAGGGCTCGATCTCGAGTGGGCCGAGTTCGGCATTCGCGTGAGCGATATCTGGCCGAGCTTCGTCAACACCGCGATGGCCAAGGGCTTCAACCACCTCCACAGTGCGAAATCGCTCGGGATCCGGCTCGTGCCGTCGGACGTCGCTGCAACCGTATGGGCCTGCGCGACGAGCAGAAGCTTGTTCCATCGGACTCACTGGACAGTCGGCTTGCAAGCGAGAATGCTGGCGCTCGCCACGCGACTCGCGCCGTCCGCACTCACGCGGTGGGTCGTCCGGCGCATTGCGCAGTGAGCGGAACCTAGATCTGGGGCTCGCGCGTCGGTTCAGCTGTGTTCGCGCGGCCGGCAATACGTTGCGGCTCGAAGCCGAATCCTGGATGTCCCAGCGTGCCCGCCGGCAAAGCAACGAGCGATTGAACACGGAGAAAGGGAATTTACTTTGATTAGTACTACTTTAGATTTTGACTGGATCGTGATCGGTTCAGGATTCGGCGGCAGTGTTTCGGCGTTGCGCCTGGCGGAGAAGGGCTATCGAGTTAGCGTAATCGAGCGCGGCCGGCGCTTTCGGGATGAAGACCTGCCCGAATCCGCGTGGCAACTTGGCAGGTTCCTGTGGGCGCCCATGCTCGGCCTGAAGGGCGTCATGCGTATGCGCGTGTTTCGTCATGTGTTCTTTCCCAGCCAGTCGGCAGTCGGCGGCGGCAGCACTGTCTATGGGGGCGTGTTGTACCGTGCGCGTCGACGCTTCTTCGACGATCCGCAGTGGCGAGAACTTGGCGACTGGGAGCGACTGCTCGAACCGCACTACGCGGTGGCCGAGCACATGCTCGGCGCTAGGACCGTGCCGTTCAACTCAACCAATCAGCGTTTGGCACGGGAAATGGCGCGGCACTTCGGCAAAGAGGACGGCTTTGTTCTCTCTCCCACCGGGGTGTATTTCGGCGAACCAGACAAGACTGTCAAGGATCCCTATTTCGGGGGAGAGGGCCCCGATCGCACCGGTTGCACGCGGTGCGGCGCCTGCATGGTGGGGTGTCGGGTCGGTGCCGTGAATACGTTGACGAAGAACTACCTATGGTTCGCAGAGCGGCACGGCGTGCGGATCGCGGCTGAGCGTGAGGTCGTCGACGTGAGTCCGCTTGGGGCCGCCGACGGCAGCGACGGGTATCGTGTAGTCTCCCAACGTTCCGGCGCGTTGCTGGGCCGCCGGGATCGCCAGGTACATACCGCGCGTGGCGTGGTTTTTGCGGGCGGGACACTGGGGACCAACGAACTGCTTGCCACCTGCAAGTTCGGCGGCTCGCTGCCGCGGATTAGCAACCGCCTCGGCGAGCTGGCGCGCACCAACAGCGAGTCGGTTCTGAATGTTCGTCTTCCCAAGGATCTGAAGACCTGGAACGACGTCACTGCTAGCAGCAGCGTGCGCGTGGACGACGATACTCAGATCGAGTTCCTCACGTATGGGCGCCACGCCGACCTCATGGGCCTGATGTACACGGTCCTGGTCGGCAACGGCAATCGCCTGACACGCCCGTTGAAATGGCTCGCCAACATCGTCCGGCATCCACTGCAGTGGCTCGGGACGTTGTGGCCGAAGGGATGGAGCCGCCACATGGTCACGCTGCTAGTGATGCAGGCACTGGACAACGCAATAGTGCTGCGCGCGAGGAAGCGGTGGATAGGGCGGGGTTACCGCCTCTCGACCGAACAGAATCGCGACCGTCCCAATCCGACGTACATCGAAATCGGCAATCGAGCAGCCCAATGGCTGGCCAGCCGCACCGGCGGCGTTGCTCAAAGCAACGTTCTAGAAGCCCTGGCGAACATCCCAACCACTGCCCATGTGCTGGGCGGCGCCGTCATCGGCGCAAGTTCCGCGTGTGGGGTGGTCGATACGCACATGCGCGTTTTCGGATATCAAAACATGCTGGTGTGTGACGGTGCGGCAATGCCAGCCAATCCTGGAGTCAACCCCGCTTTGACAATAACTGCACTGGCCGAGTACGCGATGGCACAGATACCGGCAGCGAGCCCGGAGCGGCACGATGAATCGTCCGAGCGCGAGGCCGCGCGATGAACGAGATCACTGGACGAAGCCGAACGTGTCACGCGTGTGCTTCGCGCGACGTGATTCATCGAATCGGATCGCCGATCGTCATCGAAAGTTGGTCGACGCGTTTACCGAGTGTCGCGCGAGGGAAAACCGCATATAAAAGTTGCGACCGCATGTCGATGCGCGCCGGATAGCGCCAGCCGCCCACCTCGCAATCGCCGTGCCGCTTCACTCAATCAGTCACATATGCCAAAAACGGAGGAGACAGGATGTTGAAGAATAGAGCTTTTGCAATTACTGCCGTGCTGCTGACGACCACGACTGCACACGCGCAAAGTGCGGGAGATCTCGTCGTGAACGCCGGCTGGTTTCACTTCGCGCTGCAGGATTCCAGCCGACCACTCACGGTTTCCGCATTCGGCACGAGCGCGACCGTTGCAGGCACTGGCGCGTCGGTAGACGATTCGGATACCTTCGGGCTCACCGCGACCTACTTCATCACGGATCACATTGTCGCGGGCGCCGCTCTCGGCATACCACCGAAGTACAGGCTGACAGGCACGGGATCACTCAGTACGCTTGGACGGATAGGTTCTGCATACGAGTGGAGCCCGGCGCTGCTACTGAAGTACTACTTCAACGATGCCACAAGCAAATTTCGCCCTTACTTTGGCGCGGGCGCGTCGTACGTCTGGTTCAGCGGAGTGAAACTGGAACCTGCTACTGCCAGCGGTGCTTTCCTGTATTCGCCGACGTTCGGTCACGCGCTGGAAGGACCGACCACCGCCAAGCTGAGCAGTTCGTTCGCGCCCGTTATTAATGCGGGACTCAGCTACAACATCAACAAGCACTGGTCGCTCGATGCGTCGCTCTCCTATATGTGGCTTTCTTCCCGGGCCACGCTGACGACGCAGTCGCCGCGTGGCGTCGTGACCAGCAGTACGAAGCTCAAGCTCAATCCTGTTGTTTCCTTTGTATCCGTCGGGTATCGGTTTTGATGTTCACTCGTGTCGTACCAGGTGGTGACGTACCGTGTCCTCTACCGCCTGAATCGATCCGGGAAAACGAGCGGCAGGCTTGTGCCGGTCGTGGTGCGGCATTCCGATGAAACCCTCGCTCGTGCGTCTCCATTTCGAATTCGTGGGGCGCACGACATTTTGCCAACTTCATGCCGCCGCTCGAACGAAGCGGCGGACGAATAACCAAATAGGATGACGCGTTATGCATTCTTCGAACCATGTCGACACAAAGCCCACCGGCGCTGTCAAGCGAGGCTGGGCTAGCGTGACAATCGCAGGCGCGCTGCTGACATGTGCGGTGCCAGTTTTTGCCGACGTCTCCGGCACGCCGGTCGGCATATGGCAGACGATCGACGATCACACTCACCAGCCCACCGCACTCGTACAGATTTCGCAGAACGGTGACGGTACGCTCAGCGGCAAGATAATCAAGGGACTCAATGCAAACGACGCGCCCGAGCGCCGCTGCACGAAGTGTACCGATGAACGCAAGGACCAGAAGATCCTGGGCATGACCGTCATCCGGGGTATGCGGAAGCAAGGCGACGGATGGGACGGTGGCAGGATCCTCGATCCGATGAACGGCAACGAGTACAGCTGCAAGATGCGTGTCGAGGCCGGGGGGCAGAAGCTTCTGGTGCGCGGCTATATTGGTGTGTCGTTGCTTGGCTGCTCCCAGATTTGGACCCGCCATGACGATGCTGCCGAATCGGACGCGCAGAACTGACTTCGTGAGTGGCGAGCACCGCGTCACACTTGTTAGGCGCATGGCGTCACGCCTCTGTTCCCTGTCCAATCAAAGCGCATGAGCGTGCTTTCCGAATCGCGTCACTGCGCGTTATCGCGATGCAGGCCCGGGGCAACGGACACGGCAAGTTTGATGGCACGGAGAGGCTGGACTACGCGGACTTCGTGCCAAAAGCGCTCGAGTTCCTTGGCCAATAACTTTGGAGATGGCGCCCATAAGGGCGCTCGATCCTCCCAGACAGACTGGCGTAGTGCGGAGAAAGACAAGTTTGAGGCGGCAGCCGGCTAGTTTCCCGGTTCGTACCGAACATGATGCCAGTCATTAATTTTCGGACATCAATAATCATAAGTACTCCGTCATGAATGATGGGTCAGTTTTGCGTGGACATCAACACTCAATATTTCGGCCCGACCGACGCCAAAGACCTTGATCTTGGACCGTTAACGGCTATCCCCGAATGGGGCATGGACAGTTTGGAGTCGAACGAAGAAAAAGGAGAACCATAGTCGACCCCGCAGGGAACATCGGTTGTCGGAGCCCTTGTGTTCTATGAAATCCAACACCTTCCACCGGATAGTCCTGTCGCATTTGTTCAATCACGCCGTACCTCACCGCGACTCCTTCGCGAAGTACGTCGCGAACTTTTTTAGGAGATCGCGCTCCATTTTGACCTCGGCCAGTTCGCGCTTGACCTGCACCAGCTCGGCCTCGATTTCCGTTGACCTGCCCCCGGTTTTAGTCCGAACTGCAGTTAGAGTCCGAGGTTAAAATTGAGCGGCCCCCAGTAAACAGTGCCATGATGTAAGCGAGTTTTCGGCGGACTTTTTCAGTATGAAAGGAGCCGTACGATGAAACGCAAGCGCTTCAGTGTCGAGCAGATTGTGGCGGTGTTGAAACAGGCCGAAGCAGGCATGCCGGTAGCGGAACTGATTCGTCACGTGGGCATTTCGGAGCAAACCTTCTATCGCTGGAAGAAGGTGTATGCCGGTTTGCAGACGGACCAGGTGCGACAGCTCAAGCAGCTTCAAGACGAGAACGCCCAACTGAAGAAGGTGGTCGCGGAGCTGACGTTGGACAAGGCGATGCTGACTGACGTATTGAAAAAAAAGTGGTGAAGTCCTCGCCGCGGCGCCACGTCGTGGATTATCTAAAGTCCGCCTATGGAGTAGCAGAGCGGCGTGCCTGTCGTCTGGTGGCCATATCGCGCTCGGTGTACCAGTATCGTGAACGGTCCCGGTTTTCAGTGCCAAAGGCAATGTTAGTCTTCGGCGTTCTGTTGGTCCGTCAGTTGGGCCTGCAGGCCCAACTGACGGACGTATTCGGCAGGCGGCACTTCACCGAGAGCCCTGTGAGGCCGACTCTCGTTGTATTCGACCCGCCATCGTTCAATCTGCTCCCTGGCATCGGCCAGCGATGTGAACCAGTGCACGTTCAGGCATTCATCGCGTAGCGTGCCGTTGAACGACTCCACGAATGCGTTATCCGTTGGCTTGCCGGGCCGGCTGAAGGCAATCTCGACCTTGTGATGGTAAGCCCACAGGTCCATCACCTGACTCGTAAATTCCGAGCCGTTGTCACAAAACAGCGTGCGGGGCGCTCCGCGTTTGCTCCTCAGTTCATCCAGTGCACGCACGACATCTGAAGCGCTCAATTGCTGACCAACATCGATGGCTAGTGCTTCGCGCGTAAAGACGTCGATGATGGTCAGCGCGCGGAACCTCTGGCCGTTCGAAAGCTCGTCGGCGACGAAGTCCAAACTCCACGCCTGATTTGCCGCCGTCGACTTTGCACGTGCCGGGCGGCTCATCTGCGCACGTCGCTTGCGATTTGGTCTGTAGCGCAGTGACAGCCATTCCTCACGATACAGACGGTACAGCCGATTCTTGCTGACCTGATAGCCCTCCCGTAGCAGCAGCACGCGTATCTTGCGGTAACCATAGCGCACCCGCGTCGCCGCGATTTCACACATGCGCTGCCGCAATGCAGTCTGCGGGTCGCGGTGGCTGCGATACTGGTACACCGAGCGCGATATGGCCACCAGACGACAGGCACGCCGCTCTGCTACTCCATAGGCGGACTTTAGATAATCCACGACGTGGCGCCGCGGCGAGGACTTCACCACTTTTTTTTCAATACGTCAGTCAGCATCGCCTTGTCCAACGTCAGCTCCGCGACCACCTTCTTCAGTTGGGCGTTCTCGTCTTGAAGCTGCTTGAGCTGTCGCACCTGGTCCGTCTGCAAACCGGCATACACCTTCTTCCAGCGATAGAAGGTTTGCTCCGAAATGCCCACGTGACGAATCAGTTCCGCTACCGGCATGCCTGCTTCGGCCTGTTTCAACACCGCCACAATCTGCTCGACACTGAAGCGCTTGCGTTTCATCGTACGGCTCCTTTCATACTGAAAAAGTCCGCCGAAAACTCGCTTACATCATGGCACTGTTTACTGGGGGCCGCTCATAGACCTCTTCATGCGTGGGCCCATCGGACATATTGGGCGGGGGCATGTGTCGCCCGCCAGCGTTCTTCGTCCGATGACTGCCCGCGGTCAGGCGGGTAACAGGTTTCGCTTGCGCTCGGCAGCGAGTAACATCCGTACACTTTCTGTGGGTGAGCCAGACCATGAATGACGCTCAAGACAAGGGTACAACTTCTATAAGCCTGGTACGTGAGGCAATTCTCGTGGCGACACAACGGGGTCTCGATGTGTCTGCGGTCCTCCAGCACGCTGGAATCGCGGCAGAATTGTTGAATGCACCGCGGGCCCGTGTGCCGGCGTTGGCCTTTTCGCGCCTGTGGGCGGCTCTGGCCGACTTGGTGGACGACGAGTTCTTTGGTCTCGACAGCCACGCACTGCGCCGGGGTAGTTACGCTCTGATGTGTCACGCGGTGCTGCATTCGGACAATCTGGAACACGCGCTGCGCCGCATGCTGAAGTTCCTGCGTGCCGTTCTCGACGACATTCACGGGGAGTTGCGCTCCGAAGGCGAGCATGCAGTGATCATCCTGCATGACGATGGGCGGACACGCCGGCTCTTTGCCTACGGGACGTGGTTCATCCTCGTGCACGGTTTTGCATGCTGGCTCGCACGCAGACGGATTCCACTGATCGAGATGAGGTTTCGCGCGTCCGCACCGATCGATGACAGCGACTACCGCATGCGCTTCTGCGAGGACGTGACGTTCTCCGCGGAGGAGACCCTGATCCGCTTCGATCGCAGTTTCCTCGACCTCAAACTGTCCGGGACGGAAGCGAGCCTGCGTGCATTCCTGGAAAATGCACCCGCCAATATCCTGGTCAAGTATCGCAATGAATCGAGCGCTACGGCCCTCGTCAGGCGCCGACTAAGAAGCCAGGCCCCGGACGATTGGCCCGACCTCGACGCACTATCGCGATTACTGAATCTATCCGCGGCCACTCTGCAACGCCGTCTGCTGGCCGAAGGCACGAACTACCGGCAACTCAAAGACTAACTGCGCCGTGACATCGCCATCGAGTTGTTTTCCAGCAGTTCTCTCACGGTCGCTGAAGTCGCTGCACGGACTGGATTTCAGGAAACCAGTGCTTTTCACAGAGCCTTCCGGAAGTGGACGGGAGTTAGCCCGGGAATGTACCGCCACGGCAAGTCGGACTCGTAACGTTAGCACTCGAGCGTTGCTCGAAAGCATAGCTGCCGGAGCCAGGCAAAGCAAAGCCGTGCAACCGATGAATCGCATATAGGCAAGCAGCGCTGAAGCGGCATTCCACTCATCCTCGTTTGAATTCTCCGGATGATGGGCAGCCTACACACGAAGCAGAACGAAAGCCCCGCGTGTCCACACACCTCATGCAAAGTGAGGTCGGTGGGCATGGATTGGTGTCCCAGCCAGGGTGACACTGCAATTGTGTTCGGCAAATCAGCACAAACCTCGCGCCCGGTTACACAGAGTAACCAGAGTTGGCTCGACGAGAGCCCGCGGTAACAAAAATTATATGGAGACGAGAATGAGAACCCGGTTCAGAATCCGCCGAAGCCCGGCTATTGTGAGTGTTCTATTCGCAGCATCGGCCGTTACCGTATCTGGTTGCGGCGGCAATGACGCGGCACCGACAAACGCCGCTGTCGTGACGCCAGCCGCGAAGTGCAGTGCGTTGACTGGTATGACTGTTCCTTCCAGCTCTATCGGGTTGCCGACAACCGGTGCCACTGTCGTGTCCGCGACGCTCGTTTCCGATACCAATTCTGCTAATAGCAATGGTGAGTACTGCAAAGTTCTCGGAACTATACATCCGGTCGATTTCAATGCACCCGATATCCGGGTAGAGGTCGACCTTCCGAGTAACTTTAACGGAAAAGCTGTTCACTTCGGTGGCGGGGGATTTGACGGCACCATTGCCGATACCGAGGGCTCACCCGCTGACGGGTTCTTAGCCGGGGCAGAGCCCCTAGGCGTCAGTACACCCTTGCGCAGGGGTTACGTGACGGTGGGAAGCGACAGCGGGCATGAGGGAAACCTCCTGGACGGTTCGTTTGCAGCAAACGACGAGGCACTCGCCAACTATGCTGGTGACCACATCAAGAAGACTCATGATTTCGCAGCCTACATTGCAAAGACACGATATGGCTCCGATTTCGTGCACAGTTATTTTATTGGCGGCTCGAGCGGCGGACGACAAGCTTTGATTGCGGCACAACGGTTCCCGCAAGACTACGACGGTATCATTTCGACCTTTCCCGCGTCGGGAATAACAGGACTATGGCTCCAGATGGGCAGAATCTCGCAATCTCTGCTGGCACCTGGAGGATACATCACGCCTACGAAAGGCAAGGCAGTTCTCGCAGCCGTCATGAAGCAATGCGACGCTCTGGATGGCGTCGCCGACGGCATTATCAGTAACCCTGCAGCATGCGCGTTCGATCCAGCAGTGATTCGCTGCGCCGGCGGGGGCGACACCGGTGATAGTTGCTTGTCAGACGCGCAAATCAATACGCTAACCGCCGCTGGCACACCGCTTAACCTTAGTTTCAATCTGGCAAACGGCATACAGACATTCCCTGCATATAACGCGTTCACTGGTGCGGACTTTTGGTCCACTGGCTTGGCTTGGGGCACCTCAGCCGCAGATGCGATAGTAGAGCCTGGGGTGATCGGCAAGAGCGCGTTTTTTTACACGTTTTCAAATGACATGCTCCGGTTCGCAGTTGCTCGCGACGCTGGCTTAAGCATTCTAAATTTCAATACTGCCAACCCGGGATCATTAACCTCGCGCATTCAGGCGGTGAGCGCGCTCATGGACAGCACCAGCACTGATTTGAGTCAATTCCAGACTCGCGGCGGCAAGATCATTCTCCAGCACGGACAAGCAGACCAGTTCATTCCGGCGCAATTGTCGATTGATTACTATAACCGGCTGGTATCCCGATTCGGGCAGGGGCCACTTAGCCAATTTCTGAAGTTCTACCTGGTTCCGGGCGCGGCCCACAGCGTCGGCGGACAGTTCAATGGTTCATATGACGGTCTAACGGTGTTAGACAACTGGGTGACAAAAGGAGTTGAACCCAAAGATCTGACTATCACCGACCTGACTCCGGCAACAGCCGGACGTACGAGGCCCATGTGCGAATACCCGCAGTGGCCCAAATACATCGGTGGGGACCAGAATCTGGCAGCGAGCTTCTCGTGCTCGAATTAGTCCTGTTCGCCGAGCGTGCCAATCGGTCGTGCCGGGCGGCTCTCTTCCGCCCGGAATTGACGGCGCTGACGCAACCGGGTCCGCCCGTTACCGCCCGATGCAAATCACCCCGTCAACGATCCGCAGCGGCATCTGGCTTGTGGCCACACTGAGCGGGCTTACGACATTTCGTTGCGCAGGAACCTTGCGTAGATCCGCTGCTCGCACATTCGGCGCTCTGTAGCGCGCGGCTCGGCTATCTCACCGAGCCTATCCGCAGCGTCCATCTTTACGCCCGTACTCAGACCAATAAACGAATAGCCAGTCCAATGCAGACAGTCGCAATGTTCGCGTGGTTCGCCCGATGGACTGCGGCAATCCGTCGTCAAGAGAAGCGATTTCTCCAACTGGAAATCGGGACTCTCGCGTGACAGAGATCTGGGCTGCCGCCGGTAGCGTAACGCCGCAAACGTGGGTGTTCGGTGACCTCATTCAGGTTGAAGTTCGCGGACATGGACTGCGAGCCGCGTCCGCCTGACACTGGTTGCAGCACGACGGCAACTGTCGATCGGGCGCGATAGGGTCGCACCATCGATGGCGCCCTCAGACCGCGCGAATTTCATGCACGACATTAAACCCAAGGAGACGACATGAACCAGATAGCCGTGTGCTCACTCGCCGATCTGGCGAGATTCACTCGCTTTCATACCCTTGTCCTGTTCTGGTGTGTCCGGTGCTCATTGGTTGGCTCGTTTCCCTGAAGTAGCCGATGGAACAGAATTTCATGGCAATCGGCCTGCCTCAATGGCACGGCTGCGGTGACGCTGATCAACCAGACGCATGCCGACTCGCATCGCTCAAACAGCGCGCCTGTTGTCGCGGTTCAGGGTAACGCAGGGCACTGACGCTTCTGCCATCACAGCTTGGTCGGCGAGATTCTTCCGAACAACACCGCTCGTATGGAGCTCTAGCTCAATAAACGCCACGTGGCTCAGTACAAAGCAACTTTCAATACCGACATCGAAATGGACCGTCTATCTCCTGCTCCCTTGAACTCGTTTGGCGACGTGGCGCGAGCCGTCGATTGGGCGCTCGTCACGCGGCGCAGCGTCCGTGCTTTCCTGCCCACGCAGGTTCCTCGCGAGGAAATCGAGTCCATCCTCGACGTGGCTCGCTTCAGCGCAACTGGCGTCAACATCCAACCCTGGCATGTGCATGTTGTAACAGGCGCGAGGAAGTCCCGCCTGTCTGCCGCTATCAACGAAATCAACGACGATCCTAGCCAGAGCTCCGGCCTGGACGAACCCTACGATTACTACCCGCGCGAATGGATCGCGCCATATGTGGACCGCCGGCGTGCGGTTGGTTGGAACCTATATGGCCTCCTAGGCATCGAGAAGGGTGATAGGGAGCGGATGCACGCCCAGCACGGTCGCAACTACCGCTTCTTTGATGCACCCGTGGGCCTGTTCTTCACGATTGACCGGGTCATGCGTGAAGGAAGTCTGCTCGACACGGGGATGTTCCTGCAAAGCGTCATGATCGCCGCTCGAGCTCGGGGCCTCGACACGTGCCCGCAGGCGGCTTTTAACAAGTTCCACCGCGTCATCGCCAGTGAACTGTCCATTCCCGACAACCAGATGTTGGTGTGCGGAATGAGTCTGGGCTATGCGGATCACAGCTGCATCGAGAACACTCTGGTAACAGAGCGCAGTCCGGTCGGCGATTTCACTACTTTCTATAATGAATGAATGGAGACAAAGTCATGAGTGCAACGGCCTATTCTCGAGGACTTGAGAAGAACGCGGCAAACCATGTTCCATTGACGCCCTTGACCTTTCTCGATCGAACCGCCGACGTCTACCCGAATCGAACCGCGATCGTTCATGGCGACTTCCGGCAGACGTGGTCGAAAACGCGCGAGCGTTGCTATCGCTTCGCGTCGGCGCTCGTTCAGTTGGGGATCGAACCGGGCGACACGGTGTCGATCATCGCGCCGAATACCCCCGCCATGCTTGAGGCCCACTTCGGCGTCCCTCTCTCGGGGGCCGTTCTCAACGCCATAAATTGCCGCCTTGATGCTGACGGCATCGCATTCATTCTGCGCCACGGAGAATGCAAGCTCCTGCTCGTGGACCGCGAATTGGCTCCTCTGGTCGAGAAAGCATTGCTGTCGGTTCCCAATCCGCCGCGCGTGATCGACATCAACGATCACGAAGCACCCGACGGCCCCGCCATCGGGGAAACTGATTATGAGTCGCTGCTGGCGAGCGGCGACCCGGCATTTGCAGGCCGCCGTCCGGTCGACGAGTGGACCCCGATCGCCTTGAACTACACCTCGGGCACCACTGGGGATCCGAAAGGCGTCGTTCCGAGCCACCGTGGCACCTATCTGATGAGCCTGTTGCAAATGACAAACTGGCCGCTCCCGCGTGCGCCGATTTACCTATGGACGCTGCCCATGTTCCACGCGAACGGCTGGTGCTTCACATGGGCGATTACGGCAGCGGCAGGAACGCATGTCTGTTTGCGCAAGGTGAATGCCGCGAATATTCTCTCCGCCATCGCCGAACACGGCGTCGATCATTTTTGTGCGGCACCGATTGTCCTCGCAGGCATCGCGAGCGTGCCCGAGTCGGAACTGCAGCCTTTGCCTCATCGTGTGCGGGTCCTTACCGCCGGCTCGCCGGCGCCGGCAGCGGTTCTGGAGGCCGTTGGCGCTAGGGGTTTCGACGTCGACCACGTCTTCGGAATTACCGAGATCTCCGGCACCCCCATCAGTTGTGCATGGCACGACGAGTGGGATACGTTGCCGCCGGAGCAACAAGGGAAATTGAAAGCTCGGCAAGGTGTACGCGCAGCAGCGTTCGAAGAAATGTCGGTCACCGATGCCGCGACGCTTGAGCCGGTGCCCGCCGATTGCAAGTCTAGCGGTGAGGTTCTGGTCCGGGGGAATACGGTAATGATGGGATACTTCAAGAATCCCGAGGCAACGGCGAAAGCTTTCGGCGGCGGCTGGTTCCATACCGGAGACCTTGCCGTCGTCCATCCTGACGGCTACATCCAGATCACGGACCGCTCCAAGGACGTCATCATCTCGGGTGGAGAAAACATATCGTCCGTGGAGGTGGAGGAGGTCATCTATCGCATGCCGGGCGTCCTGAACGCCGCCGTAGTCGCGCAGCCGGATGATAAATGGGGCGAGACTCCTTGTGCGTTTATCGAGCTGAAGCCCGATGCTCCGGGCCTCACGGAGGAGGATGTAATCTCGTTCTGTCGGCAGCGACTGGCGCATTTCAAATGTCCACGTCGAGTGATTTTCGGCGAATTGCCCAAGACCGCTACCGGGAAGATCCAGAAGTTTCGTCTGCGCGAGCAAGCGGGCAGCCGGGAAGCGATTACCAGATTGGCCGGATGAAGCTGCTGGTCCGCTAAGCGCACCATGCACTGTAAAGTGCGAATAGAGTCAAGTGCGGCTGTAATAGCGCGTATTCATGGACGAGCTGGTAACGGTGCTCGAGATGGAGGTAAGGCATGCAAAGCTTCTCAGGGACAGAGTTCGATCTCGGCTCCTACGCGTTGGTCGATGAGCCGTTGCCAGAACCCGGTCCCGGGGAACTGCGAGTTCGCATCGAAGCAACGGCTCTTGGCTTCGTTGACGGGCTAATGATGCAAGGCCACTATCAGATCAAGCCGCGCTTGCCTTACGTCCCCGGCGGAGAAATTGCTGGCGTGGTTGACGCCGTCGGTTCGGGCGTGACGGTACCACTTGTCGGTGAACGTGTCGTCACGTGGCAGCTGGGGGGAGGCCTGGCGGAATACACGGTGGTTGACGCCGCTGACGTGGACATTGTCCCGGGCGGCCTACCGATGCCTATTGCCGCAGCCATGCTGGTCGACTACCAGACGGCACACTATGCATTGTTCGATCAGGGACGTTTGACGGCCGCCGATACGCTGCTGGTGCTTGGAGCGGGTGGTGCGGTGTCGTCGGCCGCCATTCAGCTAGCAGTGCATGCCGGGGCTCGTGTGATTGCGGCGGCTTCGAGCGAGTTCAAGCGTAAAGTGGCACGTGAGCTAGGTGCAGTGGCTGCGATCGACTACTGCCTGCCGGATTGGCGCGATGCCCTCAAGAGAGTGGCGCCAGAAGGCGTCGACGTCGTACTCGACCCTGTCGGCGCAAACATGTTGGAGCCGGCATTCCGCTCGCTGGCCAAAGGCGGCCGCTATCTCGTGATCGGATTTGCGGGCGGCGCCATTCCGTCGCTCCCAGTCAACCTCGCGCTTCTCAAGAACGCCACCCTGCATGGGGTCGATGTGCGGTATTTCCTGGCAAACCGGCCGAAACAGGCGCGGCGTGTACGCACTGCGCTGTTTTCGATGGTCGCCCGCGACTACCTTCGACCACCTGCGACTATCGCTTTCCCTCTCGCAAACGCAAGGGACGCTGTGCTGGCAACATTTGACCGAAGTAGGCGCGGGAAAATCGTCGTGCTGCCCTGAGCGTCGTCGGTGCGAGCGACGCTGGGATTCATGCGCTCAAAGCCGGGTACACGATGCCACGCTACGCGCATCTGGTCACAGGTATTGAACACCTTGAGCGTCTCTCTCGCCCGTGACCGAACGGTCAATCGGACCGACGCAATGGTACGGACGATGAGCGCTGTAGCGGGAGCCCCAACAACGGGTTTGCGGCCATCGATTGACACTTTTCCCCAAGGCGCGTGAGGCTAGCCCAAGCCGAATGCCGCGGCGATCCCGAATATCAACGCCCACATCCTGTGTCGATCTCAAAGAATTCAAGCACCAGCGGGACTGGAAGTACTGATCCCCGCGTGGACGGGGATCGGATGGCCAACGCATCCTCAGCATTCTCCAGACGCGTTGCGGGGTCGCGCAACTGAATGGTGTCTAGACCATCGATACGTGGCGACATTGCGGCCATCAGTGCCGTGACCGGCGTTACCTTCTACGACATGCTTCGAGGGTACCTTGCTGGCACGGATCCGAAGCAGTACATGTTCTTCACCCGTACACCAAACGGCATTGAAGCAGGAAAAGCGCGTCTGGCGCGTTTGAAGGAGCGTTCGGAAAGCCGAGACAAGAAAATCTCCCTGACCGCATTTAGGGCTCAATTGGAGGCGATTCGCGCATGGGGCCGGAAAGAACCAGAGAACCTATCGCTGGTGCAGAACCCGGTGTTAGTTGTCAACGGCGATAGCGATCGGATGGTTCCAAGCAAGAACTCCGAGGAATTGGCGCGGCGCCTGCCGAACCGCACGCTCATCATCTACCCAGACTCGGGCCATGGTGGAATGTTTCAGTTCTACGCGGACTTCGTGCCAAAAGCGCTCGAGTTCCTTGGCCAATAACTTTGGAGATGGCGCCCATAAGGGCGCTCGATCCTCCCAGACAGACTGGCGTAGTGCGGAGAAAGACAAGTTTGAGGCGGCAGCCGGCTAGTTTCCCTCGTTCGCACCGAGCATAGTGCCAGTCTGTCATTTTTGAACACCAAGAATCATAAGGATTCCATCATGACCGATACTTCCCGCAGTCGCACATCTGCTGCAGGGCAGGCCGAAATATTCAAAAAATGGGTTCAATCTTTCGGCGCGTCTGATCCCAGGGATCTCGACCTCGGAACGTTAACGGCTATCCACGCGTGGGTCATGGACGGTTTAGAGCCGAATGATCAAAGACAAGAACGGCAGTCGGCCCCGCGCGAGTATCGGTGATTAGACATTGCCCGTTCCATGAAATCCAAAACCGTCCCGTACGGGGCTATCGGTGCCCCATGTCACGTTTGCTTAGCGGGGCTGTGATTACCATGATCGTGCGCCGGATCGCGTGCTGTCGCCGACGGCCCCAGTGTCGCGAGAATCTTGTCGCGGCATACCGTCAGGATTTCGTCGGCCAGTGGAGAATCGTCCGGGCATGCGCGCGACAACACAATCGCGCCAACCGCATGCGCCATGATGTCGAGGCAGCCGGCTCGCGCCTCCGCCGAGTCTACGCCGTCTGACGAATCACGTTCCTGGACCAACGCCGCCAGCAGTTTTTCGATGCCGTCCGCGAAGATGGCCCGGACCTCTTCGGGTTGACGCGCGGCATCCCCACCCAGCGCGGCCATCGTGCAGCCGGTTGCGCGCGAGTCGCGGTGTTCGCGCGCGAGATACAGTCGCACGAACTCCGCTGCGTCCACCCCAGCCGACAGCGCAACGGTCTGCGCCATGCCGCAGGCCGACGATTCCGCCATCAGATCGGCCTTTGAGCGGAAGTGCTTGTAGAAGCCGCCGTGGGTGAACCCGGCTGCGCTCATCAGATCAGCAACTCCGACCCCATCAAAACCGCGCTCCCTGAACAGCGTCGACGCTGTTTCAACAACGTGGGCCCGGTTGGCCTGGGCCTGTGCCTTGGTGACTTTCACTTTTCCTCTCCGTGGGCGCATTCCTGTCTGATGGCCTGACTATACATTGATGTTGGTCGTCATCAAAGTATTGACACGTTAGATTATGATCGTCATTATTAAGCCATTCCCACCACCCGACGCTGGAACGACATGTCAGAGAAAACGCTTTTCGAGCCGTACGCCGTCGGTGGCCTGACGCTCACCAATCGCATCGTCATGGCACCGCTGACCCGCAACCGTGCCGGCGCCGGGCAGGTGCCCAGCGAGCTTGCCGCGACCTACTACGCGCAGCGCGCGTCGGCTGGCCTGATCATCACCGAGGCCACTCAGGTTTCGGCCCAGGCCCAGGGCTATCAGGACACGCCCGGCCTGTACACGCCCGAGCAGATCGCCGGCTGGCGGAAGGTCACGGACGCCGTACATGCGAAGGGCGGACGCATCTTCGTGCAGCTCTGGCATGTGGGCCGCGTCTCGCACACCGACCTGCAACCTGGCGGTACGGCGCCGGTCGCGCCTTCCGCCATCCGCGCCGAGACGAAAACCTTCGTCAACAACGGATTTGCCGACGTGTCCGAACCGCGCGCGCTGGAACTCGCCGAGTTGCCGGGCATCGTGAGCGACTTTCGACAGGCTGCGGCCAACGCGATTGCCGCCGGTTTCGACGGCGTGGAAATTCACGGCGCCAACGGATATCTGCTGGAGCAGTTCATCAAGGACGGAGCCAACCAGCGCACCGACGATTACGGCGGCTCGATCGAGAACCGTGCGCGCCTGTTGCTGGAAGTAGTCGCCGCAGTGGTCAGGGAAATCGGCGCAGAGCGCACCGGCGTGCGCATTTCGCCGGTTTCGCCGGCCAACGGCATTTCCTGCAGCGATCCGCAAGCGCAGTACGACTACATCGCCGAACAGCTCAGCGCGCAAGGCATCGTCTATCTGCACGTGGTCGAAGGCGCGACTGGCGGCCCACGCGATGTGGCGGCATTCGACTATGACGCGCTGCGCCGCCGTTTCAAGCAGACCTATCTGGCCAACAACGGATACGACCTGGAATTCGCCACCACTCGACTCAACGAGGGTAGAGCCGACTTGTTCGCGTTTGGCCGTCCGTTTATCAGCAACCCGGACCTGGTCGAACGCCTGAAGCACGGCGCACCCCTGACGCAACTCAACCCGGCGACGCTCTATGGCGGTGGCGCGGTGGGCTACATCGATTACCCGACGATTTCCGGCTAAGCCTCGTGGTCTTGATCGAGCCTCCGCCAGAAGAACCCTTGCAAAGGAAAGTACCCATGACCACGCTTCCGACAGTCCTCATCACCGGCGCCTCCAGCGGCATCGGTGCCACCTACGCCGAGCGCTTCGCTCGGCGTGGCCATGACCTCGTCCTTGTCGCCCGTGACAAGGCGCGACTCGATGCCTTGGCAGCGCGCCTGCGGGAGGAAAGCGGCGTGGCCGTAGAAGTGCTGCCGGCCGACCTGACCCGGTCCACCGATCTGTCCGCGCTCGAGGCGCGTCTGCGCGATGACGATCGAATAGGAATTCTGATCAACAATGCCGGCGTGGCTCAGTCGGGCGGCCTCCTGCAGCAAACCCCTGAAAGCATCGAACGCCTGATCACGCTCAACACGTCGGCGCTGACGAGGCTTGCAGCCGCGGTCGCGCCACGCTTCGTGCAGTCCGGTAACGGCTCGATCGTCAATATTGGCTCGGTGGTAGGTTTCGCGCCCGAGTTCGGCATGTCGATCTACGGCGCGACCAAGGCATTCGTGCTGTTCCTGTCGCAGGGCCTGAATCTCGAGTTGTCGCCCAAGGGTGTTTACGTGCAAGCCGTCCTGCCGACGGCGACGCGCACGGAGATCTGGGAGCGCGCCGGAATCGACGTGAACACGCTGACCGAGGTGATGGAAGTGGGTGAGTTGGTCGACGCGGCGCTGATCGGGTTCGACCGTCGCGAACTGGTCACGATCCCGCCGCTGCACGTAGCCGGGCGGTGGGACGCGCTGGATGGCGCTCGCCAGGGACTGCTATCGGACATTCGACAGGCACACGCGGCCGAGCGTTATCAGCTCCACGCCTGACCATTTGATTGCGGCAAACGGCGGAACGACGGATACCACGATGACCGACAACCATATCACTACGCCCACGCGCTTCGTGGATGTCAACGGTACTCGATTCGCCTACCGCCGATGGGGTAAGGCAGACTCTTCGCAGCCGCCGTTACTGTTCCTGCAGCACTTCCGCGGGGGGATGGACAACTGGGATCCCCTGATGACGGATGGGCTTGCCGAAAGCCGCGAAGTCATTCTCTACAACGGTCGCGGCGTCGCTTCCTCCGGCGGACAACCACGAACGCGCATCGAGGACATGGCCGATGACGCAGCGACCTTCGTTCGTGCACTCGGCTTGCAGCAAATCGACGTTCTGGGTTTTTCGCTGGGCGGGTTTCAGGCTCTCGACCTGACCTGGCGCCATCCCGAGCTCGTGCGCAAGCTGATGCTGCTGGGCACCGGGCCGCGCGGGGGGAATCCGGAAATGGAGCAGCGCGTATTGACCACCGCGGTCAATCCGGTCCCGGTTTTCGAAGACTTCCTCTACCTGTTCTTCGGACGATCAGCAGAAGCCGAGCAGGCGGCAGGGGCCTTCTGGGAGCGGCGTCATATGCGAGCCGACCAGGATCCGCCATCCTCGCCGGAGGTCGCGATCGCCCAGATCGAGGCCAACCTACTGTATATGCCGAGGCTGTCGGAGGACGATCCTTTCGCGTATCTGCGAGGCATCCGGCAGCCGACGTTCATCCTCAATGGCGTAAACGACGTGATGGTCCCGACGATTAACTCCTTCTACATGGCGCGCAACCTGCCAAATGCGCAGTTGTTCATTTACCCGGATGCCGGCCACGCCGCGCAGTTTCAGTACCCGCAACGCTTCCTGGGTCACGCAGTTCAGTTCCTGAGCGAGTGACGCGACGGTCGTCATAGTCGGAACGCACTTTTCTCAGGTCAAAAGGATGC
The DNA here is from genome assembly GCF_001524185.1 of Burkholderia sp. FL-7-2-10-S1-D7. NCBI lineage: Bacteria > Pseudomonadati > Pseudomonadota > Betaproteobacteria > Burkholderiales > Burkholderiaceae > Burkholderia > Burkholderia sp. FL-7-2-10-S1-D7. The sequence goes on along the minus strand of NZ_LOWY01000014.1, from coordinate 198,529 downwards.
CCGAAATGCTCAAGTTCAAGTTCCTGTTGTGGGCATTCGCCCAGCTGCTGAGACGCAAGATCAGGCGCGACGCCAACGCCGCGCGCTACGTTGCGTCCAAGAGCCTGGTATTCCAGATTCGTACGGTTTCGGGCGCTGGGCGCTATTTTGTGATCGAAGAGGGCACCGTCAGATCGTTTGCGGGACTGGCAGCGACGCCTCGATTCACGCTCACCTTTACGAGTGCCGCCAAAGGCTTCGAGATTCTGTCGGCCAAGGATGCCCAGGCGGCTTTCCTCAAGGGGGTGGGCAGTAAAGACCTGATCATCAGTGGCGACTTCCGGGAAGTGATGTGGTTCCAGGGCCTGACGGCGTTCCTGCAGCCTCCGAAAATCGTCTTGCCTTACGACCGCACCGCATTCTGAGTTGCCATGAAACCCGATCTGCTGAACCAGCCGTTGCGCCTGCCCAATGGCAGCTTGCTGCGCAACCGACTCGCCAAGGCCGCCATGAGCGAGACTCTCGGCACCTACGATAATCGCCCGACACCGGACCTGGTGCAGTTGTATCGACGCTGGGCTGCGTCGGGGCTTGGACTGATCATGACGGGGAACGTGATGATCGACCGCCGCGCGTTAGGCGAGCCCGGGAATGTCGTGATCGAAGACGAGGCAGACTTGCCCGTGCTGCGCCAGTGGGCGAAGGCTGCAACCGCTCAAGGGGCATCGATCTGGGTGCAGCTGAACCATCCTGGAAAGCAATCGACCAAGGGTTTGAACGCCTTCAACCTAGCGCCCTCCGCGGTTCCTTTCCGCGAGGACATGGCGGCATTCTTCGAGACACCGCGCGAAGCGACTGCGTCCGAGATTCAGGACATCATCGAGCGCTTCGGGCGCAGCGCGGCCATTTGCAAGAAGGCTGGGTTCAGTGGCGTCGAGATCCACGGAGCACATGGTTATCTGATCAGCCAATTTCTTTCTCCGCACCACAACCGCCGCAGCGACGAATGGGGTGGCAGTCCCGAGAAACGGCGCCGCTTCGTACTGGCCGTCTATGCGGAAATCCGACGGCAAGTCGGCCCGGACTTCCCGGTGGGTATCAAGCTCAATTCGGCCGACTTCCAGCGCGGTGGTTTTACGGAAGAAGAATCGATCGAGACAATCCGCGCGTTGAGCGATGCGGGGATCGACCTGATCGAGATTTCCGGCGGTACCTATGAGGCGCCTGCCATGAGCGGGACGATGCAAGAGTCGAAGAAGGAATCCACTGCGGCGCGGGAGGCCTACTTCCTGGATTTTGCCCAGAAGGTGCGCGCGGCAGTCAAAGTGCCACTCATGGTGACCGGTGGTTTTCGCACCGCCGCCGGCATGAACGCGGCGCTGCACTCCGGTGCGCTGGATGTCGTGGGCCTCGCACGGCTGCTCGCGATCGATCCCGAGGCGCCCGCCGCCTTGCTTCAAGGGCGCGACAGCCTGCAGCAGGTGCACCCGATCAGCACCGGCCTGAAGGCTGTCGATCGCCTCGGAATCATGGAGGTACTGTGGTATACGCGCCAGCTCAAGCGCATTGCGAGGGGGAGAGAACCTCGCCCCGACGAGGGCGGGCTTGCAGCATTCCTGAAGTCTGCTTTCAGCAGCGGCTGGGGAACGTTTCGCACGCGGCGTCTGCGGGCGCGCATTTGAGCGCCGAGCGCCAGCGATCAGAAACTGATCGCTGATGAACGTCATATAAAACGATCTACCACCCGATCCAGGGAAGCCACGCACAAGCGCATCGTCGACGTTGGCGCGCGCCGTCGACGATGCGCTGTTGTCCGAATCGATGCTTGAGGCCACACTCGAGTTTCTGGTTTGCGGCGCGGATTGAAGTCCCACGTGTTTCCCGGTCAGCACGAGGCTCGACATATGAAAGCAGCGCCCAAGGAGTCAATGATGCAGAGCATCAACGCGGACACCCAATCGACAACGTCGTATACGCGGGCACCGAACAAGTTCGTCAACGCGGCTGGAACCCGGTTCGCCTACCGTGAACTGGGTCCGCACGGCGGCATTCCTTTGGTTTTGCTGAACCATTGGGGCGCCGTGCTGGACAACTTCGACCCGCGCATCGTCGATGGCTTGGCTCAGACGCATCGCGTCATCGCCATCGACTATCGAGGAATTGGCTTATCCGGTGGTATCGCGCCCGTGACCGTGGACGAGATGGCGCGCGACACCATCGCGCTGATTCGAGCAATGGGTTTCGATCGAGTCGATCTGCTCGGCTTCTCGCTTGGCGGCTTCGTCGCGCAGGACGTTGCACTCAAGGCGCCGGGCCTGGTGCGCAAGCTCATACTCACTGGCACGGGCCCCGCCGGCGGTCACGGGATTGATCGCGTGGGCGCCGTGTCCTGGCCACTCATGCTCAAAGGCCTGCTCACGCTGCGCGATCCGAAGGCGTATCTGTTCTTCACGTCCACGACCAACGGCCAGCACGCGGCAAGCGCCTTCTTGAAACGGTTGAAGGAACGTAAGTCTGGCCGCGACAAGGGGCCGACACCTCGCGCCTTCCTTCGTCAACTCAAGGCGATCAAGGCGTGGGGCCAGCAAGCGCCTCAGGATCTCGCCAGCCTGCCGATACCTGTCCTGATCGCCAATGGGGATAACGACATTATGGTGCCGACCGCGCTCAGCCACGATATGGGCCGCCGCATCCCCCAGGCGCAACTCGTCATTTATCAGGACGCCGGCCACGGCGGAATCTTCCAGCATCACACCAACTTCGTACCCATGGCACTGGAATTTCTATCTCAATGAATACCTTGTGGACCAGAGGCGTATGAAGTTTCTCGCGAATACAACGCACCATCGGAGCAAGCGCAACATGAAAGCACTCACATTCAAACGCTATGGCAAATCACCCGAGATCGGGTTCGCCGAAGTGTCGCGCCCCACGCTCAAGCCCGACGAACTGCTAGTCGAGGTTCACGCCGCGGGGGTGAACCCGATCGACAACATGATTCCAACGGGAATGTTCAAACCCGTCTTGAAGGTCCAACTGCCCGCGACCATGGGGAGCGATCTGGCCGGCATCGTGATCGATGTCGGCAGCCGCGTCACTCGCTTCAAGAAAGGCGACGCCATCTTTGCAAGTCTGTTCGACCTTGGAAGTGGATCTATCGCCGAATTTGCCGTGGTACCGGAGAGCGCTGCGGCCCCGAAACCGGTTAATCTGGACTTCGTGCAGGCCGCCTCGGTCCCGATGGTCGGCCTCACTTCATGGCAAGCACTGAAGGAGCGTGCCAATCTTCAGCCGGGTCAGAAGGTGTTCATTCCTGCGGGGTCCGGCGGTATTGGAACATTTGCGATCCAATTGGCCAAATATTTCGGCGCCAAGGTGGGAACCAACACCAGCACAGGTAATATCCCGTTGGTGAAAAGCCTGAGCGCGGACGAAGTAATCGACTACAAGAAGCAAGCGTTCGAGAAAGTGCTGCGCGACTACGATGTGGTGCTTGGCACGATTAGGGGAGACGCGGTCGAAAAATCGGTAGGAATCTTGAAACCGGGCGGGAAGATCGTCTCTCTTATCGGTCCGCTGGACGCAGCGTTCGCCCGTGCTCGCGGGCTGAACTTCGTCCTGAAGTTTGTATTCAGTCTGATGAGCCGCAAGATCATGCGTCTTGCGAGGAAGCGGGATGTCACCTACTCATTTCTCTTCGTACGCCCCGACGGTGCTCAACTCGCCGAGATCGGCAAACTGCTCGAATCCGAACGTATCCATCCTGTGATTGACAAGGTGTTTCCGTTTGAACAAGCAAAGGAAGCGCTTGAGTACCTAGCGCAAGGACGCGCGAAGGGTAAAGTCGTGGTCAAGATCAAGTAAGGTGCCATCGACGACGAGCGGTTGGCCCAGCTGATTCACAAGGCCCTGCACACCAAGCCCGCGGATGGCTCCACGTACTGGGGCATGCGCACGATCGCCGCCGAAACCGCCATTTCGCCAACACGTGTGCATCGTTACTTCAAGCTGCTGGGCCTGCAACCGCTTATTCCTGTCCTTCCTGCACGAAATCGACAGGCCGTGCCAGCCGAACTCGACGTGCAGTGCATCGTCGACCTACAGCAGTCACAAGCATCCGAAGGTCGAGGCGTGGTTGGCGACACGCTCCCGCTGGCACGTGCATTTCATTCCCACCTATAGTTCGTGCCTCAACCAGGTCGAACGCTTCTTTGCGCTGATCACCGCCAAGGCAATCCATTGCGGCTCGTTCGGCTCGGTCAGCCAGCCAGGCAAGCAGGGAGGGATAGCGATCTACTACGACCATCGCATCCAGCCGTTCGGTCGGCGTGGTTACAAATTTCCCGACTGCCGTAGCAAATCGTTCAATAGCAGAGTGCATTTTCAGGCAGCAGGACCCGGTCTCAATTCATGTCGATGAGCGTGGTGCGAGGCCGCCAAGCTGTGCTGGGCAAGGCCTGTATAAGGCGCACCAAAGGCATAGTTACAAAATTGTGCAAACGGACGACAGCGATGCCAAACGCGAGACCGGCGCCCCCTGATCTCGACATTATAGAAATAATGTCAAATCAAGCGCGACTGTTGATTGGATATTTAACGGTTTACGTTATATTATTAACGAAATTATCGACGCAACCCGCTATGTCCGACCACGCCCCCGACGAATCCCGCTTGATCGCCGAAATCGACCGCCTGAAGGCCGATTTCCCGAAAACCCGCGAGCTGTATCGCGAGGTCTGCGCATTGATGTTCTTCCGCTTCGGCATCACGCCCACCGCGAACCGTCTGTACCAGCTCGTGCGCAAGGGCAGCATGAGCACGCCGACGGCGGTTCTCGGCGAGTTCTGGGCCGAGTTGCGGGAAAAGAGTCGGGTGCGCATCGAGCATCCTGACTTGCCGGCCGACCTGCAGGCTGCGGCCGGCGAGCTCGTCGCCGCGTTGTGGAATCGCTCGACTACCGATGCCGCCGCGGCGCTCGATGCACTGCGCGCCGAAGTCGAAGCCGAGCGGGCGGCGGCGAAGGCGGAGGTCGCTGCATCGCAGGCCGAGCTGTCCCGTACCGAAACCGCGCTGGAGCACCGCACGAGTGCGTTGCTGGCGGCCCAGGTGCGCATCCAGGAGCTCGAGCAGGCGTGGGCGGCCGACGAAGCATCGCACCGCGCGCTGCAGGCGGAAGTCGAGCGACTGAAGTCCGACAATGCAGACGCCGATCGTGCGCTGGCGCAAGCTCGCGCCGATTTCACGTTGCAGCTCGACCGGCTGCGCGACGACGCGGGCCGGGCGGAGGAACGCTTGCGCGCATCGGAGAAACGGGCGCTCCAGGAGATCGACCGCGAACGGCTCGCGGCCGCGCGGGCTCAAAAGGAACTCGATGCGGCCGCGACGCGCGCCGAACAGCGCGATACGCAGCACCGTAAGGATCTCGCGGCGCTGCAAGCGCAATTGGCCGACATGCAGCACCGCTGCGGGGTGCTCGAAGGTCAGCTCGAAGGCGCCCGCGCGGCCAATGCCGCGTACGTCGGCGAGCTCGATGCATTGCGTGCCGAACGCGCCTCACGCGCCCCCGTGCGCAGGGCGCCCGGTCGGCCGGCGGGTGGCGGCCTGCGTGCGGCGAAACCGGTCGCCAGGAAGCGCGTTCCCAAACCCGCGTGACATGGGCGCCACGGTTCGGCGATAACGCATCCGCGACGCGGTGCGATTCGGGTAAAGTGCCGCTCAACTTGCCGGCTCGACGCTGCTAGACGACCGGTCTAATCGTTGTTAAGATACGCCATCATGAATGCATCTTCAGGCGCGGAAGTCCGCCATCACATTCTGAATATCGCGAAGCCGATCATGCTCCACAAGGGGTTCTCGGCGGTCGGTCTGAACGAGATTCTCGCCGCGGCGGGCATCCCGAAGGGCTCGTTCTACCATTACTTCGGCTCGAAGGAGGCGTTCGGCGAGGCGCTGCTCGAATCGTATTTCGAAGGCTATCTCGAGCATCTCGACAACCTGCTCGGCCAACAGGCCGGCACGGGCGCGCAACGCCTGATGACGTACTGGGGCAACTGGCTGCACACGCAGTGCGCGGACGATCCGGAAGGCAAGTGCCTCGCGGTGAAGCTCGGCGCGGAAGTGTCCGATCTGTCGGAGGCAATGCGCGCGGTGCTGCGGCGCGGCACCGACCAGATCATCGAGCGGCTCGCGGGCGGGATCGAGGCCGGGCTGGCCGACGGTTCGCTGAGCGGCGTCGACGATCCGGCGCATACGGCCGCGATCCTTTACGAGCTGTGGCTGGGTGCGACGCTGCTGGAGAAGATCCACCGGAACCGCAAATCGCTCGAACGCGCGATGCTCGAAACACGGCGGATGCTGAACCTGCCGTCCTTCGAGCCAGACGGAGCGCTGTCGTAACGTGGGCGCGCGCAGGCGCGCCTTGTTTTTTGGTTGAATACTAGACGACTGGTCTACTTAAACAGAATTCCCGTTGCCTTACCCGCGCGGCTGCGGCTCCGCCGGCCGACTGGCCGGCCCGGCCCGCAGCCTCGCATCACGGTTGTCCAAGTTGATCCGATCGTGCCCGGTGCACGTCCCATCCTGTTGACGGAGGTTCCCATGCCGCAAAGCAAGGCAGCAAACCGCAGAATCATCCTGAACGCGCGCCCGGTCGGCGCGCCCACCCCGAACGATTTCCGTACCGAGACCCTCGACGTGCCGGTGCCCGGCGCCGGCCAGGTGCTGTTGCGCACGGTCTGGCTGTCGCTCGACCCGTACATGCGCGGCCGGATGAGCGACGCGCCGTCGTATGCACCGCCGGTCCAGCTAGGCGACGTAATGGTCGGCGGCACGGTCAGCCGCGTCGTGGCATCGAACCTGCCCGCGTATCGCGAAGGCGACCTGGTCGTCGCGGGCGGCGGCTGGCAGGACTATTCGCTGTCCGATGGCAGCGATCTCATTCCGCTCGGCCGCGACTTCCCGCATCCGTCGCATGCGCTCGGCGTGCTCGGCATGCCGGGGTTCACCGCGTACACCGGGCTGCTGAAGATCGGCGAGCCGAAGGCGGGCGAAACCGTGGTCGTGGCCGCCGCGAGCGGGGCCGTCGGCGCGGTGGTCGGCCAGATCGCGAAGCTGAAGGGCTGCCGCGTGGTCGGCATCGCGGGCGGCGCAAACAAGGTCGCGTACGTGAAGGACACGCTCGGTTTCGACGCGTGCGTCGATCACCGCGATCCGCAATTTGCAGAGAAACTGAAGGCCGCCTGCCCGAACGGCATCGACGTCTATTTCGAGAACGTCGGCGGTGCCGTGTTCGACGCGGTGTGGCCGCTGCTCAACGATCATGCGCGCGTGCCGGTGTGCGGAATCATCGCGCATTACAACGACGCGGCGTACGACGACACCGCGGTATCGGGCGGCCGTGACCGCGTGCCGGCACTGATGGGCACGATCCTGCGCAAGCGCATCCGCATGCAGGGGTTCATCATTCTGGATCACTATGCGACCGGCTATGCGCCGTTCCTGAAGGAGATGAGCGAGTGGGTCGCGCAGGGCAAGGTGAAGACGCTCGAAGATGTGGTCCCCGATCTCGCCGAAGCACCGCAAGCACTGATCGGCTTGCTCGCCGGCAAGAATTTCGGCAAGGTCGTCGTGCGTGTGGGCCCGGACGAACTGGCCTGACACCGGCGCAAGACGACACACGACGATTGCACGCTGGCGTCGCGAGACGCCTGCTTGTGGCATGCTCGATTCCGTTTTGAAAGGAGTGACAAGATGGCGCTTCACGTGATTGCTTCCCTGTTCCTGAAACCCGAACACGCGCAGGCCGCCGAGGCCGAATTGCGCAGCATGGTCGCCAAGACGCGCGTCGAACCGGGCAACCGGCGCTACGACCTGTTCCGCGAGCAGGACGGTTCGCCGAACCTGCACCTGTACGAGATCTACGACGACCAGGCCGCATTCGACGCGCATCTCGCCAGCCCGCATTTCACCGAATTCCGCGTGAAGTCGGCCGACTGGTTCGCGGCGCCGCCCGTCATCAAGGTGCTGTCGGGCATCGACGTGGCCGAGTGACGGCGCGACACCGTCGTCGCGGCTCGCTCGAGCCCGGGCCGCGCGGCAGCCGTCACGCATGACGCGACGGCAATGACAACGACAACGCGGCGCAGCGAATCGTTCGTGCCGCTTCCCCAACACACTGGCCTCGGAGTTTGAATGGTCACCCTCAATATCAACGGCGAGAACCGTACGGTCGACGCCCCCGACGACATGCCCCTGCTGTGGGTCCTGCGTGACGTCGTGGGCCTGACCGGCACGAAATTCGGCTGCGGGATCGCGCAATGCGGCGCGTGCACCGTCCATCTCGACGGCGTTGCCGCACGCTCGTGCGTGCTGCCCGTCGCGGCCGTCGCGGGCCGCAAGATCACGACGATCGAAGCCGTCGGCGCGACGCCGGCCGGGCAGAAGGTTCAGGAAGCGTGGCGCGAGCTCGACGTCGTCCAGTGCGGCTACTGCCAGTCCGGGCAGGTGATGGCGGCCACGGCGCTGATCGCGTCGAACCCGAACCCGAGCGACGCCGACATCGACGCGGCAATGGCCGGCAACATCTGCCGCTGCGGCACGTACAACCGGATTCGCGCGGCCGTCAAGCAAGCCGCGAAGGGAGCGTGACATGTCGCGAGGACTGATCGAAGCAGGCAAGGTCGCCGGGCAGGCGGCCGGGGCGGGCATGTCGCGCCGAACGTTTCTGAAGGCGGGCATGTCGCTCGGCGCGGCGGCGGGCGGCGGCTTGCTGCTCGGTTTCAGCATGCCGGCAGCGGGCGATGACGCACGGCGCTCGGTGATCGGCGGCGACGCGGACGAAAGTGCGCGCGCCGGCGTATTCGCGCCGAACGCGTTCGTGCAGATCGATCGCAGCGGCAAGGTCACGCTGGTGATGCCGAAGGTCGAGATGGGGCAAGGCGTCTACACGGCGCTGCCGATGCTGATCGCCGAGGAGCTCGAAGTGCCGCTGTCGAACGTCACGCTCGACCATGCGCCGCCCAACGAGAAGCTGTTCCTCGATCCGCTGCTCGGCGGCCAGTTGACGGGCGGCTCGACGTCGGTGCGCTACGCATGGGAACCGCTGCGCCGCGCGGGTGCGACCGCGCGCACGCTGCTGGTTTCCGCGGCGGCGAAGCAATGGAGCGTCGATCCGGCCACCTGCCGGGCGGAAAACGGCGAAGTGCAACATCTCCCGAGCGGCCGGCGCGCATCGTACGGCCAACTCGCGGACGCCGCGTCGAAGCTGCCGGTGCCGAAGGACGTCGCGCTGAAGCAGCCGGCCGATTTCAAGCTGATCGGCAAGCCGTTGAAGCGGCTCGATTCGCCGGAGAAGGTCGATGGCACCGCGCAGTTCGGGCTCGACGTGCGTCTGCCCGGCATGCTGTACGCGGTGATCGTGAACAGCCCGGTGTTCGGCGGCACGGTCGCGAGCGTCGACGATACTGCCGCGAAGAAGATTCCGGGCGTGCGTCAGGTCGTGCGCGCGGACAACGCCGTCGCGGTGGTCGGCGATCATACGTGGGCCGCGAAGCGCGGCGCGTCGGCGCTCGTCGTGAAGTGGAACGAAGGCGCGGGCGCGAAGGTGTCGACCAAGGACATCGTCGCCGATCTCGCGCAGGCCGCCGCGAACGGGAAGGGCGCGGTCGCGCGCAAGGACGGCGACGTCGGCAAGGCGTTCGCGAATGCGAAGACCCGCATCGACGCCGTCTACGAACAGCCGCTCCTTGCGCACGCAACGATGGAGCCGGTGAACTGCACGGTGCACGTGCGCGGCGACGGCTGCGAGATCTGGGTCGGCACGCAGGTGCCGACGCGCGCGGTCGACACCGTGCAGCGGCTCACGAGCTTTCCGCCGGAGAAGATCGTCGTGCACAACCACCTGCTCGGCGGCGGTTTCGGCCGGCGACTCGAAACGGACATGATCGGCCAGGCCGTGAAGATCGCCAAGCAGGTCAACGCGCCGGTGAAGGTCGTCTGGACCCGCGAGGAAGACATCCAGCACGACATGTATCGGCCGTACTACTACGACCGGATTTCGGCCGGCCTCGACGCGAACGGCAAGCCGGTCGCGTGGCAGCACCGGATCGTCGGTTCGTCGATCCTCGCGCGCTTCGCACCGCCGGCGTTCAAGGACGGCGTCGATCCCGACGCGGTCGAAGTCGCGACCGACCTGCCGTACGACCTGCCGAACCAGTTGATCGATTACGTGCGGCAGGAGCCGCGTCACGTGCCGACCGCATTCTGGCGCGGCGTCGGCCCGACGCGCAGCACCTTCGTCGTCGAGAGCTTTATCGACGAACTGGCCGCGCAGACCAAGACCGATCCCGTGCAATATCGCCGCGCGCTGCTCGGCAAGACGCCGCGCGCGCTGAACGTGCTCGACGTCGCGACGAAGGCGGCGGGATGGGGCGCGCCGCTGCCGAAGGGGCAAGGGCGCGGCGTATCGGTGATGCATGCGTTCGGCAGCTTCTTCTCGATCGTCATCGATGTCGCGGTGGAGGGCGGCGAAGTGCAGGTCAAGCGTGCCGTGTGCGCGGTCGACTGCGGGATGGCCGTGAATCCGGACACGATCGACGCGCAAGTGCAGGGCGGCATCATCTTCGGGATCACGGGCGCGCTGTATGGCGAGATCACAATCGAGGATGGCCGCGTCGTGCAGAGCAACTTCAACGACTACCGGATGATACGCATCAACGAAACGCCGCCGATCGAGGTGCATCTCGTGAAGAGCGCCGAGGCGCCGGGCGGAATCGGCGAACCGGGCACCGCTGCGACGGCCGCGGCGCTGTCTAACGCGATCTTCGCGGCAACCGGCACGCGGCTGCGCAAGCTGCCGGTCGGCAACCAGTTGAAGACGGCCTGAGGGGAGGGAACGAACATGCGAAACCTCACCCCGAACAGTCTGAATCGCGCCGCTCGCAAGCTCGGCGCATCGTTGATCGCGCTGTCCGCGCTGATGGCCGGCACGGTGGCGCACGCCGCGCAAACGGCGCCCGCCGACAGCGCGCTGGTCGCACGCGGCGCGTATCTCGCGAAGGCCGGCGATTGCGTCGCGTGCCACACCGCGCCGCGCGGCGCGCCGTTCGCCGGCGGCCTGAAGATGATCACGCCGATGGGCGCGATCTACACGACCAACATCACGCCCGACCCGGACACGGGCATCGGCGGCTATACGGAGGCCGAGTTCGCGGGCGCGCTGCGCTCGGGTGTCGCGAAGGATGGCCATCACCTGTATCCGGCGATGCCGTATCCGTCGTACGCAAAGCTGCGCGACGACGACGTGAAGGCGCTTTACGCGTACTTCATGCACGGCGTCGAGCCGGTAAAGCAGGCGAACCGTGCGTCCGACATTCCGTGGCCGCTCAACATGCGCTGGCCGCTGGCGCTGTGGAACGCGGTGTTCCTCGACACGACGCCGTACACCGACAAGCCGGCGAAGGATGCGATGTGGAACCGCGGCGCGTACCTCGTGCAGGGGCTCGGGCATTGCGGGTCGTGCCATACGCCTCGCGGCGTCGGCTTCCAGGAGAAGGCGCTGGACGAAAGCGGCTCGGCGTTCCTGTCGGGCGCGCCGATCGACAACTGGTTCGCGTCGAACCTGACCGGCGAGCACAATACCGGGCTCGGCCGATGGAGCGATGCGGATGTCGTGCAATTCCTGAAGACCGGCGCGAACCAGCATGCGACCGCGTTCGGCTCGATGGTCAGCGTGATCAACCACAGCACGCAGGAACTGACCGACGACGATCTCGCGGCGATGTCCCGCTATTTGAAATCGCTGCCGGCGGCGGGCGGCACGGGCGCGCCGCCTTACCGTTATGATCCGAAGCCGACGCAGGTCGCGTTGGGCCGGCCGGCGAACGATCCGGGCGCAAAGGTGTATAACGCTTACTGCCTGAATTGCCATAGCGCGGACGGTCGCGGCTACGCGCCGCTGCTTGCACCGCTCGCGGGCAATCCGAACGTGCTCGAGACCGATGCATCGTCGCTGATCAACGTGACGTTGAACGGCAGCGAGTCGCTCGTGATCGGCGGCGTGCCGTCCGCGTATCCGATGCCGGCGTTCGCGAATCAGCTGAACGACCAGCAGATCGCCGACGTGCTGACGTTCATGCGCGCCGGCTGGAACAATGGCGCGCCGGCGGTGCAGGCGGCGGACGTCGCGAAACTCCGCAAGGCGACGGCGGCTGCGCGCTGAGTGCGCGGCCGCACGTGGCGGATGACGACGGGCATGCGTGCCGCGTGCGCGTCGTCGAACGTTGCCGGGTGCAGGGCGCCCGGCAACGCAGTGCTTTCTGTCAACCGGCGTGCGGCCGTTCGCGGCAGCGCGCGTTTTATCGAACGCAAAACTGGGGTGTCTGGATGGCTAACGTAACTTATACGGATACACAACTGCTGATCGACGGCGAGTGGGTCGACGCCGCGGGCGGCAAGACGATCGACGTCGTGAACCCGGCGACGGGCAAGACGATCGGCAAGGTGGCCCACGCGGGCATCGCCGATCTCGATCGCGCGCTGGCCGCGGCGCAGCGCGGTTTCGAAGCATGGCGCAAGGTGCCCGCGCACGAGCGCGCGGCGACGATGCGCAAGGCGGCCGCGCTGGTGCGCGAGCGCGCCGACACGATCGCGCAGCTGATGACGCAGGAGCAGGGCAAGCCGCTGACGGAAGCGCGTGTCGAAGTGCTGTCGGCAGCCGACATCATCGAATGGTTCGCGGATGAAGGCCGCCGCGTGTATGGCCGGATCGTGCCGCCGCGCAATCTCGGCGCGCAGCAGACCGTCGTGAAGGAGCCGGTCGGTCCGGTCGCGGCGTTCACGCCGTGGAATTTCCCGGTCAACCAGGTCGTGCGCAAACTGAGCGCCGCGCTCGCGACCGGCTGCTCGTTCCTCGTGAAGGCGCCGGAAGAAACCCCGGCGTCGCCGGCCGCGCTGCTGCGCGCGTTCGTCGACGCGGGCGTGCCGGCCGGTGCGATCGGTCTCGTGTATGGCGATCCCGCCGAAATTTCGTCTTACCTGATTCCGCACCCGGTGATCCGCAAGGTGACGTTCACGGGCTCGACGCCGGTCGGCAAGCAGCTCGCGGCGCTCGCGGGCCAGCACATGAAGCGCGCGACGATGGAACTGGGCGGTCACGCGCCGGTGATCGTCGCCGAGGACGCGGATGTCGCGCTGGCGGTGAAGGCCGCCGGTGGCGCGAAGTTCCGCAACGCCGGCCAGGTGTGCATTTCGCCGACGCGTTTCCTCGTGCACAACAGCATTCGCGACGAATTCACGCGCGCGCTGGTCCAGCATGCGCAGGGGCTGAAGGTCGGCAACGGCCTCGAGGAAGGCACGACGCTCGGCGCGCTGGCGAACCCGCGCCGGCTGACCGCGATGGCATCGGTCGTCGAGAACGCGCGCAAGGTCGGCGCGAGCATCGAGACCGGCGGTGAACGGATCGGCTCGGAAGGCAACTTCTTCGCGCCGACCGTGATCGCGAACGTGCCGCTCGAAGCGGATGTGTTCAACAACGAGCCGTTCGGCCCGGTTGCGGCGATTCGCGGTTTCGACAAGCTCGAGGACGCGATCGCCGAAGCCAACCGTCTGCCGTTCGGGCTGGCTGGTTATGCGTTCACGCGTTCGTTCGCGAACGTGCACCTGCTGACGCAGCGCCTGGAAGTCGGGATGCTGTGGATCAACCAGCCCGCGACGCCGTGGCCGGAAATGCCGTTCGGCGGCGTGAAGGATTCGGGCTACGGGTCGGAAGGCGGGCCGGAAGCGCTGGAACCGTACCTCGTCACGAAGTCGGTGACGGTGATGGCGGTCTGACGACCGTTCGAGCGCGAGCGTGCCGCCGTTTGCGCGGCGCGCATGCGGCGTAGCGTTGCCGAAGGCCGGGCGTTTTGCCCGGCCTTGTTATTTCCGCGTCGTCGGTCGCCACGCAATAGTTGAACGCGAGCAGCTTGTGAGCGGTGATTGGCGTCCTGGGGAGTCTGGGAGGCGAGCTGGGCGGCCAAGCTGGGATGGCTTTTCGTCGTTTTCATAATTTTACATAACGTGAATTATCGACAATTCATGTTGTAGCGGCTAAGTTGTAATGTCCGCTTCTGGCTAAGTTCAAATGTCCGCTTTTCGACCCGTCGTAAGCTGACTGGCCGCTGGGAATCCAGCGCTGGAGGCTTCGATGGCTGCAACGGAACGGATCACGATGACGATGCGCGAGCTGGACCGATTCAAGCTCATTCAGGACGTGGCCGACGGCAAGCTCAAGCCACGGCGTGCGGGCGAACGGCTGGAGTTGACGAAGCTGGCAGAGGTCGATGAAGGCGCGATCATTGAACACAAGCGCCTGAGTCATGCGCTGCAGGTGGTTGAAGCGATCGAGCCGCAGCGTGATAACCGGAGGATCTCGGGGGCGCCGTCGCAACAGCGCTGCATTGGCGGCACGTAAATCGAACAATTCCGCGTCGAATCCGGGGCCGATCGAGCTTCGGTAACGTTCTGCCTTTTCACTGTTGGGGGCGTTCGATAACGACTGATACCGGCCATTGGCGCGGCAGTCTTTCCCTGCCAGTAAACCCATGTACAATCGCGCGCCATGAACGCACTTCGCCGCTTCCTGCTCCGGCAAGGCGTCGCGCGACAGCTTCTGTGGGGGTTCCTCCTTGTAACGCTGCTGTCCCGCGCGCTGATGTCGGGCGCCGTGATGCTCGATCCGGACGGTCCGGATGCGGGCTCGGTGGTGCTGTGTTCGGGGCGCGGCCCGCTGCTCGTCGACGTGGCAGCACTCGCCGCCCGATTCGAGGCGGGTGCGCCGATCACGCCGGCCAACGATGCGTTCGCGCTCGCCGGCGCGCTGAAGCACGATGCACACGCCGGCAAAGCAGCGTCGTCCGCCGGCGAAGACGGCCTCTGTGCGTTCGGTGCGGCGCTGTTCACGGCGCTGGCGTCGGTCGCGCTGCTGGCTCTATTGTTTCCCGCCGCGGCACCTCAACGGTTCCGGATTCAATTCGACATCCCTCGCGTCGTGCGGTCGGTACTCGACGATCGCCCGCCCTGCCGCGCCCCTCCTCTGTTCTGCTGATCGATTTGCCTGATGGCCCGCGTACGTCGACGTGCGCGGATCGTCACGCCGTTCGTTTCACATCATCCGATTCAAGCGATCACCCGACAGCGCCCGCCGTTCTGGCGACGCCGCCATGCGCGCCATGACCGCGCGCGCATGACGTGTCGTCGTCCGTTCGGCCGCCGTGCGCATGCGGGTGTGCCGCGCGTCGACGGCGGCCGGCCGCGTGCCGGCCAGACCGATCGACGAACACGAGGAGCTGACACCATGTCGACCACCGTCGAGCGGGCCCTTTCGCCCGCCCGTTCCGCCAGCGCCGGTTACCGGACGCTCTGGCGCTGGCATTTCTATGCCGGCCTGTTCGTGATGCCGTTTCTCGTGATCCTCGCGATCACGGGAACGCTCTACTGCTTTCAGCCGCAAATCGAGCCGCTGCTGTATCCGCACCGGCTGATCGTCAACCCGCGCGCGACGCCGCGACTCGATCCGGACACGCTGCTCGCGAAGGCGCGCACCGCGATGCCGGCCGCCGCGACGCCGGTGTCCGTCCAGGTCTCGACCGCGCCGGACCGCAGCGCCGAATACGTGTTCCGGCTGCGCGACGGCAGCCGCGAGAGCGTGTATGTGAACCCATACGACGGCAGCGTGCTCGGCACGCTGAGCGTCGAGAACCGCTTCATGCAGATCGACCGGATGCTGCATCGCAAGCTGCTGCTCGGCAAGACCGGCGAGTTGCTGATGGAGCTCGCCGCGTGCTGGACCTTCGTGATGATCGGCACCGGCATCGCGCTGTGGTGGCCGCGAGGCGCGGCGCGCGTCGGGCAGGCGCTGCGTCCCGACCTGTCGCTACGCGGCCGGCCGCTGTGGAAAAACCTCCACGCGACGGCCGGCATCTGGCTCGCAGCCGGCACGGTGGCGTTCATCCTGACGGGGCTGCCGTGGTCGGGCTCGTGGGGCAAGAACTTCAAGGCGCTGGCCGCGACCGTGAACCTCGGCGCGCCGGAAGGCGCATGGGGCGGCGGGTCGGTGCGCTCGACGCGCCCGGGTGCTGCCGCGGTGCCCGCGCCTGCCCAGGCCGCTGCGCCGTCCGGCCATCACCACGCATCCGGCGATGCGATGCCGGGGATGGTGATGGACGACCTGCCGTTGCCGCAAACGCCGTGGGCGGTCGGCAACGTGCCCGTCCCGCGCTCGCCGTCGGCGCCGACGCCGGCACCGCTGCCGCTGGCCCGCGCGATCGCGACGGTCGCCGGCCTCGGCGTGACGAGCGGCTATACGCTCGCGCTGCCTTCCGGCGCAGACGGCGTGTTCACCGCGTCGTATTTCCCGGCCGACCCGAAGGCGGAACGCACGATCTACATCGATCAGTACAGCGGCGCGGTGCTGAAGGACATCCGCTACGACGACTACGGCGCGGTATCGCAAGCCGTGTCGTACGGCACATCGCTGCACATGGGCCGCTACTTCGGGCTCGCGAACCAGATCATCTGCGCGGTCCTGTCGCTCGGGCTGGCCGCGATGGCCGTCACCGGTACCGTGATGTGGTGGAAGCGCCGCCCGGCCGGGAAGCTGGGCGCGCCGTCGCGCGAACGCGGCACGCCGCCGATGCGCGGCTGGATCGCGGGGCTCGTGCTGCTCGGCATCGTCTTTCCGCTGATGGGCGCGACGATCGTCGCAGTCTGGTTGATCGACCGTCTGCTGTTCGGCCGTGCGGCACGCGCAGCCGCCTGAATCGTCGCGCGCCGGCACACGCCGCGCGCCGACACGGCAAGCCCGGGCCACGGGGTGGCTCGGGCTGTTCGCGCTCGTGCTCGCCCTGGTCGCGCCGCTGATCTCGCAACTGCGCGCGGCCGCATCCGATGACGGCTTGCCGGCCGCGCCGATCTGCTCGGCAACCGGCAACACGCGTGTGGCGCACGCGGAAACGCATGCGCCGTCGGATTCGCCGTCCGACCGGCATTTCGACCGCTGCGGCTATTGCGGCCTGCTCGCCGGCCATCCACCGCTGTCATACGCGGTGCCCTTCCCTGCCCCCACGGCCCTGCGGCACGCGCTGCCCGAACTGCCGATCCCGTCTACCCGATTCCCGTCGAAACGCTACGCGCTCGCCGCGCGCGGGCCGCCGTCCGCTCGCGCCTGACGCGTTTCTCGAACGAGCCGACGCACGACCGTGCCGACGTCGTTCGCACAGATTGCCGCCCACGCCGATGCCAGATGCCGAGCCCGCGCGCAAGCGCGTGCAGCGACTGGCCGCCGACCGTGGTGCGCACCGTATCCGTTTCGCATTCACCATAACCATACATACAACGACATGTTTCCCTTGACCCGTATTGCCGTCGCGCTGTCCGGTGCGATCTCCGTTCTGTTCGCCTCGAGCGCATGCGCACAAAGCGCCGCCGCGCCGACCGAAGCGTCGGCCGCGTCGACGCTACCCGCCATCAACGTCAACGCGACCCGCGCGGAGGATTCGCTGACGTCGAAATCGACCGACGACCTGAAACGCACGCTCGGTCAGACGGTCGGCTCGGTCGGTTTCGTCGACGCCGACAGCTACCGGAACACCTACGCATTCACGCTACGCGACGTGCTGAAGGACGTGCCGGGCGTATTTGTCGAAAACCGCTACGGGCAGGAATTGCGTCTGTCGATCCGCGGCTCGGGGATTGCCCGCGCGTATCACACGCGCGGCCTCGAGATTCTGCAGGACGGCATTCCAACCAACCTCGCGGACGGCAGCGGCGACTACTACCAGATCGATCCGCTCGCGCTGCAGGCGGCGCAGGTCTACAAGGGCGGCAACGGCCTCGCGTACGGAGCATCGACACTCGGCGGCGCGATCGACTTCATCACGCCGACCGCCCATACCGCCGACGCGCCGAACATCCTGCGCGTGGAAGGCGGCAGCTACGGCACGGTGCGCACCAGCGCGCAGATCTCGCGCGTGCTCGGCCCGCTCGACTTCCTCGCGAACTTTAGCGTCAACCATGCGGACGGCTATCGCGATCATTCGAAGGGACAATACGAGCAGTTCAACGCAAACGTCGGCTACCGTTTCAGCCCGACGGTCGAAACGCGCTTCTACGTCGGCGTGTACGTGGTCGACCAGTTGCTGCCCGGCACGCTGTCGCTGTC
Source organism: Burkholderia sp. FL-7-2-10-S1-D7 (assembly GCF_001524185.1). Lineage (NCBI taxonomy): Bacteria > Pseudomonadati > Pseudomonadota > Betaproteobacteria > Burkholderiales > Burkholderiaceae > Burkholderia > Burkholderia sp. FL-7-2-10-S1-D7. The sequence goes on along the minus strand of NZ_LOWY01000014.1, from coordinate 180,354 downwards.
CGACGCGCTGAACAATCCGACCAAGGCTGCGCCGAGCGCGGTGTCGGGCGACCAGGCGCGCAACACGCGCACCGAGCGGATCGCGAACCGCACGACGGTGAAGCTCGATTCGGGCGAACTGCAGTTCGACACGTGGGCGATCCACAAGAGCCTCTATCACCCGATCTTCCAGGCGCTCGACCAGGACGGCTGGACCTACGGCTTCGCCCCGCGCTACACGGGGCACCTCAAGCTCGGCGGGATGCGCAACGACCTGATCGTCGGTGCGCGCTTCTTCGGCGGCCGCACGCAGGCGAACCAGTACGTGAACGTCAACGGCGACAAGGGCGCGCAGACGCTCGACTCGACGCAGACGGCGTTCAACTACGAGGCGTACGTCGAGAACCGGCTGTTCTTCGTGCCGACCGTCGCGCTGATGACCGGCGTGAAGGTACTGCACTCGGTACGCGAGTACATCGACAACGGCGGCCTGCCGCGCGACCCGAACTACAAGTCGACGAATGCGAGCTACAGCGGCGTCAATCCGAAGCTCGGGCTGCTGTGGCAGCCGGATGCGAACACCCAGGCGTACGTCGACATCACGCGCAGCCAGGACGTGCCCGATTTCACCGACCTGACGCAGACCTTTTCTGGCACGACACGCTTCACGCCGCTCGCGTCGCAGCACGCGTGGACGCTCGAGTTCGGCACGCGCGGCTCGCGCGAGCGCGTGAGCTGGGACGTCACCGCCTATCGCTCGCTCGTGCGCGACCAGTTGCTGCAGTACACGACGAACCCGGACATCCCGGCATCGACGTTCAACGCGAACAAGACGGTGCTGCAAGGCATCGAGGCCGGCGCGTCGGTCGAGTTGCTGCGTAACGTCACCGGTCGCGGCGTGGGCGACACGGTCACGCTGTCGGGCATCTGGAACCTGAACGATTTCCGCTTCAAGAACGACCCGCAGTACGGCAACAACCGGATCGCGGGCGTGCCGTTGAACGTGCTGCGCGCGACGCTGGGTTATGCACGCCCGAGCGGTTTCCACATCGCGGCGACACTCGACTGGGTGCCATCGGGTGCGTGGGCCGACGACGCGAACACGCTGCGCGTGCCGAGCTACACGCTGCTCGGGCTGCAGGCGGGCTACGACTTTCGCAATGGGCTGTCCGTGTTCGTCGACGCACGCAACCTGACCAACAAACGTTACGTCAGCGACATCAGCACGGTCGCGAATGCGCGCACCGCGAGTAACGCGATCTTCTACCCGGGCGAAGGTCGCAGCGTCTTTGCCGGCATGCGGTACGCGTTTTGACGAAGCACGCGAATTCCACCACTTCGAACCATGGAGGTTGGTATGAGCGTTCGCCTTCCCCTGCTTGAACGCATCGGCGGCACCGGCGGTCGTTGAACATCGCGACCCTCGTCGTGATCGAATTGCGGGCAGGATGGGTCGCGTGGATCACGCGGCCCGCTGCACGCGACGCGCTTTCGCGCATTGCCCGATGGTGCACGTGAGCGACGGAGTGAGCGGCTTCGTCGCATGGCATTCGATCCCCGGACCGCCCCGCGTCGCAGCGCGGGGCGCAATCAATACGGTACTCACTTCCCGCATAAAGCGTCTTTTCCCGATCCATTCGTTCGCCGGGCGGATCGCATGCGGCATCGCGCTCGCCGTGGCCACCGCGAATGCATGTGCGGCCGACGACCCACCATCGGTTTCGACGTTTGCCCCCTCACCCGACGATCACCTGCTGCCCCGGATTGATCCCCCCCGGATTGCTCGCCAGGTTCGGGTTGAGCTGCAGGATCTCGTTCAACGCGGCGTTGATCCGTTGACCGTCCGACATCCGTTGCTGTTCGTCGGCCGGCACGCGAGCGGCTGCAAGCAATGACCCTTCGTGGCTTTCCGCAATGGTCCACAACGAATCGCCCGCGACCACCTGCACCGTCAGCGGGGATGGCGTCGGGCGCGGCAAACCCGTCGAAGGCTGCGCCGGTGAGGATGGCGTCCCCGATGGCTGCGCATTCGGCGTCGATGACGCAGACGCACTCGGCTGAGCCGCCGGCGCCGTCGTCGCCCCGGGCGGCGGTGCGAGCGAGGCCCCGGGCGTCGGCGTCGTGCTGCTCGAACCCGAAGGCGTCGGCGACGGACCGGAACCGGGGTGCTTGTTCCTGTCGTCCGATCCCGTCAACGCCGAGATCACGCCGTACCCCTGCATGATCCCGAAGATTGCCACCGGAAACAGCGCGATGCCGGTCGGCAAGCGCGCGAGCCACGGCGTGGCATTCGGGAATTGCGTATGCAGACGGCCAGCGCCCAGCAGCGCGCCGGACATCGCACCGAGCACGCCGGTCATCCCGTCGCCGAACGTATGGGCGGCCATTGCGCCGTGGATACCGCTTGCCAGACCAACGGCCGATGTCACGTAGTCACCGGTCGCGCTCGCGATCCGCGCCAGCTGACTGCGATTCTCCGCATTCACGCCGCGCGAACCACCCTTGTAGACGATGCCGGTAGAGACGGCGCTGATGATGCCGCCCAAAGCCTGCCCGCCGGCCAGCCCGTCGCCATGGAGGAACTTGGCCCCGTTGATCGTGATCGAGCCACCGTATCCTCCCAGCGCGAACAGCCGCCCTAACCGACCAACCGCGTGCCGCGGGCTGCCATGGTGCAGCAGTTTCAGTGACGTCCCGCCGACCACGCCCTGCATCTGCGCGAGCATGTCGGCGGCGATCGCCTGCGTGTGCGTCGCGGTTTCGTCGAACGACAGCGTCCCGTCCGCGTTCAGCGCGCGCAACTGCGCGGCGGCGGCCTTGCCTTCGTGTGCAATCTGCTCGAGCTGCGTACCTCGCGCGTCGGCGTCGAACCCGTTCGCCTTGAGTTGCTTCTGCATGCCGCGCACGAGGCGGTCGACGACGCGATCGAACACGCGCGGATCGCCGTTCTTCAGGCTGGCGACTGCGCCGTGATGCAGCGCCTGGAACACGCGGCCGACGCGCAGCCCGGCGTACAGCGAATTCGTCGCGGTACCCACGAACGCCTTGCCCGTCGCGACGAGCGCGCCCGCGCCGGTCCCGCCGGCCAGCGTGGCGGCGGTCATTTCGCCGGCAATCCGCCGTCGCGACGGCGGGCGCCGGTTCGTGCCGATCGGCTCGTCGTGCACGCGCAGTGCGTGCAACTCCGCCTGCGCGCGCTTCGCGTCGGGAATCTCGACGTTGGCGAGCTGTGCCATCTCCCGCCGGCTGGTACCGATCGGCTTGGTGCCATCGTTGATCAGCGCGGGATCGCGCACGACCGCGCGCCAGTGGTCGGCCGGGTCCGCGGCGGATGGCTGCGCTCGGGTGGTCACGCGGTCTGGCACGCTGTCGCCGTATTGCTCCAGCCAGCGTGCGGCGAACCTGCGCGCGCCCTTCTCCGTCTTGTTGCGGGGCTCGTTGCCGTCGCCCTTCCAGTGTTCCGTCGCATGCTCGATCGTCGCCTTGCGCGCCTGGTTCAGCCACACGGTCGTGTTGCCTTCGTAGAGCTTCTTGCGCAGCGCGGCCACTTCGGCGGGCGTCATCCCTTGCGCGGCACCGATCCGCTCGACCTCCGCGAACAGCAGCTGATGCTGGTTCGCCAGCGTCTGGCGGTCGACGCGCTCGAACACGCGCGTGAGCGCATCGGCACCGTGCAGGCGATCGATGATTTCCGGTCGCGCGCGGTTCTCGACGATCAGTTTCGCGAGTGCGCCGGTCAGGTCCTGGTTGCCGATGAAGTCGGCGCCGTGCGTGCCGAGCGACAGACCGACGTGGACCCATTCGAGCCCCTCGCGCTCGAGCACGGCGCGCAACAGCTTCTCGTGCCCTGCGCCCGGCACCGATTCGGGCACCGCGTCCCAGCCGTGAAACGTGACCATCACGTTGGGCGCCGTCGTATCGGGATGTTCGTTCGACCACTTCTCGAGCGCCGTCATGACGCGCACGTAATCGTGGTATGCGTCGTTGGTGCCTGACTGGTACCGGTAGTCGGTGCCGGACACGAGCGCGCGCGATGGCGCCGTTTCGAGTCGGATCGCGAAGCCGGTTTGCGCCGCCTCGTCGAGCCAGCGATTCAGATGTGCGAGATGATCGAGCGCGAGTGCCGTGCCGTCCGTGCCCGGTGCCGGATGAATCATCCCGTTCTCGCCGTCGAACACGGCGTTCTTCTGGTCGCCGAGCGCCTTCACCGCGCGCAGGAAATCCGGATCGTGCGCCTTGCCGAGCACGGCCGCGAGCAGATGAGGATCGACCACGAGCGTGACGACCGGCGTGACGCCGCCGTACTGCTCGACGATCTTGCGCATCAGCGCCGGATCGTCGCTCAGCGACAGCGAACGTGCCATCGGCACCATGCGGTCCTGCAATGCTTCGCTCGAACGCGTGAAGAAATACCGGATGCGCTGGTCGGCGACGGTCGCCGCGCCCAAGCGCCGGGTGCGCGCGCGCAGCTTGCCGGGCACCGGCAGGAAGCGCGACGCCGACGTCGACACGTCGCGCCCGACGTACAGCTTGTTGAGCAGCGTGCGCCACATGCCCGGGTCGACCATCACGGCCTGCGGCTCGCCCTTCAGCACGAGATTCACGTTGCCGGCGCGCTGCGCCTGCTTGTTGTAGGCCTCGATCTGGTCGTGCGTCGGGAAATACTGCCCGGTTTTCGCCGCACCATTGCGCAGGCTGAACGCGACGACGGTCGACGACGAGAGCCCAGGCTGGTACGGCTCGATCGACAGCGGCGCGGGTGCGGTGCCGCTGCGCCGCAAGCGCTGCAAGTCGTTGAGCACCTCGTTGTAACCGTGCCGCGTCCGGGCCGCGAGCGCCCTGAACGGCGCCGAATGCTGACCACGCGCTTCCGCGTCGGTCAGCTGCTCGCGCAGCGCCTTCGCGCGCGCTTCGAGCGCCGCGATGCGCGTCGGCCGCGCACTGCGCAGGAACGCGCGCGGCGGCAGTTGGGTGAGCAGGAAATGCACGTCCGTGCCGAACCGGTCGTTGCCGATCGGCATTTCGTCGAGCGGTACGCCCTGATGATGCGGGTTGTTGGCGTGCCGGACCGCGTCGAACCACCGCATCTCGCCGTTGCGCGCGGCGATCACGCCGACCGGCTTGTCGAGCGCCTCGGCCACGGCGCCGTCCGTCCTGAACACGTAGATCACGTGCTGGTTGCCGTCAACCGCACCGTTGCGGATCGCAGTGAGCAGGTGCGGCACGCTGTTGCCGCTGAAATCGACCGCGTTCAGTGCGGATGTCTGCGACGGCAGTAAATGCGGATCGACCGGCGGCCGCGTTGCCGTGTTGCTTTCAGCGCCCTGCTCCGCGTGCGCGAGCGGCTGGCGAACCGGCACCTTCGACTGGAAAAGATCGCCGAGCGAACGGTGCGGCGGTTTCTCTGCCGCGGTGGCTTCCTTCGCCGGCCGGAAGCCGCCGATTCGATCGACGGTTTCCGGCTTGACGTCGCTGACGACGAACCGGATGCCGCGCCGCGGTGAGCGCAGGACCGGAATGCCGCCCCTGCGCCGCCGCCGGAACACGGTGCGCAGATCCTGCTCGGGAACCTCGGTGTCGCCGAGCGGCGCTTTTTCGTAGTACTTCCATTCGTGGTTCGTGTTGCGCTCCGCGTACCCGAGCACCTTGCCCGTCTCGTCTTCGACCACGTGAATCCAGCGCCGCTCTCCGTCGACGGCACGCACGGCCTGACGCGGCCGCTTGAAACCCGGTGCGTCGTGCAGTTTCGCCACGTCTGCGGCGAGCGCGGTGTCGACCGGATGACCCGACGCCTTCACGGACCACGACGACTTGCCGTCCCGCGTCTCGATCTTCGACGCGCCGCCGAACTGCATCAGCTCGTCGTGCGCGACCGGCGACACGAAGAAATCGAACTGACGGCGTGCCGTGCGCCCGCTGCTGCCGGTCTTCACGAGCGCCTTGCGCAGCGCGCGCGGCACGCGCTTGCCGTCCAGCATCCGGACGGGGCCGAGCGCGCGGTGCTCGTCGGTCTCGAGCACCGCGACGAACGCCGGCGCCGCGTGTTCGGCGTCGGCGGCCGGCGCGTCGGTATGCGCGGTGATCAGCACATGCGCGTTCGGGCCGAGCTGGCGGCCCAACCCGTCGAGCGTCGGCGCGCGCTGGCCATCGACGCGCGTGAGCGTGCGTCGGCCGAGGCTGTCGAGCCACGTCGCGGCAACCGTCTGTGGATCGTTCGCTTCGGCCACCGCGGCGCCCTGCGGCGCGCCCGGCTGGTTCGCATGACCGGATACGGCGGCAGGCGCCGCCGCGCCGGACGATTCGCCGGCCGTGCCGGCAAGGCGGCCGGCCGCCGGGCCCGCCGGGCCGATCGTCGGCCAGGTCGGGCGCCCGTCGGTCGCCCCGACCGCCCGCATGCCGACCGCATGCACGGCCGCATAGCCTTCCGGCAAGCCCGAGCGATCGATGCCGACGAGCCGGTACGACACCTCGCCGGTCGCCGCGTCGCGGGTGCGCACGACGTACATGTCGACACCTGCCGGCTTGACCAGCTCGCCGCCATTGGGCGTCGTGATGCGCAGCGCGCGAGCCGGATCGTGGCCGAGCGCCGACAGCAGCACGACGTCGGTTGGTGCCTGGCCCTCGACCGCGGCGAGGTTCGCTGACGCGCTGGCCGCCACACGTTCCTGCGGTGTCAGGTCGCCCCGTGCGAACGCGGTGCCGTCCGGCAGCGCATCGGTGCGCACGTAGGCGAGGTTCCGTGGGCCGGTATGCGCCGTATCGATTGCCTGCCCGAGATCGCCGTGCGCGACGGTCCGCGCGCCTTCCGGCAATGCGAGCCGGGCATCGGCCGCCGAAGGGACAGGCGCGTGCGTGGCAGCGGTAGCCGGTGCATCGGGCACCGTGCCGCTGAACCGGAACCAGCCGTCCTCGGGATCGAGCGCACCGAAATCGGTGCCGCTGCCGAGCTCGATGCTGCCGTCGCGCGTCACGAATTCCACGCGCAGGTTGGTCAGCCCGGCCGCGTCGAACGCCTGCATCACCCCGTCGATCACGCGGGTCGGGTCGGGGCCGTCGAGGAAGCCGCTCGGCCAGCGCTGGCTTACCGTGCCGCCGGGTTGCGTCACGCGCGCCGCGTCGCCGATCACGCCGGGCCGGTCGGCCAGCGCAGTGCGGAACGGATGATCGAGCGTGACCGATTCGAACGTGTCGTCCGGAATCGCGGTGAAATCGTAGTCGGGATCGGCAAACGTCGGATCGGCCACGCGCGGCACCGTCGGGCGCGGCGGCGGATCGGCGAGCGGGCGCGACGCGGTACGGGCGGTCGTCGCGGCCGGTTCCGCGTCGCGTCCTGCGGGGAGCGCCGGCCGGCCCGCGCGTGCCGGATCGCCGCGGAAGCTTTGCATCGGCAGACGATCCTTGTCGACCTGGCCGGTCAGTCGCGTGCCGCGTACGGTGGTCGAACCGTCGGGCTCGACGAGCAGGATGTCCGGCGGCGCCCAGACCGATGTCGGCCGTCCGGTCAGCTCGGACAGGCGCTGCGCGAGTGCCGCCGCGAAGGTCGTGCTGGCCGCCCGTACCTGCCCGGGCGCGATGCGCAGCGGATCGTGCTTGTTCGATCCGCCGAAGCACGAATACAGCGTGACGTCCTGCCCCGGTTCGAGATGCGGCGCCACGCGCTCGGCCACCTCGTCGGGCGTGAGCGGATGGCCTTCCGGGCCCAGCATCGCATCGGCCGAGATCCCGTGGCCGAACACGACGTGATGACCGGGCGGCGACATCAGCCCGCGCGCGCCGATCGGATGGAGCGGATCGTCGGGCGGCATCAGCAGTGTATCGGCCGGACGCAGGAACTCGGGATGTTGCGTCGCGTCGATGCCGGTCACGTCGTCGAACCCGGGCTGCAGCACCGACTGACCATGAACCGTCGTCGTGACGACGCCATCGTTGGCGATCCGGCGGTCCGTATAGACGCGGCTGGTCTTCGGATAGATTTTCTGCGTTTTCCCTGACAGGCCGTCGTCGGCCTCGGCCTCGGCGACCTGCTCGACGCGTGCGGCCCATTCGTCCGCCTTGTAGATCTGCCCCGGCCCGACTTCGACGAGCGGGGTCGGCTCATAGACTGGCGGCTCGCCCGGTTCCGCGTCGGGGGCGAGCCGCGGATGCGCGGGGCGGCCCTGCGTCACGTCCTGGCGTCCGCCATCGCCTTGCGTACCGCCGGCGCCGCGGCGGCCGCTGTCCGAGTCCGGATCGATCTGCGCGTCGATCGCGCGCACTGGCTCGACCGGTGCATCGTCATGCACGACCGTGCGCGCTGCCGGTTCACGGCGCTGTGCGAACACCATCGGCGGATCGCTCGCATCGGGCGCCTCGGGCAGATGCAGATAGAGCCGCGTCGCGACGTCGGGATCGTTTGCCGGCAGGACGATCTTGTCGTCGATCGGATGCAGCTCCAGCGCACCGGTGCCGCGCACCGAGTTGGACGTGATCGACGCGATCACGGGCACCTGCAGTTCGTACGCGAGCTCCTGCGCGAACGAATAACCGCCGGCACCGAGATAGCAGCCCGTCAGCAGCACGCCGTTGCCTTCCGTATAGGCCGGATCGTCGAGCAGCTTGCGCGCGAATTGCCGCGGCGAAATCGTCTTGCCGCCTTCCGTGACGGCGGCCGCGCTGTCCAGGGTCACGTCGCGCGGCGCCGTGCCGTGCGACTCGGCGATGTCGAACCCGGACACCTTCAGGAACTGCCGAGCGGTCGCGTGCCCGAGCAGGTTCACGACGTTCGAACCCGGCACGGGCCGCAGTTCCAGAGGATTGATCCGGACCGGCTGCGCGCCGCCCGGCGAGAACTTCCCGTTCACGTCGGGCTCGATCTCGAAGCGCGCCAGCCGTCGGCCCGGATTGGGAAGCGCCCGCCGCCATCCGGCCGCGTCGTCGTCGCCCAGCCGGCCGAATACCGGCGCCTGGATCAGATCCGCGAATTCCTGCAGCAACTCGGGATTGGCGCCGCTGCGCGGCCCGTCCAGCGCGATCGGCGTGCCCGGCGTATAGCCTTTCCACGCCAGTTCTTCCAGCGCATGCGTCATCTCGAGCGCGCTGGCCGACCGGCCGCTGCGCGGATTGATGATCGAGCCGCGTTTCGTCAACAGGCGCCACACGTACACGCCGATCGGCACGCGCGCGTCGCCCGTCGTGGCGCTGCCGCCCCACTGATTCGACACCGGGCGCGGCGCGACGCCGCTCCAGTCGACCGGATGCGCGCCCTGGTCGATGACCGCCAGCGCCGGCGAGAACCGGTACGTACGCGGTTCGCCGCTGACCGAGTGGTCCGGCACGCCGGCCTGATCGGGCGCGCCGGGTTCGATCAGGATGCCGCTCGCGTAACCGGAGTCGGGGCTGCCGTCGGCCCGATAGCGCGGCGAACGCCATGCGACGAATCCGCTTGCGCCGTACACGTCCACGCCCAGCACGTTCGCGAGCAATTGCGCGAGCGGACTCACGCGCGTGCCGGCGCCGCACGCATAAAGAATGACCGGCGACTTGCCGTCCCAGCCGCTCTGGCGAATCAGCTCGGCCATGTGTTCCGCGCTCATCGCGTTGCCGGTCGCGCTCGCGAATGCATCGGCCCACGCATGCGCGTACACGGCGAAATAGCCGGGCGGCACCGGCATCAACGGCCGCTCGCCCGCCGGCAGCCGGTTCTCGGGCTGACTCGGGTTGTCCGAATAGATCGCGAGGTCGGCCTCGCGGCGCGGATACGCGGCCCACTGCGTTTCGCTCATGCCGAATGGCGCGTTGATCACGTCGACGCGCCGGCCGCCCTCGTAACGAATCAACGGCTTTTCCGGATCGAAGCCGCGCGGGTACGCCACACGCAGCGTGCGGTCGTACGCATCGTTCATCGACAGCATGAACGCATCCCCGGCGTCGGTCAGCCCGACGTGGCCGACCACCGCTTCGGGCGGCACCGAGCCGTCCGCGGCGAGCGCCCCTTGATCGACCAGCGCGATCCGGTAGCGGCCGCCGGCTACGCCGTCGGCGCCGACCATCAGCGCGTCGTGATACGTCGTGTAGCGCGTCACGCCGATCGTGCCGTCTTCGTCGGGCGCAACCGCCGCACGCGCCTTTGCATCGTCGGCCGCGTTCGCGCGCCGCTGGTCCGCCCGCGCCGCGCGCATGTCGTCGACGATGTTGCCCTTTTGGGTCGCGGGCAGCCCGTCTTCCTCGGGGTTTCGCACGTTGCCTTCGGGATCCTCCAGCGCGTACACGTAGTACTCGACGTCCTCGAGCCGGTTGCCGCTCTCGATGATGCCTCCGACCACCTCGCTCAGCATCGCCGGATCGGCCGCGACGCGCGCGGGGATCTCCCAGGACGCTGGATGCGCGCCGTTTGCCGGCATGCCGGCCCTGGCCGTCGATGCACCGTCGCCAGCCAGCGCGTCGGCGACGGCCGGCGTCGCTTCGCCGTCGGGCGCGAGCCGTGGCACGATCGCGGCGTCGTCCGGCGTGCCCTGCATGCGGTGCGCGCGCAACCACGAGGCGACGCGCGCCCGCAGCCCCTTGTCGGCCGGCGCGACCGTGCCGCCGTCGTCGGCCGGTTCGCCGAAGCTGTTCGCCTGCTCCTGCGCGTGCTGCCACGGGTTGCCGATCTCGCCGACCGCGAGACGCTCGTTCGCCAGTCCGTTGCCGTACAACGTATCGACGACGTTGACCGCGACCGGCCGCGTCACCGTCGACGGTGCGGGCGTTTTCGTGATGGCTCGAATCGGCCGCTCCATCAGCGTGTGCGAACCGAGCCCCATCTGCGCGATGCCGATGCCGAGGTTGAGCAATTGCTGCGCGCGATCGGAATCGGACATCGCGTCCCAGTTCTTGACCAGCGACACGCCCTGGTCGGCCATCTGGTAGCCGCCGATCATGCCGCCCGTGGCATTGAATACGCCGGCCGTGCGGCCCGTCGTCTGCGCGAGCGACTGGAACGCGTCGGCTTCCTGCGTGAAACGGCCGGCACCGGCCACGTCGGCCGCGGCGCCGTCGCCGCGCGATGCGGCCGTCAGCAGGTCGGAGACCCGCCCCGTCGTGCGCAGCAGCGACGATGCCTCCGCGAGCGACTTCGCCGCCACGCCGAGCCCGCCGCCGGAGATGCCCGCGCCACTGCCGATCAGGCTGATCCAGTCGCCGCGCGCCTGGGCGTTGCCGAAGCCGATCGACTGGCCGTGATCGCTCAGGTTCTTCAGGTCGCCGATCGCGGCAGGCACGCCGACGGCCATGCCCGCGCCGACGGCCGTCCACGCGGCACCGAGCATCAGGCCGCCGACCGGCGCCCCGATGCCGCTCGCGACCAGCACGACACCACCGGCCGCGGCAAGAATGCCGGCACCCATTTCGAGGATGTGTTCGGCGTGCTGGTACCACTCGGTCTTGTGCGCGTCGATCGTTTCGTATTGCGAGAAACCGCCGGCCGCCGGACCGTTCGTCAGGCTTTTCGGCACGTACAGCTTGCCGTCGTCGGACAGCGCATTGTCGTGCTGGTAGTCGTCGACGGTGTCGTACTTCCAGCCGCGATCGTCGATCAGCTTGTACTGGTCCGGATGCCCCTCCACCTGCACCTTGAAGAGCGCGCTCGGCGCGGTGCCGGTCCCCTTCGACACGTAGTAGATCGGCACCAGCGACACGACGGCGTGGTCGCCGCCGACCTTGCGGATCTGATCGACGACGTTCTGGATCATCTGCGTCGCGGCCGAATTCCTCGCGTACAGCGACTGGCTGTTGACCCCCGCACCGTTCTGCAGTTGCCCGTTGCTGACGATCAACTGTTCGAGCAGCGCCATCGACGGCACGTCGTTCCGGTCGGTCGGCGTCGCGCGCGGGTCGTCCGGCTGGATCCCGAGCCCGGCGCCGACGAAGTTCGTCATCTGATCGGAGCCGGTGGTGAACGTATAGGACTTGTCGTCGAAGTGCTTCTGGAAGTCGTCGAAATACGCCTTCAGCTGCTTGTCCGGATCGGCCTGGAACAGCTTGTAGCTGGCGTTGGCGGCGTCCTTGTTCTGCTTGTCCTGGGCACTCCTGGTGCCCTGGTCGTAACGCAGCTGGAAGTCGTTCGCGAAGCCCGAGCGGAACCGGTCGTCGTTCTGCATTTTTGACAGCAGCGCCTTCGACAACGACGGATCGACACCCGACGACAGCGCCTGCCGCACACTGTCGAACCCGTAGCCGGCATCGCTGCCGCGCAACGTATAGATCATCGTCTTCGCGTTGCCGTTGGCGTCGAGCAGCCAGCTCGCGACGTCGTCCTCGCGATGCACGGGCACGCCGCTCGCGGTCGGCTGCTGATCGGCGAGCCCGACCGCCGTACTGAGGCCCTTGTAGAACTCGATGCCGTCGCCGTAGGGCTGCGGCGTGCCCGTGTTCGACTGCGTCCACGTGTTGCCGAAATCCTTCTCGACGGTATCGAGCACGACGCCCGCGAATTCGGGCGGGGCATTGGCGAGGATGTCCTGCATCCATTTGCCGGCCTTGTCGGCATTCATCCGGCCATCGTAACGCGCCTGCATGCTGGCCTGGTCCGTCGCTTGCGAATCAGGCTTCTGCATCAGCGGATCGATCTGCGAATGGATGAAGTTCGCGTTGAAATGCGGCTGGCCCGCCTGCGTCCACAGCGTCTGGCGTTCGTCCAGCGAGAACGACGCTTCCATGTTGGTCTTCAGCACCTGAAGCGCCGCGCCCGAATTGCTGCCCGGATTCTCCATCAGTTGCGCGACCTGCTGCTTCGTGAACTGCAGCCGCACGTCGGGCGCGGCGGCGAGCAGCAGCTTGATCTTCTGGTACCCGGGCTGGTTCTGGTCGGCGTGCGCCATGGCATACGCGAACACGCCGCCCGCCTGGTCGATCTGCGCGTTCAGGGCTTGCGCGTCCGATTCGCTCTTGCCGTCCGTGCTGACCGGAACACCCGTCAGCTTGACGAACGCCTCGGCGAGCGGATTCTGCTGGGCAAGCGTCTTCTCCTGCGGCGACAGCTTCGGGTCGTTCGGATCGACGGTCACGCCGGTGTCCTGCAACAGCGCGAACGTGACCGGATCGGACTGCGCGAGCTGTTTCATCTGAGGCGACAGCGACGGATCGTCGGGATTGATCGTCGCGATCGTGCGCTTGAGCTGGCTTTCCTCGCCCAACGCGTCGACGAGCCCGGTGTACCACATGCCGTCGTGATTCTGCTTCACCGACGCGACGACCTGCTTCTGCTCGTCGGCCGTCACGTAGGTCAGCGCGGTGTCGTCGCCGCCCGTCACGACCTTGTCGTACTGGCTCTGCGCCTGCGACAAGGCCTGCGTGATGTCGGCCTCGTCGGCGCGGCGCAATCCGCCGGGCTCCTTCTGCCACGCCGCATAGTCGGCCTTCGCGTCGTTCAGGCGCAGCGTCGCGGCCGACGTGCTGTATTCGTGGCGCAACGCGGTGGTGAGCGCCGTGTATGCGTCGTTGGCGTTCGTGTCGGCCGTGGTGGCCGCCTGGCGCAGTTGCGCGCCGGCGTCGGGATCGGCGCGCCGGATGCCGCCCGGCAACGCGTTGTACTGCTGCACGTCGGCGTTAGCGTCCTGATCCTTCTGCATCGCCATCGCGAACTGGAACGCCTTCACGTTGGTCGCCCGCTCAGGCGCCGATTCGGCCGACACCGCCTTTTGCGCGTCGTCGAGCACCGAGCCGAATACCGGATCGTTCGGCGACGCATTGCGCAGATCCGATGCCACGCCCGCGATCGCCTTGTTCGTGTCGCCGCCGCCGTCCGCCGCGACGCGCATCTGGTTCTCGACGGCCGCCTGCACCGAGCCCCATGCGGCTTCGGCCTTCTTCACCTGGTTGTCGAGATCGGCCTGCGACGCGCCCTGGTCATGCAGTCGCTTGAGCGTCGCCATTTCGGCCTGCGCGAGCTGCAGCAGGCGCTGCGTCTCGGCCTGCGCGGCCGCGAGGGCCTGCTGTTCCGGCGTCTGCGCCGGCGGGGTGCTGCCTGCGCCGTTCGTCGGCGCCGGATCGTCGTCATTCTGCGGCTGCGGCACGTTCACCGGCCCGCCCCCGCCCACAGCCATCAACACCATGTCCATTCTCCCGCGGCATGCGTGACGTGCCGGCACAGCGGCAGACGGGCCACGCGCAATGGTCCATTGTGCAGAACGGGCACGCGTGAAAAAGGCGCGCATTACGTAGTCGCCGGCCGGGTCGCGGCGGCGCGGGCAGACTCACGCTACGAACGCAATGAACCCGACGCGGCAATTCGACCGTTGCCGCTTCGGGCGGCAATTTTTGCCGGGTGCCGCGCACGAGATCAGAAATACATGCCGCCGCCAACGGGCAACGCACGACCGAGCGCGATGGATCACCACCCGGACGACATCCGCCACAGGCTCGTGAAAGTACCGACGCTCACGCTGAGCCGCCCCGCCCCTGCCGAAACCTTTCGCGCACGCGATGGTTCCATGGCGCGCCGATTCGACGGAAACACCCTGCATCGAAACGCCACGATTCCACGCGATTTCGCAGAGGACCTTTCCTGTGCAGCGGCTTAATCGACGGTCGCGCGATCTCCAATAATGGCCGCTCGATCCGTCGGCCGGCGCGCCGACGCGACCCACCGGCGATCGGGCCGGAGACCAACGATAAAAAATCCTATGTATTCCTATAAAACCATCCAGCCCGCCAACGCGCGCGTTGCCACGCCGCATGCCGTCCGCCGCGGCCGTCGTGCCGGGGCGCTCCAGGGGACAGTGCTCGCCGCCTGCGCGGCCGGCCTGATTCCGTGCGCCGCGCACGCGCAGAGCAGCGTGACGCTGTTCGGCCTGATCGATACGTCGATCACCTACGCGACCAACCAGCGTACGCAAGGCGCCGGTTCGCCCGGCAGCGGCAGCGTCGGGCTGACGAGCGGCGCGTTGAACGCGTCGCGCTGGGGGCTGCGCGGCCGCGAGGATCTCGGCGGCGGGATGGCGGCGGTCTTCACGCTCGAGAACGGCTTCTCGGGCACGAACGGCAAGCTATCGCAGAAAGGCGTCGACATGTTCGGCCGTCAGGCGTGGCTCGGCGTGAGCTCGCGCACGGCCGGCACGCTCACGTTCGGCCGCCAGTACGACCTGATCCTCGATTTCGTGACGCCGCTCGGCGCGTCGGGCCCCGGCTGGGGCGGCAACCTCGCGGTGCATCCGTACGACAACGACGACTCGAACCGCAACCTGCGCATCAACCACGCGGTGAAGTACACGAGCCCGACGTATCGCGGGCTGACGTTCGGCGCGATGTACGGATTCTCGAACACGGCCGGCGCGTTCTCGAACAACGCCGTGTGGAGCGCCGGGCTCGGGTATGCGAACGGACCGCTGAAGCTCGGCGCCGGTTACCTGAAGATCAGCCGCGACCGCAACGCGCCGAATCCGGACGGCGCACTGAGCACGGTCGACGGCTCGGCGACGATCACGGGCGGCAACCAGCAGATCTGGGCCGTGGCCGGCCGCTATGCGTTCGGCCCGCATTCGGTCGGCGCCGCGTGGTCGCACTCGGCCACCGACGGCGTGAGCGGCGTGCTCCAGGGCAGCGGCATCACCCCGCTGAAGGGCGAATCGCTCGTCTTCGACAACTTCACGGTCGATGGCCGCTACTTCGTCACGCCGGCGTTCAGCGTAGCCGCCGCGTACACGTACACGATGGGCCGTTTCGACACGCGCACGGGCCAGACGCGCCCGAAATGGAACCACGTGGTCACGCAGGCCGACTACGCGTTCTCGAAGCGCACGGACGCGTATCTCGAAGCCGTCTATCAAAGCGTGAGCGGTGGCAACGGCAATCCCGCGTTCAACGCGACCGTCTGGACGATGACGCCGTCAGCCAACAGCAACCAGCTGGTGGTCGCGCTCGGGTTGCGGCACAAGTTCTGACGGCCCGGCGACGCGAGGCGCGCCCGCACGGGCATGGCGCATCACGCATCGCCGCGCATGCCGCGGTTTCCGCGCGAGCAAGAATGCGTCCTGCGTCGTTCCCGTGTGAATGCAGCAGCGCCGCGCCCCGTCTGCATGTGCGAGCGAGTGCGCCGCTCCATGTCACCCCGTGTCAATACGCAAAAAGCATGGAATAAACCGCCCGCCGGAAACGTTTCGTCATCGTGCGGTCGCCGGTTCACGCGAACCACCCTGCCGCGCGGCCTTCTCGGCGAAAGGAGAGTGAAATGAATTCGGCAAGATTGGCCGCGGCGCTGCTCGCGGCACTGATGCTGGCGCTGTCGGCCGGATGTACGTCGTCGGGTAGCGGCGTATCGCAAGGCTCCGGGATGAGCCGCTATGGCGGCGCGGGCGGCAGCGGAGGTGGCGGAGGTGGTGGCGGCTACTGAAGCGCCGCCGGAAAGGCTCGAGCGGGGCGTCACGCACGAGCGCAGCCGCAAACCGGCCGCCTCGCGCGCGACGCCCCGCCGCGCCGCACGACTTACTGACGCATGGCCTTCACGTCGGCCGGCGTGACGCTCGCAGGCTGGCCGCCCCACGTCGCGCGCAGGTAGTTCGCGAGCTGCGCGAGTTCGTCGTCGTTCAGCGTGTGCGCGAAACCCGGCATCGGTTGCAGGTTCTCGAAGCCGGCGAACTTCTGCTCGTCGATGCCGTCGAGCATCGCGACCAGCAGGTTGCGCGCATCGCCCTGACGCAGCGTCGAATTGCCGTTCATCGGCACCGCCACGTGCGGCTTGCCTTCGCCGTCGAAACCATGACAGCCCGCGCACACCGCGAGATACACCGAGCGGCCGGCCGCGAGCTGCGCGGCATCGGCCGACACCGGCTTTACCGCCTGCGGCGCCGGCGGCGTATCGCCGAGCAGGTACACGGACAGCGCGCGCAGATCGTCCTTCGTCATGTATTGCGTGCTCAGGTGCACGACCGGATACATTTCGCCGAACGCCGAGCCTTGCGGCGCGATGCCGACGCCGAAGAACGTCTGCAGGTCGTTGCCCGTCCAGCCGCGCGCGGCGAGGCCGGCCGGCGTGATGTCCGGCGCGGCCACGCGGCCGAGCGCGGCGCCGGCGAACGGCTTCGCGCCGTCGAGCTGCCCCGTGAACGCACGCGGCGTGTGGCATTCCGCGCAGTGGCCGAGCGCGCCCGCCAGATAGCGGCCGCGCTGCCAGTCGGCGGACTGGCCGGTCGAGGCATCGGGCAGGCTGTCCTTCAGAAACACCATGTCCCAGAACACCATGCCGAAGCGCAGGTTGTACGGAAACTTGAGTTCGTGCGGACGGTTTTCCTGAGCGACCGGCTTCACCGTCTTCAGGTACGCGTACATCGCGTCGGTATCGGCGCGCGTGAGCTGCCGGTACGACGTATACGGCATCGACGGATACAGGCGCTTGGCCGGCGCCTTGCCGTCATGCAGCGCGGCGTAGAAGTCGTCCGCGCTCCAGCCGCCGATTCCATGGTCCTTGTCGGGCGTGATGTTCGAGCCGTAGAACGTGCCGAACGGCGATTCGAGCGACGCACCGCCGGCGAACGGCGCGCCATCCTTCGCGGTGTGGCACGCCGCGCAGTCCGCGGCCTTCACGAGATAGCGGCCGCGCGCGACCTGGTCGGCACCGGGCGCGCCGGACGCCGCGCTCGAAGCCGGCGCGTCATGGCCGCCGCAGGCGGCAAGCAGCAGCGCGCAGGCGGCCGCGAGTGCGGGCAGGCCCGCGGCCCGCGCGGCACGATGGGCGAATGTGCGTTTCATGCGGCGTCCTTCACGAGTCCCGGCGTCGTCAGGATCACGTCCTTCACGGCTTCGTAATAGCGGACGTAACCGGTGCAGCGGCAGATGTGCGCGTTCAGCGCGTCGGTGATCGTGCGCTCGACGTCGGCCTTCGCGACCGGCTCGCGCTTCAGGCGTTCGATTAGCACCGTCGCCGCGTTGACGAAGCCCGGCGTGCAGTAGCCGCACTGGAAGCTGAAGTGCTCGAGGAACTTCTGCTGGATCGGCGACAGCTCGACCACTTCCCCGGCTTCGTTGCGCTTCGCGTGACCTTCGATCGTGCGGATCGAACGGCCGTGGAAGAAGTGCGCGCCGGTGATGCACGTGCGCATTTCCTCGCTCGTGCCGTCCGGCTTGTCGACGATCACGACGCACGCGTGACAGATGCCCTGCCCGCAACCGAGCCGCGAACCGGTGAGGCCCGCATACTCGTGCAGGAACTCGATCATCATCAGCCCCTCGGGCACCTGCATCGGGCCGACGGACTTGCCGTTGATGTTCACCGACAGCGGTTTCTGCTGAAAGCGGACGAGCGGACGCTCGACGGCGGCCGGTGCGGCAGCGGATGCCGCAGGTGCGGATGCCGGGGCGGCCGAAGCCGCGTTCGGCGCGGAAGCGCCGGACGCGCTGGCGCTCGCGGCCGACGCGGCGGTTTGGGCGGTCGTCATGCGAGCACCTCCTGAATCTTTTGCGGGGTCACCGGCAAGTCGGTGAAACGATGGCCGATCGCGTGCGCGATGCCGTTCACGATCGCGCCGACGACGGGAATCATCACCACTTCGGCGACACCCTTCGGCGGATCGGTCTCGGACAGCGGCGGCAGGATGTCGCCCGTCTGCGACCACACGGCGACGTCGGTCGCACGCGGCAGCTGATAGCGGTTGAAGTTCCACGTGCCGTTGCCGGGGCCGTCTTCGTAAAGCGGCAGGTACTCGTGCAGCGCATGGCCGATGCCCATCGCGAGACCGCCCTGCAACTGGCCCGACACGAGCTGCGGCGAGATCTGGTTGCCGCACTCCATGATCGAGTGATGCGTGAGCAGCTCGACCTTGCCGGTCGCTTCGTGCACGGCCAGCTCGACGAGCGTGCCGACCGCCGTGTAGTACGTGACGGCCGCGTTGTTGCGGCTCGTCGGCGGGATGAACACGCGCTTGCGGTCCAGCACGCGATAGCCGTTCGCGGTAGGCGCCAGCGTGCCGTGCATCGCGGTCGCGCCGGCCGGCGCGGCGGTGCCCGGCATCGGGCCGTCGTCGCCGGTCTTCGGCGCGCCGATCCGCAGCGACAGCCCGTCGATCGGCAGACGATCGACCGCGCCGCCCACGTCGAACTCGGCGTCGGTCCATTGCCAGCGGTTGAACACGTGTACGACGGCGCCGGTCGCCAGGCCGAGCGCATGCGCCTGCTTCGCGAGCTGCTCGAACGTCAGCGGCTCGAGGCCGTCGGCGGTCAGCTTGCCGTCGACCCAGCGCGCGTCCTCGATGCGGATCGTGTACGGCGCGGCCTGGCCGCCGCCGAGGCCGCGCGTCCAGATCGACATCGCGGCCGGCCACAGCCCGTAGCGGAACACCGCGCGCGCGGCTTCGCGCGTGCTGTGCGTGAAGTAGTACGCGGAGTTCGTCGCGCTCGACGGCGACGCATAGCCCGGCGACCAGCGCGGATTCGCGCTCAGCCGGTCCTGGTCGGCTTGCGACATCAGGTAAGGATCGCCGCTCGTCTCGACCGGCAGATCGGGCCATTCGGTCACTGCGACGCGCACCTCGGTCGCCGGGCGGCCGAGCCACTTCGCGACCGCGACGGCCTGCGACGTCGACATCCCGGTGCCGATCTCGGCAGCCGTGTGATGCAGCGACACCTTGCCGTTCTCGTCGAATTCGACCTTCGCGAACGAGGCCTCGGCGCCCGTGCCGAAATCCTTCTGCACGCACGCGAAGCCGACGCCGTAGCGCTTGCCCGGGTTCGCCGCCTCGAATTCGGCCTTGCGCGCCGCACGGCGCGTCCACAACGGATGCTGCCTCGCACGTTCCAGCACTTCGTCGACGCGCAGCGCGCCGGCGGGAATCGCGCCCTGCGTGTTCTTCATCCCCGAACGCAGCGCGTTGCGCAGGCGGAACTCGATCGGATCGAGGTTCAGTTGCGCGGCGATCTCGTCGACCGCCATCTCGGTCGCGGCCATGCTCTGCAGCGTGCCGTAGCCGCGTGCGGAGCCTGCGTCGATCGCGCGCGACGCGATCGCGACGGCCGCGAGGTCGCTCTTCGGGAAGTAGTAGATCGATTGCGCGGCCGTCGCGCCGACCATCGCCACCGACGGCGAGAAGTTCGAGCGCCCGCCGCCGTTCGCCTCGAAATCGCCCTTGAACGACTGCATGAGACCGGTGTTGCGATCGACCGCGATCCGGTAGTGCATCTTGAACGCGTGACGCTTCAGCGATGTCTGGAACTGCTCGTAGCGGTCGTTCGCGAACCGCACCGGGCGGCCGTCCGCGTACAGCGCGCAGACGAGGCCGTAGAACGGCACGTTGCAGTGATCCTTCGACCCGTAGCCGACCGTGTAGCACGGATGCACGAACAGCTTCTTCACCGGGAAGCGGCATTTCGCGACCATCGCGGCCGCGTTCTCCGCCACTTCGAGCGGCGACTGGGTCGGCACCACGAGGTGCATCGACTGTGTCGCGGCGTCGTACCAGCAGTTCGCGTTGTCGGGTTCGAGCGCGGCGGTGTCGACCGACTGCGTGCTGTACTCGCGGTCGAACACGAGCCAGTCGGCCGACGGATGGTCGAGCTCGGCGGCGATCTGCCCGGCCAGGAACATGCCCTGCTCGTCGAGCTTGCCGTGCTCCTTGCCGTCCGGCCACACCGGCAGGTGCTTGCGCATCATGCTCGGGAAGATCGGCGCGTCCTTCAGGCTCGAATAGACGTCGTCGTCATAGGCCGTCTTGCCGCCCACCCGCACGAAGCGGAACGTGCCCCACGGATCGCGCTCGAGCGGGCCCGTGACCGCGCCGTAGCGGATCACGTCGTCGCGAAACTTGAGCGCGTTCTTCGCGAAGCGGAAGCGCGCGAAGTCGTGATAGATGAGGATCGCGACCGCATGACCGAGATACGCGGGCGTCTTGCCGGCGGGCAACAGCATGTCGTCGCCGTAGAACGCCGGGAACGCGACGCCGTCGCGCGCGAGATCGTCGGCCGTGACCACGCGGTCCGGCTTCAGTTCGTCGCCGAGCAGCGACAGGTCGAAGCCTTCGTAGGTGCGGTCGGCCTGCGTGACGCGCAGGATCAGCGCGTGCGACTGCTGCTGCGGCCAGTGCGGCATGTCGGCCGCACGCACGTCGCGGGCGAACACTTTCGAGCCCGTGACTTTCGCGATGCCGTCGATGCGGAATTGCGGGATGCCGGTGACGCTATCCCATTTGACGGGCGTGAGGAGTTTTTCTTCGAAGAGCGCCGCGAACGCGCGGCTGCCGATGGGCGCGACATACACCGCGACGCCCGCCAGCACGCTGGCTTTCAGAAAACCCCGCCGTGACAGGCCGTGGTTTTTCATGTGGGGGGAATCTCCTGATGCGGCTCGGACGGCGATAGGGTGTCGCGGCGTTCGGAGCGGCGCGCATTCTGGCATTGTTTTGGATATATCGCCTATAGTATTTCCCGCATGAAATACTTATTGAATTTCTTATAACGGGATTCACACGGGCTGCGGCGCGCGGTCGCGGGCGACACACGTGCGCGACCGGACGGTGTCACGGCGCGCGCATCGATCGCCGCCGGCCGATCGCGCGCCATGGGCGAGCCATGTGCGGCGCGAGCCGGCGTGGATTTCGACGACTCGCCGACGCCCCCGCACGACACGCGCGGCCGGCGTTTCATGGTAATGTCGTGCGCATCCGGCTCGCCGGTCGCCCCGCTACGTGCCGTGCGGGACGCTCGGCAATGCGCCGCATCGTGTCGAGGTCAAAATAGCCATGGCAGTCAAGGCAAGCCTCCTGAACGCCGTTCTCGCCACCCCTCCCTGCGGCAATCACCGCGTGACTGCCGCGCTACGCCCGTCGATGCTCGTCACGCTGTTCGAAGACGTACGCCCGATGGCGCTGTCCGGCCTCGCCAGCGGGTTCGTCGCGGCGATCGCGCTGATCCGGCTGCAACAACTCTGGTGTTTCGTGTGGCTCGTCGTCGATGTCGGCCTGCTCGCCGCGCGGCTCGCGATCGCACGCGCGTATGCAGTGCGCCGTGCCGCCGGCGACGATCGCGCCGAATACTGGGCGCTGCGCTATGCGCCCGTGTCGCTCGCCGCGTGCTTCGTGCTCGGCCTCGGCGTGATGGGCTGCGTGGAGGCGCCCGACGCCGAACTCGGCACGCTGTCGGTGATGGTCGCGGGCGGCGTGTTCGGCGGAATCGCGTCGCGCAATTCGGCGCTGCCGCGGCTCGCGATGACCCAGGTCACGCTCGGCGTCCTGCCGATCGGCCTCGGCGCGTTGCTGGTCGACCGGCCCGGCGCATGGCTGCTTCTGCCGCCGCTCGCGATCTATCTCGCGGCCATGCGCACGGTCGTCCAGCGTCATTACCGCGTGCTGGTCGCGCTGATCGCCGCGCGCCAGCGCAATGCCGAGCTCGTCGCGCGTTTCGACGCCGCCCTCACCTACATGCCGCACGGCCTGTGCATGATCGACGGCGAAAGCCGCGTGATCGTCGCGAACCGTCGTACCGCGCAATTGTTCGGCTCGCCACGCGAGATCATGCTCGATACGCCGCTACCCGACGTCGTCGCGGCGCTCGGCGCGAACACGGCGACCGATACCGACGGCGCAGGTCTCGCTGCGCAATGCGACGTCTGGCTGAACGATGACGAACCGGTGCCGCTCGACATCACGCTCGCCGACGGCCGACAACTGGAACTGACGCGCCATCGCGTGCCGGACGGCAACGCGGTGATCATCGTCGAGGACGTCACCACGCGCCGCCGCAGCGAGCAGCACATCCGGCACCTCGCACGACACGACGCGCTGACGGGATTGCCGAACCGCCACGAACTGCATGCGCAACTCAAGCGGATGCTCGCGCATCGGCCGCGCCTGCCGGGCGCCACGCTCGCCGTCATGTATCTCGACCTCGACGGCTTCAAGGCAATCAACGACCGGTTCGGCCACCAGGCCGGCGATGAAGTGCTCACGCAGGTCGCCGAGCGGCTCGGCAAGACGCTGCCGCCCGGCGACCTGGCGGCGCGGATCGGCGGCGACGAGTTCGTCGTCGCGCTCGACGCCACCACGATGCACGCCTGTTCGCTCGTCGCCGCGCGGATCATCCGGCAGATCTCGGCGCCGTACGCGCTGTCGATCGGCGAGACCGTCAGCTTCGGGATCAGCATCGGCATCGCGCTCGACGACGGGCACGGCTCCGCCGACGAACTGATCCGCCAGGCCGACAGCGCGCTGTACGACGCGAAGTCGGCCGGCAAGGGAATCTACCGCTTCTATTCGGCCGGAAGCAGCCGCGTGGCGCGCGCGACCACGAGCTGAGCGCGCGCGTTCGTTGACGCCGGCGGCCTGCGCGTTTTCCTGTGTGTCCCTCCTGCGCGTCCCTGTTCGCTTCCCCGCAATTGATTCCTGAAACGCTTAGCGTGGCTCGGCGCATACGCGCACGTGTTCCGCCGCGCTCGCCCGTGTCACGTGACGTGTTCCGTAACGTCGGCCCGCACCACGCGTCACGTTCGCCGCAGAAGCCCGCACGATCGGTGCGGCATGCGGATTTTCGTGGTTGGCACCCTTATTGCTCCTCGATTGGGAAACAGGATGTCAGGGAGCCCAGTCATGAATACCGTCGAAGTCCTCAGCCGTGCGGAAGCGAGCGATCAACTGGACGTGATCGACGGCGCCTCGCTGATCCGGCGGCTCGTTTCCGAGCGCCGCGCGCCGGCCGCGCGTGAAGCCGCGTGTGTCGACAATCCGCCGCTGACGCTGTACGGCGCATTTCGCCAGGGCGTCACCGATCACGCGGCGCGACGCGCAAATCCCTATCGCGCCGGCAGCCGTTTCTGGGCGCTATGGGAAGAAGGCCGTCTCGAAGCTGAAACATCCGGTCGCTGAAGCGATCGCCCGCGCCAGCCCCGCGCGACAAGGGGCCGACGCGCAACACGGCGTGCACGGACGGCCGCGCGCCGGCATGCGTATCACCGCTGCAACATCGCGTGCGGCTGCTCGGGTGGCGCATGTCACAGGTTCGCGCGCGGGCCGATTGACGGCGTCCGGCATCGCCCGCATCGCGCACGCCGCGCGGTGGTCGTTTCCCGATAAGATGGCAGATTACGTTCATCGAACGATGCTGCCATGACCGCCTCCTCCTCCCACCGAAATCCCATCCACTGCGAAATCGATCTCGATGCGCAAGGCAAGCATGCGGGCTACCTGCGCCTGCCGCATTCCGTGCATCGCTCCGCATACGGCTGGCTGCCGATCCCGATCGCGTCGATCCGCAATGGCGACGGTCCGGTCGCGCTCGTGATGGCCGGCAACCACGGCGACGAATACGAAGGCCAGATCATCGTGTCGCAGCTGATGCGCGAGATCGATCCGGAGATGGTGAGCGGGCAGCTGATCCTGCTGCCGATGGCGAATTTCCCCGCGGCCGATGCAGGCTTGCGCGTGTCGCCGCTCGACGAAGGCAACCTGAATCGCAGCTTCCCCGGCGACCCGACCGGCACGCCGACGCAGATGATCGCGCATTACATCGAGCATGTGCTGCTGTCGCGCGCGCAGTATCTGGTCGACCTGCATTCGGGCGGCAGCTCGCTGCTGTACCAGGGCGGCAACATGCTCGCGATCGACCCGCTCGACGACAACGAGGCCGCGAAGCTCAACGGGCTGCTGGTCGCGTTCGGGCTGCCGAACGCGCTGCTGCACGCGCCGAACCCGGTGCACTCGGCATCGGCCGCGCGCCGGCAGGGCGCGATCTCGATCGTGACCGAGCTCGGCGGCGCGGGGATGGCCGATCCGTCGCTGATCCGGCTCGGCCGCCACGGGCTGCTGCACTTCCTCGGCCATATCGGCCTGCTGCACGGCGCGCTCGTGCCCGACGCGCCGCCGACCGTCACGCGCTTCCTGCGCGTCGACGGCGATCGCCACTTCGTCTACGCGTACGAGCGCGGGCTGTACGAACCACTCGTCGAACTCGGCGACCAGGTGAAGGCCGGCCAGCCGGCCGCATGGGTGCACTTCCCCGACACGCCGCTGCGTGAACCGGTGCTGCATCGCTTCAAGGGCGACGGCGAAGTGGTGTGCAAGCGCGTGCCCGCGCAGGTGCGGCGCGGCGATTGCCTGTTTCAGCTGGCGGAGGCGTCGACGCCGCCGCGCGTCATCGGGTAATACGCCTGATCGACTAAGGTTTCTCCGCCCACCCCACTCCCCCTGCAAGCCTTCTGACGCACCCCGCGAAATCCTTATCGAAATTGCTTCGTTCGTCTTTGCCGGCCGCGCCGCTAACGTGTTCGAAACGGCGGCGGCACGCCGGATGCAGCGCAGGAAGCACCGTGGCCGCCGTCATCACGACAACCGCGTCGCGATAACGGAACAGACCGGGCGGGCCCCGTGGCCCGCCCCCGCCAGGAACGTCCGCATCGCGCGCCCTTCGCGATGCGCATGGCCACGAACGACCGCCTCATCGACACGACGCCGCTCGACGTCCGCGCCCAGCCGCTGATCGACGCGCTGATCGACGAATACGCGACGCGCTACGACGCGTACCGCCCCGACAGCCGTGCGTCCGCACGCGACGAACTCGCGCGCTACCCGGCCGAGCTGTTCGCGCCGCCCGAAGGCGCATTCGTGCTGCTGCTGCGCGACGGCGAAACGATCGGCGGCGGCGCGTTCAAGCGCTACGACGCGCAGACCGCCGAGCTCAAACGCATCTGGACCCGCGCGGACCTGCGCCGACAAGGGCTCGCGCGCCTGATCGTCGACGCACTCGAACTGCGCGCCGCGCAGCAGGGCTATCGACGCGTGTACCTGACCACCGGCTTTCGCCAGCCCGAAGCGTGGGCGCTGTACGACCGCACCGGCTATACGCGGCTGTTCGATTCGTCGATCGACCCGGAAGCGTATTTCCACCTGCGCTTCGGCAAGGATCTCGCCGATCCGTCGCGCACGTCGACGCTCGCCGACCTGTGGGCGCCGCTGCCCGAAGCCGTGCTGTCGCGCTGAACGCCCCGCGCCATCCGATTCCGCTCACCCGTTCCCAAGACACGACAACGACAGGACCCATCCATGCAACGAGCCGTCCCCTTCACGCCGCGCGCAATCCGCACGCTGGCCGCCGCGCTGATCGGCGTGACCGCGATCGCCGCGGCCGCCGCGACCTTCGACCTGAGCCCCGAGCAACGTGGCCGCCCGCGCGGTGCGGCCGATGCGGCCGTCGAGCGCGCGGTGCCCGCGTCGTTCAGGTTCGCCGAGGCCGGCACGCTGACGATCGGCGTCGCGCCGAGCCTGCCGCCGATCAGCTCGTATGCGACCGACGCGCGCACGGTGATCGGCTTCGACGCGGACGTCGGCCAGCTCGTGTCCGACAGCCTCGGCCGCAAGCTGAAGATCGTCCCGCTCGCGTGGGCCGACTGGCCGCTCGCGCTCGAATCGGGGAAAGTCGACGCGGTGATCTCGAACGTCACAGTCACCGAGGAGCGCAAGCAGAAGTTCGATTTCTCGACCTACCGCAAGGACCAGGTCGGCTTCTACGTGCGCATCGACAGCAAGATCCAGTCGATCCGCGAGCCGAAGGACGTCGCGGGGCTGCGCATCGTCACCGATGCCGGCACCAACCAGGAAAAGATCCTGCTCGCGTGGGATCGCGAGAACGTCGCGCACGGCCTGAAGCCCGTGCAGATCCAGTATTACGACGACCAGGCGATGCGGATCGTCGCCGTGCAGTCGGGCCGCGCCGATGCCGTGTTCAGCGTGAACTCGGTACTCGCGTACCAGAGCGCGCAGCAAGGCAAGACGCGCCTCGTTGGCGCAATCAGCGGCGGCTGGCCGCGCACGGCCGACATCGCGATCGCGACGCGCCGCGGCAGCGGGCTCGCCGATCCGCTGACGATCGCGCTGAACGGGCTGATCAGGAACGGCCGCTATCAGCAGATTCTCGATCGCTGGAATCTCGCCTCCGAAGCGATCGACCAGTCGCGCACGAATCCGCCGGGCTTGCCGAAGATCTGAGCGCCGCCCGTCCACGCCCTCGCCGGAACGCCGACACCATGTCTTATTCGCTTTCATTGCTGGACAAAAGCCCGATCGCCGACGGCGCGACCGCCGCCGACGCGCTGCGCTTCACGACGACCCTCGCGCGGCGCGCCGAACAGCTCGGCTACGAGCGCTTCTGGATTGCCGAGCATCACGGCGCGCCGGGCTTCGCGAGCTCCGCGCCCGAGATCGTCGTCGCGCACCTGCTCGCGCACACGTCGCGCATTCGCGTCGGTTCCGGCGGCGTGATGCTGCAACACTACAGTCCGTTCAAGGTCGCCGAGTCGTTCAAGCTGCTTGCCGCGCTCGGGCCGGGCCGCGTCGATCTCGGCATCGGCAAGGCGCCCGGCGGGCTGCCGCTGACCACGCGCGCGCTGCAGTGGTTTCACGACAAGGCGAAGAAGCCCGACTTCGCGGGCCAGCTCGCGGAACTCGACGCGTTCCTCGGCTGGGGCGTCGCCGAAGACCATCCGCTCGCCGGCGCGGTCGCGATGCCGGTGCCGCCGCACGCGCCCGAACGCATCCTGCTCGGCGGCTCGCCCGACAGCGGCGCGCTCGCCGCCCGCCACGGCTGGCGCTTCTGCTACGCGGGGCACTTCAACGGCGACGACGCGAACCTCGAACGCTCGCTGGCCGCGTACCGCGACGCGGGCGGCACACGCCCGATCGTCGCGCTGTACGCCGTCGCCGCGCCGACCCGCGACGAAGCCGAGCAACTGATCGGGCCGCTGAAGATCTTCAAGTTGCAATTCGCCGGCGGCCAGAGTTTCAACCTGGCGAGCGCACACGCCGCCGCCGAATTCGCGCGGCAGAGCGGCGCATCCGACTACCGGATCGACGAGTTGCGCCCGACCGTGCTGGCCGACACGCCCGAGCGCGTGCACCGCGCGCTCGATGCGCTGAGCCGGCGGCTCGACGTCGATGCATTCGTGATCGACTCGCCGGTGACCGACTACGCGGCGCGGCTCGCGTCGGCCGAATGGCTCGGCGGTGCGCAGTCGATCACGCCCGTGCAGGCGGCCCTCGCCGCCGAACGTTTCCCTTCCCCCGACCAGAACGCGTGACGCGCCCATGACGACCCGACGATCGATTCCCTTCGGCCTGATGCTGCAAGGCGCAGGCAGCCACATGAACGCGTGGCGGCATCCGAGCAACCCGCCGGACGCGAGCATCAACCTCGACTTCGCGATCGGCATCGCGCGCAAGGCGGAAGCCGCCGGCATCGCATTCGCGTTCGTCGCGGACGGCCTCTACATCAACGAGAAGTCGATCCCGCACTTCCTGAACCGCTTCGAGCCGCTCACCGTGCTGTCGGCGCTCGCGGTCGCGACGAAGAAGATCGGCCTCGCGGGCACGATCTCGACGTCGTACAGCGAGCCGTTCACGGTCGCGCGTCAGCTCGCGTCGCTCGACGCGATCAGCGGCGGGCGCGCGGGCTGGAACGTCGTGACGACGCCGCTCGAAGGCACCGCGAAGAATTTCGGCAAGACGCATCCCGATCACGAACTGCGCTACGAAATCGCCGACGAATACCTCGACGTCGTGCAGGGGCTGTGGGACAGCTGGGACGACGACGCGTTCGTGCGCGATCGCGCGACCGGGCGCTTCTTCGATCGCGACAAGCTGCATACGCTCGACCACCACGGCCGCTTCTTCCAGGTTGCCGGGCCGCTGAACATCCAGCGCTCGCCGCAGGGGCAGCCGGTGATCTTCCAGGCCGGCTCGTCCGACACCGGCATCGGGCTCGCGGGCAAGTATGCGGACGCCGTGTTCACGCATTCGCCGTCGCTCGACGAAACGGCCGCGTTCACGCGGCGCGTGAAGCAAAGTGCGGTCGAGCACGGGCGGCAGCCGGGCGACGTGAAGATCTTCCCCGGCGTCGGGCCGATCGTCGGCCGCACGGCGGCCGAGGCGGAAGACAAATACCAGGCGATTCGCGACCTGCTGACGATCGACGAGGCGCTCGCGTATCTCGGCCGCTATTTCGATCACCACGATTTCACGCAGTACGCGCTCGACGCACCGTTCCCCGAGCTCGGCGACATCGGTCGCAACAGCTTCCGCTCGACCACCGACCGGATCAAGGCCGACGCGAAGCGCAAGCACCTCACGCTGCGCGAGACGGCACTCGCCGTCGCGACGCCGCGACCGAACTTCATCGGCACGGCCGAGCACGTGGCCGACGAGTTGATCCGCTGGCACGACGCCGGGGCCGGCGACGGCTTCATCCTCGGCTTCCCGGTGCAGGCCCAGGGCGTCGACGACTTCGTCGAACTCGTGATTCCGGTGCTCGAGGCGCGCGGCCGCTACCGCCGCGACCTGCCGGGCAGCACGCTGCGCGACCACCTCGGCCTGCCGCACAAGGCAAGCCGCCATGCGGCGCCCGACGCGGTGCAAAAACACGGCGACGCGGCCGAAGCGCACGCCTGACGCCGGCGCTGCGCCTTACCCGCCGCATCCGGCCAATTCGATCGAGGACCCTCACCGACATGAGCGACACGACACATCTCGGCGGCGCACTGCCGCCGCTTGCTTCCCCCCACGCCCGTGACGCCGGCACGCGCCCGCGGATCGTGCCGGCCCGGCACCGGTCGCGCACGGTCGGCGCCGTGCTCGCGCTCGTGCTGATCGCGCTCGCGCTGCATTCGATTCTCGGCAACCCGCAATGGGGCTGGCCGGTGTTCGCCGAATGGTTCCTGTCGCCGCCGGTGCTGTCCGGGCTCGCGCGCACGCTGGTGCTGACGCTGCTCGGCGCGGTGTTCGGCTTCGCGCTCGGCGCACTCGTCGCGCTGGCCCGGCTGTCGCGCTCGCGCCTGCTCGCCGCGAGCGCGTGGACGTTCGTGTGGCTGTTCCGGTCGATTCCGCTGATCGTGCTGCTGCTGATCCTCAACAACCTCGGCTACCTGTACGAACACGTGCGGATTGGCGTGCCGTTCACCGACATCGTGTGGTTCGACACGCCGACCACCGACCTGATCAGCCCGTTCCTCGCGGCCGTGCTCGGCCTCACGCTGAACCACGCGGCGTTTTCCGCGGAAGTGATTCGCGGCGGCATTCTCGCGGTCGACCAGGGGCAGCTCGAGGCGGCCGCCGCGCTCGGCCTGCCGCGCGGCCGCCAGACCACGCGGATCGTGTTGCCGCAGGCGATGCGCGCGATCCTGCCGACCGCGTTCAACGACCTGATCACGCTCGCGAAAGGCACGTCGATGGTCTACGTGCTCGCGATGCCCGAACTGTTCTACACGGTGCAGGTCATCTATCGCCGCAATCTCGAAGTGATTCCGCTGCTGATGGTCGCGACCGTCTGGTATCTCATCATCCTGACCGTGCTGTCCGCGATCCAGGTCCAGGTCGAGCGCCACTATGCGCGCGGCGCGCTGCGCAATCCGCCGCCGTCGGCGCTCACGTTCGTGCTGGCGCGCATCGGTGCGCTGCGGCGGCGTGCGGCGACACGCAGCGCAACGGCCGATGCGGCGTTTCAGGGCACCGCCGCTGACGCGCCCGTGCCGCGCACCGGCGGCGAAGTCGCCGTGCACAACGTGTCGAAGCAGTTCGGCACGCAGCGCGTGCTCGACAACGTGTCGTTCGTCGCGCCGCGCGGCAGCGTGACGGTGATCGTCGGGCCGTCCGGCTCGGGCAAGTCGACGCTGCTGCGCACGATCAACCATCTCGAACGCATCGACGACGGCTTCATCGACATCGACGGCGAGTTGATCGGCTATCGGCGCGACGGCGACGCGCTGCACGAGCTGAAGGAGCGCGACGTGCTGAAGCGGCGCACGGCGGTCGGGATGGTGTTCCAGAACTTCAACCTGTTTCCGCACCTGACGGTGCTCGAGAACCTGATCGAAGCACCGGTCGCCGTCGGCGGCGTCACGCGCGAGGCCGCCGAGCGCACCGCGCGCACGCTGCTCGCGCGCGTCGGCCTCGCCGACAAGGCCGATGCCTATCCGCGCCAGTTGTCGGGCGGCCAGCAGCAGCGCGTCGCGATCGCGCGGGCGCTCGCGTTGCGCCCGAAGGTGCTGCTGTTCGACGAGCCGACGTCGGCGCTCGATCCCGAACTGGTCAACGAAGTGCTCGACGTGATCAAGGAGCTGGCGCGTTCGGGCACCACGCTCGTGATCGTCACACACGAGATCGGTTTCGCGCGCGAAGTCGCGGACAACGTGCTGTTCATGGAGCACGGCCGCATCGTCGAGTCGGGCCCGCCCGCCGTCGTGCTCGACGCGCCGGCCCATCCGCGCACGCGCGCGTTCCTGTCGCGGGTGCTCTGATGCGCGCCGCTCACGACCGCCGAGGCAACCGACGATGATCGACCGACGCCAGTTCATGACCGCCACGCTGGCGGCCGCCGCCGGCCTCCCGTGGCACGCGGCCGACGCCGCCGCGACGGCCGACCTCGATCCGCGCCAGGCTGGCCGGATCCGCGCGTCGCGCGACGATGCGGCGATTCGTGCGGCAAGCAACTACCGCTGGGTACGCGATGGCGCCTTCACGGTCGCGATTTCTCCGCACGCGCCGCCGGTGTCGACCTATGCGACCGACGCACGCACCGTGGTCGGGGCCGATCCCGACTATGCGCAGCTCGTCGCCGACGCGCTCGGCCGCACGCTGGTGCTGGTGCCGATCGCGTGGGCAGACTGGCCTCTCGGGCTCACGTCGGGCAAGTACGATGCCGTGATCTCGAACGTCGGCGTGACCGAGAAGCGCAAGGAGAAATACGATTTCACGACCTATCGGCTCGGGCTGCACGGCTTCTACGTGCGCACCGCGAGTCCGATCGCGAAGATTGCCGAGCCGAAGGATGTCGCGGGCCTGCGCATCATCACGGGTGCGGGCACCAGCCAGGAGCGCATCCTGCTCGAATGGAGCCGGCGCAACGTCGCGCTAGGACTGAAGGCGACCGAGCTGCTCTATTTCGACGACGATGCGGCAGCCCGCGTCGCGCTGCTGTCGGGCCGCGCCGATGCCGAGCTGAACCCGAATGCGTCGCTGGCTTACGAGGCCGCGCGCGACGGCAGGATTCGCCGGGTCGGCGTCGTCAACGCGGGCTGGCCGGCGAATGCGGATGTCGCGATCGCGACGCGTCGCGGCAGCGGGCTCGCGCCGGCGCTGACACTCGCGACGAACGCGCTCATCGGCAACGGCCGCTACGGGCAGGCGCTTGCGCGCTGGGGGTTGCAGAGCGAGGCAGTCGCGCGCGCGGAGACGAATCCACCGGGGTTGCCGTCGTTCTGACACGATGCGCCGACCCATGAAATGCAATCGCCCCGGCATTCCGCGATCGACATGCCGGGGCGAAACGACAAGACAACCTTCGCCGCCTACGCCGTCACCGCCGCGTGACACCGGTCGAGTTCCGCGACATGCGCGTGAATCGCCGGAATCAGATCGCGCCCGTAGGCCAGCGCATCGTCGAGCGGATCGAAACCGCGAATCAGGAACGTCGACACGCCGAGCCGGTAATACGCGCCGAGCGCCCGCGCAACCTGTTCCGGTGTGCCGACGAGCGCGGTCGAATTCCAGCGCGCGCCGGTCAGGTTCGCGACGCCCATCCACAACCGCTCGTCGAGCACGTCGCCCTGCGCGGCCGCGGCCATCAAGCGTTGCGAGCCTGCATTTTGCGGTGCGTGACCGTCGATCGGCTGGCCGTTCGCGAGCCGCGCCGCGCGCACGCGCGCACGGATCTGCTCGGCCTTTTCCCACGCGGCGGCTTCGGTGCTCGCGACGATCGGCCGGAACGACACGCTGATGCGCGGCGCGCGTCCGAACGGCGCCGCGGCGGCCCGCACGCGCGCGATCTGCTCGCGCACCGAGGCGAGCGGCTCGCCCCACGTCATGTAGACGTCCGCGTGTTGCCCGGCCACCGCCAGCGCGGCCGGCGACGAACCGCCGAAATAGATCGGCACGTGCGGGCGCTGCGCGCCCTTCACGACCGGCGACGCACCGCGCAGCCGATAGAACGCGCCGTCGTGATCGACCGGCGCGTCGGCGAGCCAGATGCGTTTCAGCACGTCGAGATATTCGCCGGTGCGGCGATAGCGTGCGTCGTGCGGCACGAAATCGCCGTCGCGCTGCAGATCGGCATCGTCGCCGCCCGACACGACGTTCAGCGCGAGCCGGCCGCCGCTGAACACGTCGAGTGTGGCGATCTGCCGCGCGGCCGCCGACGGCACGATCACGCCCGGCCGGTGCGCGAGCAGGATGCGGATGCGTTCGGTCGCGGCGGCCGCGAACGACGCGACGATGAAACCGTCTGCCGCGTTGCTGAAATGGCCGACCAGGATCTGGTCGAAGCCGGCGGCTTCGTGCGCCTGCGCGAAGCGCCGCACGTAGTCGGGCTGAACGGCGGCGCCGCCCGGTACGTCGACCTCCGCGCCGGGCGTCGCGGTGATCATGCCGATGATATCGACGGGCATGTCGGGCTGTCCTTCTGATGGTGGATCGGAACGGGCGGACGTGGCGGCACGGTCACTGCGCGGCGGCCGTCCGTTGCGCGGGCGCCGCGAACGCGCCCGCATACGACCGGTCGAGCAGCTTCGCCGTGTCGTACGCGGCCGGAATCACGCCGGCCTTGTGCAGGAAGTCGGCCGTGTTCTGCGCGTCCTTCGCGGCCGTGTCGTCGACGGGGCCCACGCGCTGGTGCGCGTTGTCGAGCCAGCGGTACGCGACGTCCGGCTCGAGCTTCGCGCGCTTCGCCCACAGGTCGGCATACTCGCGCGGATGACTGTCGACCCACTGGCGTGCGGCCACCACGCGCTTCAGGAAATCGGTGATCTCCGCGCGCCTGGCCGTAGCCGCCTGCTCGTTCGCCGCGACGAAGCTCAGCGCGGGCATCAGGCCTTGCGCGGTCGTTAGCGGCCGCGCGCCCTGCCGCAGCGCGAGCGTGCTGACGAACGGCTCCCACAGCGACACGGCGTCGACCGAGCCGTTCGCGAGCGCGTTGGTCGCATCGATCGGCATCAGGTAAGCGTACTTGACGGAATCCGCGCGCAGGCCAGCGTGTTCGAGCGCGCGCAGCACGAGCTGCTGGCTCCATGCGCCACGCCAGACGGCCACGGTCTTGCCCTGCAGGTCGGCGACGGTGCGCACCGGCGAGTTCTTCGGCACGAGGATCGCGACGCCGTCGAGACTCTGCCGCGACACCGCGACCACCTTCACCGGCGCGCCGCGCGCGGCCAGCGTGAGCAGCGCGGAATCGCCGAGGAAGCCGATGTCGATCGCATTGCCGTTCAGGCTTTCGGCGACGGGCGCGGCGGCCTGGAAGTGCTTCCACTCGATCGTGTAAGGCACGTCCTTCAGCACGCCGGACGCCTCCATCGACGCCTGGATGTTGAAGTAGTTCTGTTCACCGACGCGCAGCGTGACGGTGTCCTTGGCGATGCCCGGCTGCGCGGCGAGCGCGAGCAGCAACGCCGTGACGATTCGGCTCAACAACGTGATCTCCCCGGTGGTTGGCGGGCGGCCGCGTGACGGCGTCGCCCTTGGGTCCGCTTGCCGCGATGGCTGGCGGACGGATGAAACCGATGAAGATACGGCGATCCGCTTCATGAGACAAACGCAATATTCTTCTAAGAAAAGATGCAAATGTTTTATGGATGAGTCGCCACGAAGCGACGCCGGGCGCCACGCTTCGCGCAACACCGTTCGAATGATTCCTCGACAGATATTTCGTGCGCGAAATAAATCACGCACTATATTTCGCATACGAAATAACTCCCCGAATGAGGATGGCCATGACGTCAGAACCCGTCGAGTTTTGCGCCGCCGACGGCTATACGCTGCGCGGCACGCAGTGGTTGCCCGACACGGCGCCGCGCGCGCTGGTGTTGATCCATCCAGCCACCGCCGTGCCGGAGCGGCTGTACGCGGGCTTCGCGCGCTTCCTGACCGAACGCGGCTTCGCGGCGCTGACCTACAACTATCGCGGCATCGGTGCGTCGCGGCACGCGCGGCTGAGCGCGCTGCAGGCCCGCATGCGCGACTGGGTCGAGCTCGACGTGGGCGCGGCGATCGCGTGGGCGCGTCACGCGTACGCAGGGTTGCCGCTGCTGGCGGTCGGGCATAGCGTCGGCGGGCACGCGATCGGGCTGTCGGCCGGCACCGCGCACCTGCGCGCGGCCGTGCTCGTCGCCGCGCACGCGGGCAGCACACGGCTGATTTCCCGCGCGGCCGAGCGGCTGAAGGTGCGGCTGATCCTGCGCGTGCTCGGCCCGCTCGCGTCCGCACTGCTCGGCTACGTGCCCGGCAAGCGGCTCGGGCTCGGCGAGGACCTCCCCGCCGGCGTGTTCCGCGAGTGGAGCCGCTGGACCACGTTGCCGCGCTACTTCTTCGACGATCCGACGCTCGGGGCAGCCGAGCGCTTCTCGAAGCAGCAGTTGCCGATTCTCGCGCTCGGCTTCGACGACGATCCGTGGGCGAACCCGCCCGCGATCGACCTGCTGGTAAGCTACCTGACGCGGGCGGCCGTCGAACGCCGCCAGATCGATCCGAACGCCGCGGGCAGCGGACCGGTCGGACACATGGGCTTCTTCCGCAGCCGGCCAGGCACCGTGCTGTGGCCAGCGGTCGCAGACTGGCTCGCGCAGGCGCTCGACGCGCCGCGCGCGGCGGGTCGCCCGTCCCTTTCCATTGCAGCCGGGAACCGAGCTTGAGCGAAGACCGACGACTGTTTTTCCTGTTGACCATCGGCCAGCGGCGCGTGCAGCGCTGGGTCGATCGCAAGGCCGAGACCGATGCGCGCGCCAGCGCCGCGCAGGCCGGCGTGCTGTTCTGCCTCGCGAGGCAGGACGGCGCGCTGATCGGTGAAGTCGGCGCGGCGCTGCAACTGGCGCCGTCCGCGATGACGGGGCTCGCCGACCGGATGGCGAAGGCGGGCCTGGTCGCGCGTCACGCCGATTCGGACGACGGGCGTGCAACGCGCCTGTTCCTGACCGACGAAGGACACGCGGCGCTCAAGCGTGCGCGCGTGGCGCTGCGCGAGCTGAACGGCAAGCTGTGCGATGGGTTTTCCGACGACGAACTCGACGTCGTCGCGCGCTGGCTGCACGCATTGCAGGACCGCTTTCCGACCGAACGCTGAACGGCGTCGGCGGTGCGATCCATCGGCACGAGGCCGCGCAATCGATAGCGATTCCGATGCGCGCTTTCGATTCGGGTTCCGAACTTTCAGGCGGCAAATTGTACGTTCCGGATGCACCGCTTCGGCAACGCTTTCCGGCTATGTCCTGTTTCAAAAGATTGCCGCCCGCGCCGTATGTCGGCCGCCTGCATTGCTATCCACGTCGATGCATTCGTCTTATGCACGGACTGGCCTTCCCGTGGCATCAGTTGCCGCGACGCCCCTCGCGTCGCGGCAGCGTGCCCGCTTGCGTGTCAATGCATGTCGGTCAGCACGATGCGGCCGTCGACCTTCCCGTCGCGCAGCCGCGCGAATATGTCGTTGATGTTGCCGAGCCGGTCACGATGGATATGCGCGCGCACCAGCCCGTCGGCCGCGAAATCGAGCGATTCCTGCAGATCGCGACGCGTGCCGACGATCGAGCCGCGCACCGTGATGCCGTTCAGCACGGTCGAGAAGATCGGCAACGGGAAATCGCCGGGCGGCAGGCCGTTGAGCGCCACCGTGCCGCCGCGCCGCACCATCCCGAGCGCCTGCGCGAACGCGCTGCGCGACACGGCCGTGACCAGCACGCCATGCGCCCCGCCGATCTCCTTCTGGATGACCTTCGCCGGATCGTCCGTCGACGCATCGATCGTCAGTTGCGCGCCAAGCTGGCGAGCGAGTTCGAGCTTGGCCGGCGACACGTCGATCGCCGCGACGTGCAGGCCCATCGCGCGCGCGTATTGCACGGCGACGTGGCCGAGCCCGCCGATACCCGAAATCGCGAGCCACTGGCCCGGACGCGTGTCGGTGACGCGAATCCCCTTGTAGACGGTTACGCCCGCGCACAGGATCGGCGCAATCTCGTCGAACGCGACCTGCGCGGGCAGATGGCCGACGTAGTCGGGATCGGCCAGCACGTATTCCGCGTAGCTGCCGTTCACCGAATAGCCGGTGTTCTGCTGCCCGTGGCAAAGAGTTTCCCAGCCGGTATGGCAGTACTCGCAGTGACCGCATGCCGTGTAGAGCCATGGCACGCCGACGCGGTCGCCCTCGCGCACGTGCGTGACGCCCGCGCCGACCGCCGCGACGACGCCCACGCCTTCGTGTCCGGGAATGAACGGCAGCGTCGGCTTCACGGGCCAGTCGCCGTCGGCTGCGTGCAGGTCCGTGTGGCAGACACCCGACGCCTTGATGTTGACGAGGATCTGGCCAGGGCCCGGCGTCGGGATCGGCACTTCCTCGATGCGCAACGGTTCGCCGAACGCGTGCACCACCGCCGCTTTCATGGTTTGAGTCATGCGTCGCTCCTGTCTGGTCGATGACCGGGCCAGTATCCGGGCTCGAAACCAAAACGCATTGATGCGCATCAACGGGGCAGAAATCGTGCGCGCCGGCGGCGGCGGATTCATCGCGGACGTGGTTGCGCGCGCCGCCGGTCCCGGTGCCGGCTTGAACGTCCCGCCGCTGCGTTCTCGGCCATTTCGGCAGGTTGTCGGAGCACCCGTGGGCTACCGCCGTTTTGCTTGGAATTTGTAATGATATAACATATCATTTCGTAAGCTCGTCCATCCGAAGCCGTTCCGTCCGGGTGGCCGAGTGGCGCCGAGTCATATCCAAAAGGGTCACTGCGCGTCGCAGACGCAACAATATATCGTATCCAGTCGTGGCCCGCACGTCTCGTTTCCCTATCAAATTCCAACCGATTCCAATCGATTCACCGACCATGCGCGACCTCCCTCGTCTACCGCTTCGCCCGCTCACGCCCGTTTCGCTGATGCTGTTCGCCGCCGTCGCGCACGCGCAGGCCGACACGCCCGCCTCGTCGACGCCGACGCACACCACGCCGCTCGCGCCGATCTTCGTGACCGCGAACCCGCTCGGCGACACCGAGCTGATCTCGCCGACCGTGCAACTGTCCGGCGACGCGCTGACGCGCCGCCAGGCCGATTCGCTCGGCGAAACGCTCGACGGCCTGCCCGGCGTATCGACCACCACCTACGGGCCGATGGTCGGCCGCCCGATCATCCGCGGGATGGACGGCGACCGGATCCGACTGCTGCAGAACGGCGTCGCCGCCTACGACGCGTCGTCGCTGTCGTACGACCACGCGGTGCCGCAGGATCCGCTGTCGATCGAGCGCGTCGAGATCGTGCGCGGGCCGGCCGCGCTGCTGTACGGCGGCAACGCGGTCGGCGGGGTCGTCAACACGATCGACAACCGGATTCCGCGCGAGGCGATCGAAGGCGTGACGGGCGCGCTCGACGCACGCTACGGCGGCGCCAATTCGGTGCGCGCGGGTGCCGCGCAGGTCGAAGGCGGCAACGGCCGCTTTGCGTTCCATGTCGACGCATTCGACCGGGAAACGAGCAAGCTGCGGATTCCCGGCTACGCGCGCAGCAGCCAGCAACGGGCGATCGACGCCCCCGACACGCCGCAACCGTACGGCAACGTGCCGAACAGCGACGGCCGCGTGCATGGCGGCGCGCTCGGCGCGTCGTACACGTGGGCCGATGGCTTCGCGGGCCTGTCGTACAGCGGGTACGAGTCGAACTACGGCTCCGTCGCCGAGGACGACGTGCGCTTGCGGATGCGCCAGGAACGCCTCGCGCTCGCGTCCGAGGTGCGCAACCTGAGCGGCCCGTTCACGAAACTGAAGTTCGACTTCGCGTACACCGACTATCGCCACAAGGAAGTCGACAACGGCGAGACGGCCACCACCTTCCGCAACCGCGGCTACGAGGCGCGCATCGAGGCGCGGCATCGCCGGATCGGCCCGTTCGAAGGTGCGATCGGGGTTCAGTTCGGCCAGAACACGTTCTCGGCGCTCGGCGACGAAATGCTCGTGCCGTCGACGCGAACGAACAGCGTCGCGCTGTTCGGTCTCGAGGAATGGCAGGTCGTCCCCGCGCTGAAGCTGAGCCTCGGCGGGCGCTTCGAGCACGTGAAGGTCGATCCCGATCCGGCCGGCATCGAGAAATTCGCGGCCGCGCAACCGCGCGACTTCAATGCCGGCAGCGTATCGGCCGGCGCGCTGTTCTCGCTGACGCCCGTGTGGTCGTTCGCGGCGAACGTCGCGTACACGGAACGCGCGCCGACCTTCTACGAGTTGTACTCGAACGGCCCGCACGACGCGACCGGCCAGTTCCTGATCGGCAACCCGAACGCGTCGAAGGAAAAGGCCGTATCGACCGACCTGTCGCTGCGCTATGCGAGCGGCCCGAACCGCGGCAGCGTCGGCGTGTTCTACAACCGCTTCTCCAACTACCTGACCGAGTACAACACGGGCCGCATCGTGAACGGCGAAGGCGAACCGGTCGCGCCCGGCGCCGGCGATACGCTCGACGAAGCCATCTATCGCGGCGTGCGCGCCGAGTTCTACGGCGTCGAACTC
This sequence comes from Burkholderia sp. FL-7-2-10-S1-D7, assembly GCF_001524185.1. Taxonomy (NCBI): domain Bacteria; kingdom Pseudomonadati; phylum Pseudomonadota; class Betaproteobacteria; order Burkholderiales; family Burkholderiaceae; genus Burkholderia; species Burkholderia sp. FL-7-2-10-S1-D7. The sequence continues at coordinate 140,945 of NZ_LOWY01000014.1, read as the reverse complement.
GACGGCAAGTGGCGCGCGTTCTCGCGGCGCGGTCACACGGTCGACCTGGAACTGACCGCCGATTACACGCATGCACGCAACGTCGACACCGGCCAGCCGCTGCCGCGCATCGCGCCGCTGCGCGCGACGCTCGCGGCCGACTATGGCTACGGCCCGTTCGGCGCGCGCGCGCAGATCACGCACGCGTGGTCGCAGCATCGCGTGCCCGACAACGACTTTCCGACCGACGGCTACACGTCGCTCGGCGTGATGCTCACGTACAAGTTCCGTGTCGGCCCGACGCACTGGCTCGCGTACCTGCGCGGCGACAACCTGACGAACCAGGAGATCCGCTATGCGACCTCGGTCGTGCGCGGCTTCGCGCCGCAAGGCGGCCGCAGCGTGATGGCCGGTCTGCGCACGACGTTCTGATCGCCGGACGGCCTGCGGCGCCGGCCGCGGGCCGGGTCGAACGGGCGCGCATTCTTACGTCTCTTTTACAGGGCCAAATCGGGCGCTCCCGAGCGTCCGAACGTCAATGCGCGATTCACCCGTAAATTAACGAACATACCAATCGGACGATTTGAGAAAACGACCAGTACTTATTTATTTTCGGCAAGAAGTCGATTTTCATGTCCGCGTATGAACGCGAAGATCATCGGTGATTTTCGAGCCTTTCTTCAGATCTAGAAAGCCCAACCGGCGGGGGTTTCCAGCGAAATAGAATGAATATCAGGGTTTTCGATGGGTAAAGAAATATCCGGCATTCCCGTTAATCACGGCACGGGCCTGCACGCGGTCGAACAATAAATTCCCATCGCCAACCACTCGCACAGAGGCACATCGTGAAAATCGCCAGAATAACGATCAAGACAAAACTGCTTGGCGGCTTCGGTTTGCTCGCCGCAGTCGTCGTCATCGTGTCGGGCATGGCGCTGAAAGCGCTGTCCGATACGAACGACGAGTTTTCCCGGTACATGAACGGCCTTAATGCGCGCGCAAACCTGTCCGCGCAAATCCGTACCGCGGTCGACCGGCGCGCGATCGCCGCGCGCAACCTGGTGCTCGTGACCACGCCGTCCGACATCCAGCTCGAACTGGCCGAAGTGCAGCAGGCGCACAAGGACGTGCAGGACCGTCTCGCGAAGCTGAAGGACATGATGGCGAATGCGACCGACACGACTGACCGCGCGCGCGAACTGGTCGCCGAGATCGCGCGCGTCGAAGCGAGCTACGGGCCCGTCGCGCTGAATATCGTCGGGCTCGCGCAGGCCGGCAAGAAGGACGAGGCGACCGCCGATATCGACAATCGCTGCCGTCCGTTGCTTGCGCAACTGGTTCGCGCCACCGATGCGTACGCAACCTATACGCACGAGCGCGAAATCGCGATCGCGCAGGCATTCGCGGATCGCTACGCGTTCGAGCGCAACTTGCTGCTGGCCATCTGCGCAATCGCGATCGCGGTGGCGGTGGGCGGCGCCATGTGGCTGACGCGCAGGATCACCGCACCGATCGTCGCGGCAGTCGACGTCGCGCGCACGGTGGCCAATGGCGATCTCGGCAGCCGCATCAGCGTGAGCGGCAACGACGAGACGCGCGACCTGCTCGACGCGCTGCGCACGATGAATGCGCGGCTGATCGACATCGTCGGTCGCGTGCGCGATTCGTCGAACAGCATCGCGCACGCGGTAGGCGAGATCGCATCGGGCAATCTCGACCTGAGCCAGCGCACCGAGGAACAGGCCGCATCGCTGCAGGAGACCGCCGCGACGATGGAGGAATTCACGTCGACGGTGCGCCTGAACGCGGAGAACGCGCAGCAGGCGAGCACGCTCGCCGCGAACGCGTCGGACGTCGCGCTGCGCGGCAGCGCGGTGGTCGGCCGCGTGGTCGATACGATGACGGAGATCGGCAACAGCTCGTCGAAAATCGCGGACATTACCGGGATCATCGAAGGCATCGCATTTCAGACCAACATCCTCGCGCTGAACGCGGCCGTCGAGGCGGCACGCGCGGGCGAACAGGGCCGTGGCTTCGCGGTCGTCGCGAGCGAGGTGCGCAGCCTCGCGCAACGTTCGTCCACCGCCGCGAAGGAAATCAAGGAGCTGATCTCGGCATCGGTACAGACGATCCAGGACGGCTCGGCGCTCGCGGGCGAAGCCGGCAAGACGATGTCGGACGTGACGCGCGCCATCGCGCGCGTCACCGACATCATGGGTGAAATCGCGGCCGCATCGGCCGAACAGAGCCGCGGCATCGACCAGGTGAACCTGACGATCACGCAGATGGACGAGACGACGCAGCAGAACGCGGCACTCGTCGAACAGGCCGCGGCCGCGTCGAAATCGCTCGAGGCGCAGGGCCGCGATCTGTCGGAGACGGTGTCCGCGTTCCGGATGCCGGCCGGCGAACATGCAGCGTCGGCACGCGCGCGCGCGCAAGCAGACGACAGCGCGTCGCACTGGCGCGCTGCTGCCGCGTAACGCGTCACGCGTCGCACGGAACACGGCCCGGCTGCGCGTCGCCACCGCCTGCGCGCGACGGTCGTCGCGCTCGTGCGAACCTGAAACGCAAGGTGTCGCGCGGCACGCTCCATGTGTCCGCGGCACGCACCCTCGCCGCGTCGACCACGCACATCGCGATCGATCGAAGCGATTTCGATCGATACGGAATACGATCGGGCGCGTCCGTCCACGATCCCCTTTCTCCAGGATCGCCCTCTTCCGTTGCACACGCTGCCGCGCAATTTCCGGTCCCGACCGCCCTGCACGCGATACGGAAAACATTGAACCGACGTGCGAATTCGCCGATCGCGGTCATGCACTTTTAAATCAGGCGAATGACGAGTATCCTAAAAAAAGCACTCCACGTTCGAACGGCGAATCGCGTTCCCTGATTCCCGTCCGCTCGTATCGCGGCCCCATCGCGCCACGCGTCGATGGCGGCGTCCGCCTCGCGCCCTGGCCGCACGAACTTTCCCCAACCATTCGCAGGAGAGCTGGTGAGCCGACTCGTCGTCGTATCCAATCGTATTGCAGATCCCCGTAAAGCCGCGGCAGGCGGGCTCGCCGTGGCCGTGAAAGACAGCCTGCAGGAATCGGGCGGCGTCTGGTTCGGGTGGAGCGGCCGGCTGCGCGGCGACGACGAACGCCCCGCGCATGGCGACGACGTGCAGATCCAGAACGTCGGCGGCATCCAGCTCGCGACGATCGATCTCGATCCGCAGGATTACGACGCGTACTACCTCGGCTACTCGAACAACGTGCTGTGGCCCGTGTTCCACTACCGCCTCGATCTCGCGCAGTTCGACCGCCGCTTCGCGGACGGCTACCGGCGTGTGAACCAGTTGTTCGCGCGCAAGCTGAGCACGCTGCTGCGACCCGACGACGTCGTCTGGGTCCACGATTACCAGCTGATTCCGCTCGCCGCCGAACTGCGTGCGACGGGCTGCACGAATCCGATCGGCTTCTTCCTGCACATTCCGATGCCGCCGCCGCCGATCATGGCCGCGATCCCGGAGCACGAGTGGCTGATGCGCTCGCTGTTCGCCTACGATCTCGTCGGCTTCCAGACCGAATCGGATCTCCTTCACTTCGAGCACTACGTCGAAGCGGAAGCCGGCGCCGCGCGGCTACCGGACGGCCGCCTGCAGGCGTTCGGCCGCACGCTGTCGGCCGGTGCGTTCCCGATCGGCATCAACGTCGACGAATTCGCGGCGCTCGCGGAGAACCGCGACGGCATCGACATGTTCGAGCGGATGCGCGACGAGTATTCGCGCCGCCAGTTGCTCGTCGGCGTCGACCGGCTCGACTACACGAAGGGGCTGCCGCAGCGCGTCCACGCGTTCCGTCAGTTGCTCGAACAATATCCGGAGAACCGCAACCGCGCGACGCTGATCCAGATCGCCGCACCGAGCCGCGAGGATCTCGGCGCGTACGACGACCTGCGGCGCGAGATGGACAGCCTGTGCGGCGCGATCAACGGCGATTACGGCGAACTCGAGTGGATGCCGATGCGCTACATCCACCGCACGGTCGCGCGCAAGCGCTTGCCGGGCCTCTACCGCGCGAGCCGCGTCGCGCTCGTCACGCCGCTGCGCGACGGGATGAACCTGGTCGCGAAGGAGTTTCTCGCCGCGCAGGACGAGACCGATCCGGGCGTGCTCGTGCTGTCGCGTTTCGCGGGCGCGGCCGAGCAGTTGAAGCCCGCGCTGCTCGTCAATCCGTACGACACGCAAGGCACCGCGCAGGCGATCCAGCGCGCGCTCACGATGCCGCTCGACGAACGCCGCCAGCGCCACGACGCGCTGATGGCGATCGTGCGCAAGACCGACGTGCACTGGTGGCGCACGCGCTTTCTCGACGCGCTCGCCGAAGCGGCGGAAGTCGCCGCCGCAGCCGAGTCCTGACGCGCCACGTCCTGCCGCACGCTCACACGCCGTTCGTCTCGCGGTCGAGCACCGCGCCGTTTACGTCCCGTACCGCCACCGGGACGTGACTTCGACACTGAAACGCGCATGCTGCGCGACATCGACCGATACGTGCGCCTCGCTCATCGCGACTCCGTGACTGGAAAAGGGGAAATGAAACGTCGGCGCAACGCCATGCCGGCAAGGTTGAATCGCCGTGACGGTGCGGCGCGCTCGTGGCCCCCGCCGGCTGCGCGACAGGCTCGCGCTTCAGCGTTCGGGTTCGCGCGGCGGGCCGTATGCGACGAAATCGCGCTCGATCGCCGACGCCTGCTCCGGCGTATTCGCGCCCGCGCAAGGCCCGGGATCGGTCGTGGATGGCACGGCGCCAGGCGCCTCGCGTCCGTCGATCAGCGCCTGCAACGCATCGCGTTCGAGCACCTCGCACGCGAGCAGCCGGCGTGCGATCCGCTCGAGCGCATCGCGACGTTCGCCGAGCGTCGACGCGACGCGCGCATGCGCATCGGTCAGCAGCGTATGCACCTCGTCGTCGATCATCCGTGCGGTGTGCTCACTGCAGCGCCCCTCGCCCGAATGCCACGCGCCCGGCATGCCAGTGCGCGCATCGCCGTCGTCGAAGGTGACCAGCCCGATCCGCTCGCTCATTCCGTACTGCATGACCATGTGGCGCGCCATCGCGGTCGCGCGCTCGAGATCGTTCTGCGCGCCCGTCGACACGTCGCCGAATACGAGTTCTTCCGCGACACGCCCGCCGAGCAGCGCGTCGATCCGATCGAGCAGCTCGCTGCGGCGCAGGACGTAGCGATCCTCTGTCGGCACCTGCTGCGTATAGCCGAGCGCGGCCACGCCGCGCGGAATGATCGACACCTTCTTTACCGGATCGCAATGCACGCGGCTTTCCGCGACGAGCGCATGGCCGGCCTCGTGATAGGCGATCGTCAGCTTCTCTTGCGCGTTCATCACGCGGCTCTTGCGCTCGAGGCCCGTCAGCGCGCGATCGATCGCCTCGTCGAAGTCGTCCATCCCGATCGCCGGCTTGCCGAGTTCCGCTGCATGCAGCGCGGCCTCGTTGACGACGTTCGCGAGATCGGCGCCGACGAAGCCCGGCGTGCGCGACGCGAGTTCGCCAAGGTCGACGTCGGCCGCGAGCTTCACGCGCTTCACGTGCACGCCGAGGATCTGGCGGCGGCCGTTCACGTCGGGCCGGTCGATCGCAATGTGACGGTCGAAGCGGCCCGGGCGTAGCAGTGCGGGGTCGAGAATCTCCGGCCGGTTGGTCGCGGCCATGATGATCACGCCGGAGCCGGCCTGGAAGCCGTCCATCTCGACGAGCAACTGGTTCAGCGTCTGCTCGCGCTCGTCGTTGCCCGACATCGGGCCGACCCCGCGCACCTTGCCGAGCGCATCGAGCTCGTCGACGAACACGATGCACGGCGCCTTCTGCTGCGCCTGCTCGAACAGGTCGCGCACGCGCGCCGCACCGACGCCGACGAACATCTCGACGAACGCCGAGCCGCTGATCGAGAAGAACGGCACCGCCGCCTCGCCCGCCACCGCGCGCGCGAGCAACGTCTTGCCGGTGCCGGGCGCGCCGACGACCAGTACGCCCTTCGGAATCTTGCCGCCGAGCCGTTGGTAGCGATCCGGATCGCGCAGGAACGCGACGAGCTGTTGCAGCTCGGCCTTTGCTTCGTCGATGCCCGCGATGTCGTCGAACGTGATGCCGGTTTCCTGCTGCACATAGACGCGTGCGCGGCTCTTGCCCATCCCGGTGAAATCCTGCAGCCCGCCGCGCTTGCGCAGCATCAGGTTCCAGATGAACACGAACGCGACGAGCGGCACCAGCCACGACGCGAGCGACGCGATCCAGCCGTTGTCGGACGCGCCGTGGAAGCGAATGCCGGCGGCGGTCAGCGTGTCGATCAACTGCGGGTCGGTCACGCGGTTGGTGGCGAAGTGCGGCGGCGCGCCCTCCGACTTCACGGCCGCGACTTCGGACGCAGGCAGCATCGCGCCGGCCTGCGGCATCGTCAGCGTGCCCGTGATCGTCGTCGATCCGATCTCGAGATCGTCGACGAGCCGCGCGGCGACGAGCCGATGGAAATCGCTGTACGCGATCAGCGTCGACGTCGGACGCAGCATCAGCAACTGCGCGGCGAACAGCACGAAGAAGCCCGCCGCGATCAGCAATCCTGCGTAGTCGAATTTCCTGTCCATGGCATCGGGCCGGCCGGTCACGCCGCTGCGCGCTTATGCGTGCCCGCGCGCCGGGCCGGCACGCGGCATCGGCAACCACGCGCAGACGGAACGCATCCGCGTCATCTTCGCCTCGTTTCATCGCATGAATGACACCGCGAAGGCGCGCCACGCGCCGTTCGCGCGGACGACGCACGGCAACGCGCCGCCCATGATTCAAGTCTAGTTCGCGCGCAAGCGTCGCGCATTGTCCGACAAACAGCTTTCATCGAGGCGGGCGGCCACGTTATAGTCGCGTTCATGACATTTCCGTGACAGCCGGCGTCGCCCCGCCCCGGCGCGACGCCGGCCGTTGCGTCCCGTCCCGCGTAGCGGCAGGCCGCGCGACACTGCCGCGCATCGAACGACAACCGCCCATCCGAGGAGCTCACGACGTGAACGACACCCCCGATCGCCCCGACGACCTTCCCGTTGATCCCGACCGCCGCCGCATGCTCGGCGGCCTCGCAGCGCTCGGCGCCGGCGTCGCGCTCGGCGGCTGCGAGACCACGCCGGGCGGCGCGCCGCGCACCGCCGCCGACCTGCGGCTCGACGACGCGCTGCGCCGCCAGGTGCGCCACATCGTCGTGATCTATGCGGAGAACCGCAGCTTCGCGAACCTGTATGGCGACTTCCCCGGTGTGCGCTACCCGCTGAGCGAGGTTCGGCCCGAGCATGCGCAGCAGCTCGATCGCGACGGCAAGACGCCGTTGCCGGTGCTGCCGAAAATCTGGGGCGGACTCGTGCCGCAGGCGCAGGAAGTGGACGGCAAGCGCTACGCGATCGCCGAGCGCGACATCGACAAGCTGCCGAACGCGCCGTTCCGGATCGCCGACGCGCAGGGCAAGCCGCTGCCCAATGGCGTCATCACGCGCGACCTGTGGCACCGCTTCTACCAGAACCAGATGCAGATCGCGGGCGGCCGCAACAACCAGTTCGCCGCGTGGGCCGATTCGGGTGGCCTTGTGATGGGCCATTACCGCAATTCCGCCGACACGCTGCGGCTGTGGAACCTCGCGCGGCAATACACGCTGTGCGACAACTTCTTCATGGCGGCCTTCGGCGGTTCGTGGCTGAACCACATGTTCCTGATTTCCGCGCAGCCGCCGATCTATCCGGATGCACACCGGCATCCGCACGCGGCGAAGCTGCTGTCGAAGGTCGACGGCGACGATCCGGCCGGCACGCGGCTCACGCTCGCCGCCGATTCGCCGGCGTCCGCGCTCGACGGCCCGCCGAAGTTCGCGGTCGACGGCCCGCTGACGCCCGACGGCTACGGCGTCAACACGATGGCGCCGCCGTACCAGCCGAGCTACGTGCCGCCGGCCGATCCGGGCAACGCTGCATACGCGGATCCGGCCGACCATCGCGTGATCCCGCCGCAAGGCCATGCGACGATCGGCGATCGCCTGTCGGAGAAGAACGTCGACTGGGCGTGGTACAGCGGCGCGTGGCAATACGCGCTCGAGCACCGCGACACGGGCACGGTGCCGGATTTCCAGTACCACCATCAGCCGTTCAACTACTTCGCGAACTATGCGCCCGGCACCGACGCGCGCCGCAAGCACCTGCGCGACGCGGGCCTCGGCGACGAGCCGTCCACCAACCGCTTCATCGCCGACATCGACGCGGGCCGCCTGCCGGCCGTCGCGTTCTACAAGCCGCAAGGCAACCTGAACATGCACGCGGGCTATGCGGACGTCGAATCCGGCGATCGCCACATCGCGAACGTGATCGAACGCATCCGGCGCGGCCCGCAGTGGGCGAACACCGTGATCGTGATGACGCACGACGAGAACGGCGGCTGGTGGGATCACGTCGCGCCGCCGGTCGGCGATCGCTGGGGCCCCGGCTCACGGATTCCCGCGCTCGTGATCTCGCCGTTCGCGAAGAAGGGTTACGTCGACCACACGATGTACGACACGAACTCGATCCTGCGCTTCATCAGCCGCGTGCACGGGCTCGCGCCGCTCGACGGCGTCACTGCGCGCGACAAGGCGTTCGCGTCGCGCGGCGCGACGCCGCCGGGCGACCTGACCAACGCGCTCGATCTCGGCTGACGGCCTGTCGACGCGCCACCGACGTCCGCCTGAAACGACGACGCCCCGGTGCAACACGGTTGCCCGGGGCGTCGTGCTTGCCTGTTCAGGCGACGCTACGCGACGCTGCGCAGCGCCTCGCTTGCCGAACGCGCGGCATGACGGCCGGCCTGCCGGCCGAAGAACGTCGCATCGGCCAGCGACAGCCCCGAACTGTACCCGGCGCCCCAGCGCGGCAGCCCGCAGCTCGTGCGGCCGGCCGCGTAGAGGCCCGCCACCGGCACGCGCATGGCGTCGAGCACCTGTCCGGTCGGCAGCGTATCGAGCCCGCCCAGCGTGAAATGCGGATAGAACGCATAGTCGATCCGGCAATCGAGCGCGACGAACGGCGGCTCGATCAGCGGCGTCAGCCACTTCTTCGCCTTGTGGAACAACGGATCGACGCCTTCGGCCGCGTGGCGGTTGTAGACGTCGACGGTCGCCGTCAGGGTGCCGGCCGGCATCTGCAGGTCGCGTTCGACTTCTTCCCATGTCTCGCCCGCCGCCGCGATGCCGATCCGCGCGATCGCGGGCGGCTCCTGGTAGGTCGCCTGGTCGGCCAGCAGGTAGATGCGGTCGTCGGCCTGGTGGAACGCGTGATGCCCGGTGCGGCCGTGATAGCCGTCCTCGTTGATGAAGCGCTGGCCGCGCGCGTTCACGAAGATCCCGCGGATCAGCGATTCGGGCGCGTAGAACGGCAGGCTGACGAAACCCTGGTCCATGTGGATCGCGGCCCCGCCCGCGCTCTGGCCGAGCAGGATGCCCGAGCCGTCGTCGCCCGGGCTGCCGATCGGTTCGTCCGAGCGCAGCAACTGCGGCGCGTGCCGGCGCACCATGTCGCGGTTCATCGCGAAGCCGCCCGCGCACAGGATCACCGCACGGCGCGCCCGCACGCATGCCGTCTCGCCGTACGCGCGCAGCACGACGCCGCGCACCACGCCGGCGTCGTCGACGATCAGCGCCAGGGCGCGCGTGTCGTAGCGTGTCGACACGCCGAGCGCCTGCACGCGCCCGGCCAGCACGCGCATCAGCAGCTGCCCGCCGCCCCAGCCCGGCCATTGCGGTGTGTGCCCGCGCGGGCACGGCTTCGCCGCCTCGCTGAACGGCCAGGCCTCCTCGCTGCCGGACCAGATCAGGCAATCGTCCGTTTCCGGTTCGACGATTCGCTCGGCGATGAACGTGTTCTTGTACGTGAGGCCCTGCGCGACGAGCCAGTCGTGATGCGCGAGGCTCTCGTTCGCGTAGAGACGCACCTTCGCCTCGTCCGCGTCTCGGCCGCCCGCGAGCATCAGGTAGCGGTACAGGTCCTCGGTATCGTCGCCGAAGCCGGCCTGCCGCTGCGCAGGCGTGCCGCCACTGCCGCCGAGGTAGATCTCGCCGCCGGACAGCGCGCTCGTGCCGCCGTAGCTCGATGCGCGCTCGACGATCAGCGTGTCGGCGCCGGCGCTCGCGGCTTCGATCGCCGCGCACGCGCCGGCCGCGCCGAAGCCGACGATCACGACGTCGTGTTCGGCGTCCCAGCGACGCACGTCGCGGACGTTCAGGGGGCGGGTCAGGGAATAGTCGGATGACATCGCGTAATGGTTCTGCGTGAAGGGAATGGGTGAAAGGCGGGGGTCGTGGCGAAGCACCGCCGGGCAGGCAGCCCGACACGGACGTCGGCGCGTGGTCGATGCGAGCGCTCGAGCGTGCGCATGCGAGCCGCGCCGGGTGTCATGGGCGGGAAATTCGAACGACGACGGGAAACCGGATGGGCGACCCGCTGCGCATGTATCGCGGTGCGCCACCCGGTCTGTCCGCCAGGACGCCGCCGCATCGCGACGGCTGCCGGGCGACATCGAATCGGCGCGGCGCACGGCCGCGCCAGCGTCACATGCCGCGCAGCGCGGCGAAGCCGAAGTGCGACGGATCGATCGGTACGCAACCCGTCGGCAAGCCGTTGGAGTCGACCGAGCGGCATTGCAGGATGCCGGCCGCATACGGCGGCGACGGGACCTGTTCGGCACCATATCGCGCCATCGCCATGGCCGCGAACGTGCCTATCGCCAATACGCACAGCTTGCGAGTCGTCAGTCTCATGATCGTCGTCCCCTCCGGTTGGCCGCTATCGCGGTTCGAGTCCGGCGACTGACCACATGCAACGGCGCCGGATGGCTGCACGGTAGCCAGTGCCGGCCCGCCGGCCATCGTCCATTTCGACTAGGGGCAAACACGAATCGGGCTTCATGCGGCGCACCGCACTGCAGCATTACTGCGCGACCGGTTCGACTGAAGGACCTGAAAACCGTCTGCCCCGGCTTGTTGCGATGGGCTGCGTCACCGTCAGCCGGATGCCGCGCATGCGCCGCTGCATCGCAGCATCAGACGTTGCTCCGCCGTCGGCCCCGGTGTTTTCCCCGATCCTTACCCTGCTCCGTATGGATGATGAGCATCGATCGGTCCGATGCGAACCTGCGCGTCGACGTCGCAATGCCGCCGCGTCCGCGCTCGCGGCGCGGCAAACGCTTTCCGTTCACTCACGGGAGTACCGCATGACCGATTCGAATCCCCGCCACGCGCTGTACGAACTTGCGTGCCGTTACGCGCAAGCCGTCGACCGGCGCGACTGGCCGCGCCTCGCCACGCTCTTCACCGCCGATGCGCAGCTCGACGGCCCCGGTTTCCGCTTCGACGACCGCGACGCGATCGTCGCCGGCATGAGCGTGATCGAGCGCTACGAGACGACCCAGCATCACGTGCACAACCAGCTCGTCACGCTCGACGGCGGCGAAGCCGATGTCGAGACCTACGGCGTCGCGTGCCACGTCTATGTGCGCGACGGCGTGAAGCGCAAGCTCGACTGGGGGCTGCGCTATCGCGACCGCTGCGTGTTCGACGGCGGCACGTGGCGCTTCGCCGCGCGCACGCTGCACGTCGACTGGTCGCAAGACCTGCCGCTGGAGGGCTGAACGATGCGCTCGCCCCTCCCCCTTTCCGGCCGCACCGCCCTCGTCACGGGCGGCGCCGGCGGCATCGGCGCGGCCTGCGCGCACGCGCTCGCCGCCGATGGCGCGGCCGTCGTGCTGATGGGCCGTCGCCGCGACGCGCTCGAACGCACGCAACGGCATCTGGCCGAGGCAGTGCCCGGCAGCCGCGTCGCGATCCAAGCCGGCGACGCCTGCGACGACGCCGACCTGCAGGCCGCGCTGGATACCGCATGGGCGCTCGACGGCCGTCTCGACATCGTCGTGCCGACCGTCGGCGGCGCCGGGTTCCGCCCGCTGCTGATGCACGACGCCGACAGCTTCCGCGCGGAAATCGACCTGAACCTGTCCAGCGCGTTCGCTGCGATCCGTCACGCCGCGCCGCGGCTCGCCGATAGCGGCGGCGGCTCCATCGTCTGCATCTCGTCAACCGCCGCGCAGATCAATTTCCGCTGGCTGACCGCGTACTGCACCGCGAAGGCCGCACTCGAGGCGCTGGTGCGCGGTGCGGCCGAGGAGCTGGCCGGCGCGAAGATCCGCGTGAATGCGGTGCGTCCGGGCCTCACGCGTTCCGAAGCCACCGCCCCGATGTTCGACGACCGTGCGCTGGTCGACAGCTTCCTCGAACAGATTCCGCTCGGCACGCTCGGCGAACCGGAAGCGATCGCGCATGCGGTGCGCTATCTCGCGGGCCCCGAGTCGGGCTGGGTCACCGGCCAGAGCTTCGCGGTCGACGGCGGCCACGAGCTGCGCACCAACCCGCGCGTCGACGCCACGATCGCGCAGATCTACGGCGCGGCCGCGCTCGACGCGGTCAGGGCCGGCCGCGCGCCAGGCGCCGCATGAGCGCCCGCCTTCTTTCAACGTCGCAGGAAATCGAACCCAACATGAATCGAGTCGCAAACAAGGTCGCGCTGATCACCGGCGCGGCAAGTGGCGTCGGCCGCGCCGATGCGCTGCTGCTGGCCGCCGAGGGCGCGCGCGTCGTGCTCACCGACATCGACGAGGATGCCGGCCACGCGCTCGCGCGCGAAATCGGCGATACCGCGCTGTTCGTGCGCCAGGACATCGCCGACGAGGACGGCTGGCGGCACGCGATCGCGTCGACGCTCGACCGCTTCGGCCGCCTCGACGTACTCGTCAACAACGCGGCGATCTGCCCGGTCGGCTCGATCGAGGACACGAGCCTCGACACCTGGCGGCGCGTGCTGCGCGTCAACGCGGACGGCTATTTCCTCGGCTGCAAGTACGCGATCGGCGCGATGAAAGGCAACGACACGCCGGGCTCGATCGTGATGATGTCGTCGGTCGCCGCGCTCGGCGGGCTGCCGATGATGTGCGCGTACACCGGGTCGAAAGGCGCGGTGACGGCGCTCGCGCGCAGCGTCGCCGTGCACTGCAAGCGCAGCGGCTACCGCATCCGCTGCAACTCGATCCATCCGGACGGGATCTGGACGCCGATGACGCAGGCGCTGATGCCCGATCTCGATCCGGCCGCACTCGGCATCGGCAGCGATCCGATGGCACGCATGTGCGATCCGCAGGACGTCGCGAATCTCGTGCTGTTCCTTGCCTCCGACGAATCGCGTTTCGTGAACGGCGCGGAACTGCGGATCGACAACGCGCAACTCGTTTCGTCGCTGTGATGCGTCTCGTGGCTTTTCCACTCAAAGGAGTGTCGTGGTGATTTCATTTACCGGCAAGACAGTACTGATCACCGGCGGCGGCGCCGGCATCGGCCGCGCGTGCGCGGAAGGATTCGGCGCGGCGGGCGCGCGCGTCGCGGTGGCCGAGCTCGATCCCGCTCGCGCGCAGGACGTGCGCCAGGCGCTCGAAGCCGCGGGCGTCGACGCGCTCGTCGGCGTCGTGGACGTCACGCGCCGCGACGAGGTCGACGCATTCGCGCGGACGATCGACGCACGCTTCGGCGGCCTCGACGTGCTCGTCAACAACGTCGGCGATTTCCTGCAGATCGCGAAACCGTTCGACGATCATACCGACGACGACATCGCGCGGCTGTTCGACGTGAACCTGCGCCAGGTGTTCATCGTCACGCAGGCGATGCTGCCGTTGCTGCGCAAGCGCGGCGCGGGCAGCAGCATCGTCGGCGTGTCGTCGATCGAGGGCTTCCGCGCGATTCCGAACTGCACCGTCTATGCGTCGTTCAAGACCGCGCTGACCGGTTTCACGAAAAGCCTCGCGCTCGAACTCGGGCCGGCCGGCATTCGCGTGAACCAGATCGCGCCGGAGACCACCGAGACGCCGCAGGTTCCCGTGAGCGCGATGGTCGCGGCCGAGCATCGCGCGCACATCCCGCGCTGGATTCCGCTCGGGCGCTTCGGTGCCGCCGGCGACATCGCGGGCGCCGCGCTGTTCCTCGCAAGCCCGCTCGCCGCGTGGGTCACCGGCACGACGCTGCACGTGGACGGCGGCGCGCTCGCGGCGGCCGGCTGGTATCGCGACCCGAACGGTTTCTGGACCAACATGCCGGTCGTCACGGGCAACGGCTTCAACTTCTGAGCGCACTTCCGTGCGGCTTCATCGGTTCAATCGTCGGTTCAATTCATGCGGCGCGCCTGCGCCGCCCTCGGAGACACCATGAACATCCTGATCATCGGCGGCACCGGCCTCATCGGCGGCCACGCCGCGCTGCATCTGCACGCTCAAGGCAACGACGTGACGCTCGCCGCCCGCAAGCCGCCCGCGCCTGGCAGCGCGCTCGCGCAATTCGACGTGCTGCTGCGCGACTACGTGGCCGGCAACTTCACGCGTGACGATCTCGCGCCGTTCGACGCGGTCGTGTTCGCGGCGGGCAACGACATTCGCCACCTGCCGCCCGGCACCGACGAAGCCGCGCACTGGGAACGCGCGAACGTCGACGCGGTACCGCGCTTCTTCGCGCTCGCGCGCGACGCGGGCGTGAAGCGCGCGGTGCTGGTCGGCAGCTTCTATCCGCAGGTCGCGCCGGCACTCGTCGACACGGTGCCGTACGTGCGCTCGCGCCATCTCGCGGACGAACGCGTGCGCGCGCTCGCGTCGCCGTCGTTCGCGGTGTGCAGCGTCAATGCGCCGTTCGTCGTCGGGTCGGTGCCGGGGCTACGCAACGAGATGTTCGCCGCGTACACGGGCTATGCGCAGGGCAAGCTCGCCGGCCTGCCGGTGTACGGGCCGGCGGGCGCAAGCAACTTCATCTCGACGCAGTCGCTGTCGGAAGCGATCTGGGGCGCGCTGCAACGCGGCGCATCCGGCAAGGCCTATCTCGTCGGCGACGAGAACCTGAGCTTCGCCGACTACTTCGCGGCCTTCTTCCGCGCGGCGGGCAATCCGCAGCCGGTGCCCTCGCTCGACCAGGAGCATCCGCTGCTGCCCGATATGGCGATCTATACGGGGCGCGGCAACGTCGTGTCGTACGAACCCGATCCGGCCGATATCGCGCTGCTGCGCTACCGGCGCGGCGACGTGCAGCGCGCGGTGAACGAAGTGGTCACGCAATGCGGCGCGTAAGCGCACTGCCGGCGCAACACGCGCCACGCTGAAACGAAGCAGAAACAAAAACGTCCCGCTGCCGGCGATGCATGCCGGCGGCGGGACGTTCATCCAACCACGTCGTTACTGCGTTACTTCGTCTCGGATCGTCAGCCGCCGATGCGCTGTTCGATCTTCTTCATCGTGTCGGTCAGCTCGGTGGGCAAACGCAGCTTCAGCGTGTCGAACAGCGCCGCATGCAGCTTCAGCTCCTCGCGCCATTCGTCGGCGTTCATCGACGTCACCGCCTCGAACTGCTCGCGCGTGAAGTCGAGCCCGTTCCAGTGCAGGTCGTCATAGGCCGGCGACACGCCGAACGCATGTTCGCCGCCGCCGCCGTTGCCCTCGAGGCGATCGAGCATCCACTTCAGCACGCGCATGTTCTCGCCGAATCCCGGCCACACGAACTTGCCGTTCGCATCCTTGCGGAACCAGTTCACGCAGTAGATCTTCGGCAGCGTCGCGCCGGCGTCTTCGATCTGCTTGCCGATCTTCAGCCAGTGCGCGAAATAATCGCTCATGTTGTAGCCGCAGAACGGCAGCATCGCGAACGGGTCGCGGCGCACGATGCCCTGCTGGCCGGCTGCAGCGGCGGTCGTCTCCGAGCCCATCGTCGCGGCCATGTACACGCCTTCGATCCAGTCGCGCGCCTCGGTCACGAGCGGTACCGTCGTCGAGCGACGGCCGCCGAAGATGAACGCGTCGATCGGCACGCCGGCCGGGTCTTCCCAGTCCGCGTCGATCGACGGGCATTGCGATGCCGGCGCCGTGAAGCGCGAGTTCGGGTGCGCGGCCTTGCGGCCGGTTTCCTTTCCGATCTCCGGCGTCCACGGGTTGCCCTGCCAGTCGGTCAGCTTCGCGGGCGGTGTGTCGGTCAGGCCTTCCCACCACACGTCGCCGTCTTCCGTCAGCGCGACGTTCGTGAAGATCACGTTTTCCTTCAGCGTCGAGATCGCGTTCGGGTTGGTTTTCACGCCCGTGCCCGGCGCGACGCCGAAGAAGCCGGCTTCCGGGTTGATCGCATACAGGCGCCCGTCGCGGCCCGGCTTCAGCCATGCGATGTCGTCGCCGATCGTCGTGACCTTCCAGCCGTCGAAACCCCGCGGCGGGATCAGCATCGCGAAGTTGGTCTTGCCGCACGCGGACGGGAACGCCGCCGCGACGTGATACTTCTTGCCGGCCGGCGACGTCACGCCGAGGATCAGCATGTGTTCGGCGAGCCAGCCCTGGTCGCGGCCCATCGTCGACGCGATGCGCAGCGCGAAGCACTTCTTGCCGAGCAGCGCGTTGCCGCCGTAGCCCGAGCCGAAGCTCCAGATCTCGCGGGTGTCGGGGAAATGCACGATGTACTTGACCGGGTTGCACGGCCACGGCACGTCCTTCTGGCCCGCTTCGAGCGGATGGCCGACGCTGTGCACGCACGGCACGAATTCGCCGTCCTCGCCGAGCACGTCATAGACGTCGCGGCCCATGCGCGTCATGATCCGCATGTTCACGGCCACGTACGGGCTGTCGGACAGCTCGACGCCGACGTGCGCGATCGGCGAGCCGAGCGGGCCCATCGAGAACGGCACGACGTACAGCGTGCGGCCGCGCATCGACCCGCGGAACAGACCGTTCAGCGTCTCGCGCATTTCTTCCGGCGCGATCCAGTTGTTGGTCGGGCCGACGTCGTCGGGCGATTCGGTGCAGATGAAGGTGCGGTCCTCGACGCGCGCGACGTCGGACGGATCGGACTGCGCGAGATACGAGTTCGGGCGCTTCGCCGGGTTCAGGCGCTTGAGCGTGCCCTGGTCGACCATCGCCTGGCACAGCGCGTCGTTTTCTTCCTGCGAGCCGTCGCACCAGACGACGCGGTCGGGCTCCGTGAGCGCCGCGATACGCGACACCCAGTCGATCAGTTTGCGATGCTTGACGAATGCCGGGGGAGCGATCAGCGGGCCGTGCGTCGCTTCGGCCAGGTTGTTTTGCGACATGGGAATGTCTCCAGACTATTGGGCGGGGATGGGGGTTGCGGGACGAGCCCGCGAGATGGGGAATGCGGTCGGAGCGCAGGATGCAGCGACGCGCAAGACGGCGCACGCGAGCGGAGCGCGTGTCGATGCCGCGATGCTGGCGAGAGAATGTGATGTCTCGTATGAGTGTGCGAACGCGAGTTTCGCCATGCAAGCAACCTGCCGTACAACTCCATTCCGGCCAGCATACCATCGCCGTTATTGGGCGGGCGTTGCGTTGCAACAAGAAACAACTGTAACGACGCGTCGGCATGCCGCTTGCCGGCATGTCCTTTTTACTGCGCCGACGCGCGAGCTTTGGGGACGAAACGTCTGGAACATCCGTCCTGCAAGGGTTTCGCGAAAACGGAAAAATCGCGCGACATGCATCGCATGCGATGCACGCGAACGGTCGCGGAAAGGATTCGCGTTTTCGCTACTCAGGCAAACCCTGAATTAGGTTGCGCAAACAAACATCCGTCGCGCATGCGTTGTGTGCGCTACCGCTCAAAACGGCGCGCCCGGCAATCCGGGGTAATACGCGCCTGCCGCCATCCCGCCGTCGACGGACAGTTCGGCGCCGTTGCAGTACGACGCTTCGTCGCTCGCGAGAAACAGCGTCGCGCGCGCGATTTCGTCAGGCAAACCGACGCGTTGCAGCGGCACGTGCGTGTAGTGCTTGTTGATCTCGTCGAGCGGCGCGCCGGTCGGGTTCGACATCGCGGTGTTGACGCCACCGGGATGAATCGAATTCACGCGCACGCCCTGGTGGCCGAGTTCGAGCGCCGCCACCTTCGTCAACCCGCGCACGCCCCATTTGCTCGATACGTAGGCGGCCAGCGCGTTCACGCCGCGCAGCCCGTCCACCGACGAGATGTTGACGATCGACCCGCTCTTCTGCGCGATCATGCGCGGCGCGATCGTGCGGATGCCGACGAACGTGCCGACGAGATTGATCGATACCGCGCGCTCGAAATCACGTTTCGACAATTCGGTGATCGCACCGAACATCAGCACGGCCGCGTTGTTCACGAGCACGTCGATGCGGCCGAACTGCTCGACGGTCGCATCGGCGACGCGCGCCCAGTTCTGTTCGTCGCTCACGTCTAGCCGCATGAAGCGTGCCGCGTCGCCAAGTTCGCGCGCGAGCGCCTCGCCTTCCGCGTCGAGCACGTCGCCGATCACGACGCGCGCGCCCTCCGCGACGAACAGCCTGCATGTCGCGGCGCCCATCCCGCGCGCGCCGCCCGTGACGATCGCCACCTTCCCTTCCAGTCGACCCATGTCGTTTTCTCCTCGATGCTTTCCGATTCCGGTTTTCCGGCCGCGACGCGCTGCGACGCGCATCGGTGCCGGCCCTTGATGTGCGTCGCGTTCGCCGTCAGCCCCAATACGCCTGCCCGCCGTCGAGCGGCAGCGTGGCGCCCGTCAGGTACGCGGCGTCGCGGCTCGCGAGAAACACGATCGCGCGCCCGATGTCCTGCTCGCAGTCGCCCACGCGGCCGAGCGGGATCGTGCGGAAGAACGCGGCCGCTTCGTCCGGGTTCGCGTCGACCCAGCCCTTCAGCCCCGGCGACAGCGCATGCGGCGCGACCGCGTTCACGCGAATGCCGTCGGTGCCCCATTCGCACGCGGCAGCACGCGTGAGCGCGCGAATCGCTTCCTTGGTCGCCGCGTACGCGCCATAGCCCGACGCGTCCCAGCGCACCGCGGCCGACGACGCGAAATTGACGATCACGCCATCCCCCTTCAGATGCGGATGGCACGCGCGCATCATTCGCAGCGTCGCGATCGGCCCCGACTCGAGGCCCGCGAGAAAATCCGTGTCGGTCACGTCGAGCAGGCGGCCGAGCGGCACGACCTGCGCGTTGTTGATCAGGATCTGCACGCCGCGAAACCGCTCGACGACGGCATCGACGCACTGCACGATCTGCGCGGCGTCCATCACGTCGCACACGAACGGCTCCGCGATACCGCCGCGTGCGCGGATCGCGTCGCAAGTCGCGACCAGCTTGTCGCGCGTGCGGCCGACCACGGCCACCTGCGCGCCCTCGCCCGCGAGCGCGTGCGCGATGCCTTGCCCGACGCCCTGCCCCGCGCCCGTCACGAGCGCGACCTTGCCTTCCAGGATGCCCATGTGCGCTCCTTTAAGCGACGATCGCCGGGTGAGCCTGCACCGGCCCGCCAAGCAGTTCGCGATACGACGGCGGCTGCTTGCCGTCGAGATCCGCGATCCCATACTGCAGCGCGGCTTCCGCGCCGACCAGCACCTGCCCCGACAACGCCATGCGCTGCGGATCGGCGTGGATCGCATGGATCACGCGGCCGGTGAATTCCGGGCTTTCCGCGACGAGCGAGAATTCCTTGTAGAGGTCCGGATGCTCGTCCCACACGCGCGTCGTGCGTTCGGTTCGCAGCGGCCCCATCCAGATCGACACGGCCGCGACGTCGAACGGTTTCAGGTCGACGGCCATGTCCTTCGCGAACTTGTCGACGCCGGACTTCTGCGCGCCGTACGCGGCGCCGTGCATGTAGCAGCTCGCGCCGAACGACGACGTGAACGCGATCAGCCCGCTGCGGCGCTTCGCCATCAGCGGCGCGGCGTGCCAGCTCGCGACGTACGCCGAGCGCAGCCCGACGTCGAGGATGTTCACGAGATCGAGCGACTTCTCCCAGAACGGGCCTGGCAGGATCAGCTGGTCGTGCAGGTAGGTCGCGTTGTTGACGAGGATGTCGAGGCGCCCGCTGTCGCGTTCGACGCGCTCGAACAGCGCCTTCACCTGTGCGTCGTCCGCGTGGTCGCACGCGACGGCGATCCCGCGGCCGCCGAGCGCGTCGACTTCGCGCGCGGTTTCGTGGATCGTGCCGGGCAGCGGCGCGTCGCCTTCGTTCTGCGATCGCCCCGTCACATAGACGGTCATGCCGGCCGCGCCGAGCGCGCGCGCGATGCCCTTGCCGGCACCGCGCGACGCGCCCGTCACGACGGCGACGGGCGCCTCGTTGTTCTGTGCCATCTTCGATGTCTCCTGGGGAATGTTTTCAACCTGAATGGGGCGTGCGCGTCGTCATGCGGCAGGCGGCTGTGCGCCGGCGAACAGCACGCCCGGCGCATCGCCGTCGTAGCGGGCGGACAACGTCGACGTGACGACGCAGCGGGTGGCCGCGATCTTCCATTCGCCGTCGACCTTCCGGTATTCGTCGTCGTAGGTCGCACCGAGCTGCGTGAGCGTGCGCGCGTTGGTGTCGAGCATCTGGTAATGCAGGCCCCACGTGCCGCGCGCATGCGTGTCGTCGAGCACGGTGATGTCGGGATTCACGCCGTGGTGCATCTCGACGATGTGCGGGTGGCAACCAAGCCGCTCGAACACGTCGACGAGCGCATCGCGGTGGTCGAACGTGCCGATTCGGCCATAGTCGATGTGCACGGTGCCGGGCGCGAAGCAGTCGCGCATTCCTTGCGGATCCTTCCGGTCGCAGCACGTGAAGTAGCGCGCCTTCAGGCGGCGGATCGCGTCGGCGTCCTCCAGCCTGCGCACGCGCACTTCCATTCGTTCGATCGGGGTCATGCCGTCTCCTTGGTCTCGTGTGCGCGGATCGAAGCCGCGTCGACGCCACGTTACAGGCGCACGGGAGGCCGGCCATCACCTGTTTGGATGAACCCCGATGCCGCGTATCGGCGAACTTGAACGCAGCCCCCGCTGCGTTCGTCCGAACAGACGATGTGACGCAGGCAGCTTCATTCCTACCATCGGATGACACCACCACGAGACACGGCGATGGACGAGACGACCCTCACGCTCCACGAGTACGAGCAGATCCGACAACTGAAGTACCGCTATTTCCGCGCGGTCGATACGCACGACTGGTCGCTGCTCGCGCAATGCCTGACCGAGGACTGCGAGGCGCGCCTCGACGGCGGCCGCTATGCCTACGACGGCCGCGACGCATTCGTGTCCAGCCTGCGCGAACTGATCGGCAAGCCGACCTTCCTGACGATGCATCACGGACACCATCCCGAGCTGACGCTGGTGTCCGCCGATCATGCGTGCGGCGTGTGGTTTCTCGAGGATCACGCGATCAATCTGGAGGATAACTACCTGATGCACGGCACCGCGTTCTACGACGACCAGTACGTGAAGCGCGACGGCGTGTGGCGTATTCACGCGACGCGTCACGAGCGCCTGTTCGAGACCGTCACGTCGCCGATTCCGCCGTCGTTCACGCTGACCGCCAACCGCTTCGCACCGCGCGCGCACGACGCGTCCGGTGCGACCGATCCGGCCGTCAGCGCTTCCTGAAACCCGGCGGCAGCGCCGCCGACCTCGTCATTCCCTTTGGAGCCGGAGCAATGGAGAAAGTCATTTACGTGTTGTGGCGCGATGCGCAGGCCGCGCCCGAACAATGGAGCCGCAGCGTGCGCGCGCAGCTCGCCGACAAGCTGCTGTCGCTAGGCGCGCACGGCGTGCAGGTCAACGTTGCCGACGCCGACGTCGCGCCGGCCGCCGGCCTGAAGCAGACCAACACGCACCCGGGCATCGACGGCATCGTCGCGGTGTGGATCGACAGCGCGAACCCGATGTTCCGCCAGCCGTTCGACGACGCGGTGCGCGCGATCGTCCCGCACATGGCCGCGTATCTCGTCACGGAGTCGCAGCCGATTCCGAACACGCGCTTTCCGGCGCGGCCCGGCGAGCGCACGAGCGGCTTCTCGCAGCTCGCGTTCCTGAAGCGCCCGCCGCGCCTCACGCATGAAGCCTGGCTCGACGTATGGCACGGCCATCACACGCGCGTCGCGATCGATACGCAGGACAATTTCCTGTACGTGCAGAACGTGGTCGTGCGCGCGCTCACGCATGCGGCGCCCGGCTACGACGCGATCGTCGAGGAATGCTTCCCGGCCGCCGCGATGACCGATCCGTACGCGTTCTTCGATGCAGTCGGCGACGAGGAGAAATTCCAGCGCAACGTCGCGGAGATGATGGACAGCTGCGGACGCTTCATCGATTTCGACAAGATCGACGTTGTGCCGACGAGCCAATACGTCGTGAAGGCCGTGCGCGGATAAAAAAAACGCCAACCCGTCGTGAACGGGTTGGCGTCGTGCCGCGGGTATGACGATTACGAGAACTGGTTCATCGTGTTGTCCTTGCCCGCTGCCTTCAGCGCAGCCTCGCCGCTGAAGTATTCCTTGTGGTCGTCGCCGATATCCGAGCCGGACATGTTCTGGTGCTTGACGCACGCGATGCCCTGACGGATTTCCTTGCGCTGCACGCCCGCCACGTAACCGAGCATGCCCTGGTCGCCGAAGTATTCCTTCGCGAGGTTGTCGGTCGACAGCGCGGCCGTGTGGTACGTCGGCAGCGTGATCAGGTGGTGGAAGATGCCTGCTTCACGCGATGCATCGGCCTGGAACGTACGGATCTTCTCGTCGGCGAGCTTGGCCAGTTCGGTGTCGTCGTACTCGACGCTCATCAACTGCGCACGGTCGTATGCCGACACGTCCTTGCCCTCTGCCTTCATCGCGTCGTACACCTGCTGACGGAAGTTCAGCGTCCAGTTGAACGACGGGCTGTTGTTGTACACCAGCTTCGCGTTCGGGATGACCTTGCGGATTTCGCTGACCATGCCGCCGATCTGCGCGATGTGCGGTTTTTCGGTTTCGATCCACAGCAGGTCGGCGCCGTTCTGCAGCGACGTGATGCAGTCGAGCACGCAACGCGCTTCGCCCGTGCCGGCGCGGAACTGGAACAGGTTGCTCGGCAGGCGCTTCGGACGCAGCAGCTTGCCGTCGCGCTTGATGACGACGTCACCGTTGCCCAGCTGGTCGGCCGACAGCTCTTCGCAGTCGAGGAACGCGTTGTACTGGTCGCCCAGGTCGCCCGGCGCGTTGGTCACGGCGATCTGCTTGGTCAGGCCGGCGCCGAGCGAGTCGGTACGGGCGACGATGATGCCGTCGTCCACGCCCAGTTCCAGGAACGCGTAGCGGATCGCGCGGATCTTCGCGAGGAAGTCCTCGTGCGGCACGGTGACCTTGCCGTCCTGGTGGCCGCACTGCTTCTCGTCGGACACCTGGTTTTCGATCTGGATGCAGCACGCGCCCGCTTCGATGAACTGCTTGGCCAGCAGGTACGTTGCTTCGGCGTTGCCGAAACCGGCGTCGATGTCGGCGATGATCGGCACGACGTGCGTCACGTGGTTGTCGATCTTTTCCTGGATGGCGGCCTTGGCAGCGGCGTCCTTGGCAGCATCGAGCTCGCGGAACAGGCCGCCGAGTTCACGTGCGTCGGCCTGACGCAGGAACGTGTACAGCTCGCGGATCAGCGCGCTGACCGAAGTCTTTTCGTGCATCGACTGGTCCGGCAGCGGGCCGAACTCCGAGCGCAGCGCGGCGACCATCCAGCCCGACAGGTACAGGTAGCGGCGTTCGGTGCTGTTGAAGTGCTTCTTGATCGAGATCATCTTCTGCTGGCCGATGAAGCCGTGCCAGCAACCCAGCGACTGCGTGTACTTGGACGGATCGGCATCGTACGCGGCCATGTCGGCGCGCATGATCTTCGCGGTGTACTTCGCGATGTCGAGGCCCGTCTTGAACTTGTTCTGGGCACGCATGCGGGCGGCATACTCGGGATTGATGGCATTCCACGCGCTGCCGTGGTTTTCCTTCAATCCAGCCACTGCCTTGATGTCGTCTTGATATTGGGACATGTCAATCTCCTGGGAACGAAGCGCATTTGGGTAAAGGGTTCAGCGTGCCCGCTCCGTATGACGAAGCGAACTGCATGGACACAATAGTAACGCCGCCCGATGCGCTTTCGGCGAAGTCTTATATAAGACATAAGATATAAATTTCGCTTGTTTTTCAATGAGATAAGCAATGCGTTTTGCGATGCAAAACCGGTTTTCAAGCGGCGGGACGGCGGCGCGGCGCGAATTTCGCGTGCATTCCGGGATATGAAACGGCCTTTCGGCAGTTGGTGGGAGGACAAACATGGCGATCCCTGTTTCTGGTCTTTGCCATGCGCATGACAAAACGTCTATACTTGGACAATTCATCGACGGCGAACCGAAGCACGCCGTCTCCGCGTACCGTGATGCGCCCCTCCTGCCCGGATCGACATGAGCGACTATCCCGTCTTCGACGCGCTGTGCGAACTGCTGAACACCGCCGGCGCGCGGTTCCGCGTGCTGGATCACCCGGCTGAAGGCAAATCCGACGTGATCGCCGCGATTCGCGGCACGCGTCCCGAACAGGGCGCGAAGGCAATGCTCTGCGCGTTCAAGGACGGCAGCGACGTCACCGCGCTCGCGGTCATCCCCGGCCATCTGAAGATCGATTTCCGCAAGGTCGCGGACGCGGTCGGCCGCCGCAAGGCGACGCTCGCGCCGCCCGAACTGGCCGCCACGGTCACGCGCTGCGTGATGGGCGCCGTGCCGCCGTTCGTGTTCGACGCGAACGTGACGCTCGTCGTCGACCCCGCACTGATCGAACTCAACGACGAAATCGCGTTCAACGCGGGCCGCCTCGACCGCTCGGTCGTGCTCGACGCGTCCGACTACGTGCGGATCGCCCGCCCGCTGCTGGCCGACATCACGCGGCCGGAAACGACCGACGCGCCCGCGCTCGAGGCCAAACCATGACCACGCCCCGCCCCAGGCCGCAGTCGGAACAGGCGTCGCTGATCGAGCAGGTGCTGCGCATCGCCGAAGGGCTCGGCGCGATGTTCGCGCCGTTCACCGAAGTCGTCGTGCACGACCTGCGCACGCCGAAGCACGCGATCCTCGCCATCCATAACAACCTGTCGGGCCGCGCGATCGGCGATCCGGCGACCGAACTCGGGCTCGCCCGCATCGACGACGACGACTTCCCGCAGGTGCTCGCGAACTACGCAAACCGCTTCGCCGACGGCCGCACGGCGAAAAGCACGTCGATCGGCATCAAGGATTCGAGCGGCCGCTATGTGGCCGCGCTGTGCCTGAACGCGGACGTCACGCTGTTCCGCGGTTTCCAGGGGATGCTGAACCAGTTCTGCAGCACCGAAGGCGCGCCGGTCGCCGAGACGCTCGACCCGGCCGGCGCGGACGCGATCCGGCAGCGCATCGACGCGTTCGCGACGCGCCTCGCGACCACGCCGCGCGAACTGAAGACCGACCAGCGCCGCGAGCTGATGCAGACGCTGAAGGCCGACGGCTTCCTCGAGGTGCGCCGCGCGATGGAAATCGTGTCGCAGCACCTCGGCGTGTCGCGTGCCACCGTATACAACGATGCGAAATGATGCGTGAGGCGGATGCGCACCCCGCCGACCTGTTGAACGACTCTTCCGACGAGCGACTCATGAATACTCCGACCCTCCCCACCTACGACGACGTCGCGGCCGCCGCGGCACGGCTCGACGGCCGCGCGCACCGCACGCCCGTGATGACGTCGCGAACGATCGACGAAGCGCTCGGCGCGCAGGTGTTCTTCAAGTGCGAGAACCTGCAGCGCATGGGCGCGTTCAAGTTCCGCGGCGCGTTCAACGCGCTGTCGCGCTTCGACGCGACGCAGCGGCGCAACGGCGTCGTCGCGTTCTCGTCCGGCAACCATGCACAGGCGATCGCGCTGTCGGCGCGCATCCTCGGCATCCCGGCGACGATCGTGATGCCGCAGGACGCGCCGGCCGCGAAGATGGCCGCGACGCGCGGCTACGGCGGCAACGTCGTGACCTACGACCGCTATACCGAGGACCGCGAGCAGATCGGCCGCGCGCTCGCGGAGCAGCACGGGCTCACGCTGGTGCCGCCGTACGACCACGCGGACGTGATCGCGGGCCAGGGCACGGCGGCGAAGGAACTGTTCGACGAGGTCGGGCCGCTCGACGCGGTGTTCACGCCGCTCGGCGGCGGCGGCCTGCTGTCGGGCACGGCGCTCGCGACGCGCGCGCTGTCGCCGCACGCGAAGCTGTACGGCGTCGAGCCGGAAGCGGGCAACGACGGACAGCAATCGTTCCGGTCCGGGTCGATCGTCCATATCGACACGCCGCGCACGATCGCCGACGGAGCGCAGACGCAGCACCTCGGCAACCTGACGTTCCCGATCCTGCGGCGCGACGTCGACGACATCCTGACCGCGACCGACGCGGAACTGGTCGACTGCATGCGCTTCTTCGCGACCCGTATGAAGATTGTCGTCGAGCCGACCGGCTGCCTGTCGCTCGCGGCCGCGCGCCGGATGAAGGACGAACTGAAAGGCAAGCGCGTCGGCATCGTGATCAGCGGCGGCAACGTCGATCTCGAGAACTTCTGCGCGTTGGTCGCCGCATCCGCGTGAGCGTCGCGGCGCGCGGATGACTGCATGAACATCCCGTCATCCGCGCGCCGTCGCTCCTTCACGTCGCGTTAAGTTTCGCGCCCTACACTGAATGCGTTGTCCCGCAGTCAGTCGTGAAGAAGGAGTCACCATGAACACGCACGCGATCGTCGCCGCCGCCCTCGCGGCAGCATCCCTCACGGCGTTCGCTCAACCGGGCGCGACGTCATCCGGTTTTTCCGCCACTTCGCCGCACGACCCGGTCGTGCAGGCCGCCCACCGTTCGCCCGCCGCGCTGCCGCACGCCGGCTTCGTGCTCGCGAAGATCGATCAGAACAATACGCCGCCCGACCGCGGCGGCGAACCAAGCGGCCGCGCGCACGCCGGCACGCATATGTAACCCGGCGTGAGCCGGCCGCGTCGGTCGGCCGGCCCGCGCCATGCCGTCACAACGACGGCAGCGACGGATCGCGCGCGGCGAGGATGTCCGCGGTGCGCCGCTGCAGTGCGCCGTCGATCGTCTCCGGCTGCGGAATCAGCCAGTAACGCCCGTCGCGAATGCCGTCGAACGCCCGCGCCGCGAATGCGTCGGGCGTGATCCCGTGCGCGTTCAGCATCGCGCGCATCGTGTCGACGAAGCCCTGCACCTCGGGCCGGTCGTGCGCGGCGCCGAACGGGTCGTTGAAAATGCCCGTCTGCACCGGGCCCGGCGCGAGCAACGATACGCCAACCGGCGCGCCGAGCATCTTCAGTTCTCCATACAGCGATTCGGTCAGCGCGACCACCGCGAATTTCGTCGCCGAGTAAGGCGACATCAACGGGCTCGGCAGAAACCCGCCGACCGACGCCGTATTGACGATGCGCGCGGGCACGTTGCGCGCGAGCATGCGCGGCACGAAGCTGCGGATCCCGTTCATCACGCCGTGCACGTTGATCGCGAAACTGCGCTCGAACCGTTCCGGCGTGATTTCCCAGCTGAAGCCGGTCGCCATCACGCCCGCGTTGTTGAACAGCAGGTCGACGCCGCCG
The DNA here is from genome assembly GCF_001524185.1 of Burkholderia sp. FL-7-2-10-S1-D7. NCBI lineage: Bacteria > Pseudomonadati > Pseudomonadota > Betaproteobacteria > Burkholderiales > Burkholderiaceae > Burkholderia > Burkholderia sp. FL-7-2-10-S1-D7. Next base: position 113,427 of record NZ_LOWY01000014.1, on the reverse strand, counting down.
AAGCGCTGCCATGCGGCGTCGGCCAGCGCATCGACGGCTTCAGGGCGGCTGACGTCCGTCGGCACGCACAGCACGTCGGTGTCGAGTGTCGCGGCGAACGCGTCGAGCTTCCCCCGGTCCAGATCGGCCAGCACCACGCGCATGCCGAGCCCGGCGGCGTGGCGCGCGAGCCCGCTGCCGATACCGCTGGCCGCGCCGGTGATCACGGCGGTACCGCCGTCGAAGCGAATCGAAGTCGTCATGTCAAAGTCCTGTCGGGTCGATGCGCGGATGCGCGTATGCGGGAATCACGGGTGGCGGCAACGGCGTGCGGCCGTCGAGCGAGCGCACCGCGAGCCCCTGCCACAGCGGGAAATGCAGGCTGTGCGTGACGAGGCCCGTGCGCTCGCTTGCCGGCAGGCTGCACAGCGCGAGCGCGGTTTCCGCGAGATACGCGACGTCCTCGGTCGGATAGCCTTCGGGGATGTAGCGGGCCGCGCCCGGCGTGCGGATCGCGGTGCTCGGCGCGACCAGGTTCACCGCGATGCCGTCGGCTTCGAGCTCGGCCGCGAGCCCTTGCGTGAAGCGCGACAGCGCGGCCTTGACCGCCGCATAGACGGTCGCGCCGCCCGCGCGCGAGAAATCGTCGAACGGCCGCAGCGGCGCGAGCGCCGTGACCGAGCCGACGTTCACGATCCAGCCGGCGCCGCGCGCGCGCATCAGCGGAATCGCAGCCTGGCTCAGCGCGAACGGAATGCGCAGATAGTGCTCGATCGTCGTGTCGAACATCGCCATCGGCATCGCGTCGACGCGCGCGTAGTCGGCCACGCCCGCGTTGTTCACGAGGATGTCGAGGCCGCCGGCCGCCTTCGCCGCTCGCCCGACGAGCGCGTCGCGCTCGGCCGGATTCGACAGGTCGGCCGCCAGTGCGATCGCGCGGCCGCCTGCCTGCTCGATCAGCGCGACCGTTTCGGCGAGCGTGCCGGCGGTCGTCGCGGATTGCGTGAGGCTGCGCGCCGTCACGACGACGGTTGCGCCCTCCGACGCGAGGCGCTGCGCGATCGCGCGGCCGATGCCGCGGCTCGCGCCGGTCACGAGCGCGCATTTGCCCGCGAGCGTCGCGGTTCGGGTGTCGGTCATGATGTCTCCGGTAAAAGGGGTGTCATGCGCGGACCGTTCTGCGTCAGCCCGCGATATCCGCAACGTGCAACACGAACTTGGTTTTCGCGTCGCCCGTTTGAACGAGATCGAGTGCGCGTGCCGCCTGTTCGAGCGGAAAGCGCTCGAAGCGCGGCACGCGCAGCGCGCCGCGGCCGAGCCGTTCCGCGATCGCTGACAGCGTGGCGCCGCTCGGCATCCGGCTGTACGTCATCGCGGTGCGCAAGCCTCGCTTCGCGGCTTCGGCGCCCGTCGCCGCCAGTCGCTCCGCGTCGCCGGCCGCGAGCGTCATGATGTTGACGAGCGTGCCGCCCGGTGCCAGCAGGTCGAGTGCATCGGCCAGGGTGGCGCCGCCGACCGCGTCGAGCACGAGATCGACGCCGCCGGGCGCCCACGCGCGCACGGCCTTAGCGATGTCCTGTGCGCGATAGTCGATGCTCGCCGCCGCGCCGAGCGCCTCGACGCTTGCGCGGTTGCGGGCCGAGCACGTCGCCGCGACGCGCGCGCCCGCCTGCGCGGCAAGCTGGATCGCGAAGGTGCCGACCGCGCCCGCGCCGCCGTGCACGAGCACGGTCTGCCCGTCACGCAGCCCGCCGTCGTCGAACAGGCCGGCCCACGCGGCCAGTGCGGGTGTCGGCGTGGCGGCCGCTTCCGCGAAGCCGACCGTGTCGGGCAGGCGCACGACCGAGTCGTGCCGCACCGCGACGTATTCCGCATACGCGCCCCAGCGCCCCGCTCCGACGTCGGTCTGCGCGAACACGCGCATCCCGGGCGCGAAACCTTCCACGCCATCGCCGACCGCCTCGACCACACCGGCCGCATCGAAGCCGATCACGAACGGAAACGTGATCTGCATGAACGCGCCGAGATAGCCTTCACGGCATTTCCAGTCGGCGGGATTGACGCCCGCGTACGCGACGCGGATGAGCACGTCGCCGGGGCCCGGCCTCGGTGCCGGAACGTCGGCCATTCGCAGCGCGTCGGAATGACCGATGCGGTCGATCAGCAAGGCTCGCATGGTGGTGTCTCCAGGGTTGTCGTTTGCATGGCGGCGGGTCGCATGCGCCGCGCGTCACGCCGCCGTGTCGGCCAGCAGGCTCGACGCGAGCGGACAGAACGCATGCGCGATCGCATCGACCGTCCAGTCGGGGCTTTCGGCGTCGAAGCGGCGGTCGACCCAGCCCCAGTGATAGGGATGCAGCAGGTACTCGCCGAGCAGATCGCCGACGTGCGCGAATTCCTGTTGCCAGACGTGGGTCCACTCACCCGGCGTCACGATCCTGCTCAGCCGCCAGTTGCGGATGCCGGGCATGAACGCGGGCATGCGCAGCAACTCGCGCTCGAGGTCGCGCACCTGGGCTTCGTCGGCCTCCGGCCGCACGCGCAACATCAGCGTGCGCCATACGCCGTCGCGCAGCGCCGGCTCGCGCAGGCCGCCACCGATCGCCCGGCATGCGGCGCCGTCGATCCGCACGACGCCCGGTATGCGGGCCAGCGCGGCGAAGCCCGGCGCGTGGTCGGTCGCCCGTTCGTCGCGCAGCACGTCGAGCGTGTAGTCGCCCGCGTTCCAGCAGCCTTCCAGATTGCGCGCCAGCGCAACGCGGGTCGCGCCGGGCAGCGCATGCGCGGCGTCGCGCAATGCACCCTCGACCGCGCCGGCATCGTCGGTCGCCGAAACGAATATCTGCGCCGTGTCATGCCGCATGGTCGACCTCCGTCAGTGCAGGCAGCGGTGCATCGGCGTCCGTCATCACATGGCGGCGGCGGGCATCGCACAGCGCATCGATGGCCGTCCAGAACGCAACGACGTCACCGTCGGTCAGCGCGCGCATCCGGTAGTACGCCGGCGCATCGGCGACCTGCCACGTCAGCCACAGCGTGCTCGGCTGCCCCGGCACCGCGACGGGCGGCGACACCCAGCGGCCGGCCGCCGTCAGTCCGCGCGCCGCGTGGCCCGGCAAATAGCGGTCGCGCAGCAGCGCCAGCACGTCGGGAATGCGCTCGGGCGCGAGGGTGATTTCGTCTACGATCTGGATCATTCGCGGGTCGTCTCGGGTCGTTCTTGGCGCAATGCGATGCCGGCCGCCTACGCCGTTCCGGCGAGGCCGGAAGCGGCCGGCGTGGATAACATTCTTGCGTGGCGACGGCCGGCGAACCCCTACCGGCCCGCTCACCCGCCCCTGTCGCAACGCTCAGATCGGCAGAGATATGAAACAACGCGCATTGCCGGCACGCGGTCGCATGCTGCCGGGCCTCGGCGACCGCCTGCGAGACGAGTTGACGCGCAGCGGCGCACCGCCAGTGGAACGACCGGCGACGTCGGCCGCGGACGTCGCGTCGACGACGCCAGGCGGCTTCGTCGCGCTGTACCGCGACGCCATCGAGCGGCTCGAGGCGCAAGTCGCGCGCGGCAACGGCCATCCGCCGATGCGCAAGCAGGAAGTCGACCTGATGTGCCGCTGCCTGCTCAGTTGCACGACGCTCGGCGAGGCGATCCGCTGCGCGGCCGAGTTCTGCGAGATGCTGACGCCGCGCGCCGGTGCGCTGTCGCTCGCGGTGCGTGACGCTCGCGCGACGTTCCGGATGGATTCGCTGCGCCGCACGCGCAGCCCGGCCGCGTGCCTCGTCGACCTGACGGGCCTGTTCTGCTATCTGCAACTGTTCGGCTGGCTCATCGGGCAGCCGCTGCGGCCGGACGAAGTCTGGCTCGGCCATCAGCGCCGCGACGACGCGATGCCGCTGCTCGGGCTGTTCAATGCGCCGGTCGACGTCGGCCGCAAAACCTATGGCTTCGCATTCGACGCCGCGCGGCTCGATGCGCGCGTGATCCGCCAGCCGGGCGAACTGGGCGCGTTCCTCGTCGATTTTCCGTTTCGTCTGATCGATGCGGCGCCGGCCGTCGTGTCATGGGCGCAGCAGGTACGCGGCTTTCTCGATGCGGCGCTCGCGCGCGAGCAGGCGGTGCCCACGCTCGCCGAACTGGCGAGATGGCTCGGCGTCAGCGAGGCGACGTTGCGACGGCGGCTGGCTGCCGAAGGCAGCGGCTATCAGGCGTTGCACGAGCAGTGTCTCGCCGACGTCGCACGGCGCCGCCTGCGCGAGTCGGACTGGCCGGTCGCGCGGATCGCCGCGCATCTCGGGTTCGGCGGCGAGGAGGCATTCCGGCGGGCGTTCGTGCGATGGACGGGCGTTGCGCCGAGCCGGTTCCGGCGCGATTGCCGCGCGGCCAGCGGCCCATTTCATCAGATGTAAAGCGGCCCGCAGGTCTCGCAACAAGGAATTTGGAAAGAATCCGGCGATCAGTGACGTTTTTTCGCATCCCTGCGCGCTTCGCCGATTGACGCGCCGGAGCGCTCGCCATTACGCTTGCGCGCTGATGGTTCCCGGAGACGGGATGAAAAGGGAACGCAGAAGAGGCAGCGCCTCGAATCTGCGGCTGCCCCCGCAACTGTGAGCGGCGAATCCGCACTACCCCACGCCACTGGGAAACCGGGAAGGCTGGTGCGAATAGCGACCCGCGAGCCAGGAGACCTGCCATCGACCCGAGGTCCAAGCAGCCGCGCCGGGCGGGGTGTTCCGGAGCGCCAGGCACCGCCTTTGGCGGTCGCCCCGTTGCATGGACGGCCCGACCTCAGGACCCTTCAGATGTCCAGTCTTTCCGACTCCGCTTCCTCGCCGGAAGCGTCGTGCCGTCGCGCCCGCCAGCCATGGGCGCGGCGTGTCCGCACGCGTGCGCCGTGCCGTGTCGTCCGATCCGCGCGACGACCGCCCACGCTGCCCGGTCTCGCCATAGACCAACACGAACCCGGGCGGTACGCACCGCCACCCGCTTACGCTCGCCGTACCTGCAACACGTTCACGCCCATCGCCTCATGAATCTTCGCCATCTTCTCGCCACGTCCGCCGCCACGGCGCTGTTCGCCCCGATCGCCCATGCCGCAGGCGACGCGGCGCTCCCGCAGCCGCCCCAACCCGCCGAAGCCGCCGACCTGCCCACCATCAGCGTGACCGACACACGGCACCTGCCCGAATCGTTCGACCAGCGCTATGCGACGACGCACGTGCTCACGCGCGCCGATCTCGATCGGCTGTCGCCGAGCGACCCGAGCATCACGCAGGCGCTCGCGACGCTGCCGGGCGTGACCGTCTCGCAAAACGGCGGCCCCGGCTCGTCCGCGTCCGTGAGCATCCGCGGCTCGTCCGCCAACCAGGTCGCGGTGTTCATCGACGGCATCCGGATCGGCTCGCCGACGACCGGCATCGCGCCGTGGGCCGACCTGCCGACCGACGCGTTCGAACGCGTCGAGGTGATCTCGGGGCCGGCCGCCGCATCGTTCGGCGCGAATGCGATGGGCGGCGTCGTGCAACTGTTCACGCGCCGTGCCGCCGGCCAGCCGAACCAGACGACCGTGTCGTTCGGCGGCGGCTCGAACAAGACCTTCGACACGCAGTTGCGCACGTCGGGCACCGTGCCGTCGACGGGGCCGCTCGCCGCGCTCGGCGGCCTCACCTACACGCTCGGCGTGCACGACTACAACACGGCCGGCATCGACGCGACGCGACCGTTCGCATACGGCCACGAGGACGGCCGCAATCCGTATCACGCGCAGGACCTCGATGCGCGACTCGGCTACGCGCGCGACAACTGGTCGATCTCGACGTTCGCGCTGTATCACCGCTCCGACCTGTCCTATGACAACGCCGGCTTTGCGAATCGCGAGCTTGATCACCAGCTGACGACCGGCATTGCGTTCCATCTCGACATCACGCCCGACACCCAGTTCGACCAGTCGTTCGGTTATGCGAACGACCGCCAGTTCCTGTATGCGAGCGACCCGACGATCCCGACCGACCAGATCAATTCGCAGCGCATCAGTTCGTCGACGTCGCTGACCCACCAGGAGCATGGCTTCCGCCTGTTCGGCCTGCCGCTGTCGGGCGAGACGAAGGTCGCGTACGACTTCACGCGCGAACAGGCATTCCTGCCGGTCGACGTGCCGGACGGGGTGCCCACGCGCAACGACTCCGCGTTCTCGCTGCATCAGTCGGCGACGCTCGGCAGCGTGACGATGTTCGTCGCGGGCCGGCACGAGATCATCGCCGGGAAGGCCGTCAACACCGGCAATGCCGCGCTGTCGTGGGCCATCACGCCGGTCTATACGGCGCGCGTGTCCTACGGCAACGCGTTCCGCCTTCCCTCGTTCAACGACCTGTACTACCCGGGCTACGGCAATCCGGACCTGAGCCCGGAACGCAGCGATTCGGTCGAGGCCGCGCTCGACGCGAACACGGCGTACGGCACCTTCAGCGCCGCGATCTACGACACGCGCGTCAGCAACCTGATCGCGTACAACCCCGCGACGCGATCGCCGATGAACATCGGTCGCTCGCATATCCGCGGGATCGACCTGTCGTACAAGGGCACGATCGGCCGCTATACGCCAGTGAGCATCGCGCTCGGTTTCCTGAATCCCCAGGACGAAACCAACGACAGCTGGCTCAACCGCCGGCCGCGCCAGACGGTCAGCGTCAACGTCGACCACACGTGGGACGAATTCCACCTGCATGCACTGAGCACGGGCGCGTCGCTGAACTACGGCGGCACGACGTTCGACGACCCGGCCAACACGACGTATCTGCCGTCGTACCTGACCGTGAACCTGCGCGCGTCGTACAGGATCAATTCGCACCTGACGGTGTCCGCGACGCTGTCGAACCTGTTCGACCGTCAGTACATGACCGCGTACGGCTACAACACGCTCGGCCGCACCGCGTTCGGCAAGGTCAGCTACACGTTCTAACCGCGCGCGCGCGGGGTGTCGATGCCGCGATTCGCGTCATGACCAGACGACGCTGTGCATGCCCGCGATCAACTGGATCGTGCCGAACACCGCGATCACGACTGCGGATACGCGCGACAGCCCGCGCATGAACGTCGGCGGCATCTTCGTGCGCAACGCGGCGGTCGCGCTGCTCAGGCACAGCCACCACGTCGCCGATCCGAGGAACACGCCCGCGACCATCAAGGTCACGGGCGGTCCCATCGCGCCTTCCTGCGTGCCCGCCAGCGGGCCGAGCGCCGCGAAGATCCCGACGAACGACAGGATCGTCATCGGGTTCGACAGCGTGAGGCCGAAGGTCGTCAGGAAATCGCGAAGCACGGTCGCGTGCGGCACATCGTGCACCGCAGACGCGGCCGGCGCCTGCCGTGCGATGGACCAGGCCAGCCACACGAGGAACGCGCCGCCGACGATTTTCAGCGCGACGGTCAGCATCGGAAACGCAGTGACGATGCCGGCGACGCCCAGCGCCCCGAGCAGCCCGTAGATCGCGTCGGCGCACGCGGCGCCGATGCCCGTCGCGAACCCCGCGTGAAAGCCGCGGCTCAGACTGCGCTGGATGCACAGCATGCCGATCGGGCCGACCGGCACTGCGATCGACAACCCCATCACGACGGACTTGATGAACAGCATGGCCGGCTCCTCGCGACATGCAATGACATGAACCGCATCGTAGGGAAAGTCCGGTCGCCGCTGAAGGCGGTTTTTAAGGAAAATTGAGCCCTTCACCTTAAAAACTCTGCCGCGATGGACGAACTCGACTGGAAGATACTCGCGCTGCTGCAGGCGAACGGCCGCATCAGCTACACGGAACTGGCGCGCCAGGTTCACCTGTCGGTGCCGGCGGTCACGGAACGCGTGAAGCGCCTCGAGTCGGCGGGCGTGATCGACGGCTACACGGCGCGGGTCAATCCGGCCGCGGCCGGCTACCCGGTGAGCGCGCTGATCGGCATCACGGTGCCGCAACCGGCGAAGGCGAAATTCCTGAAGCTGCTGGAGACGATTCCCGAAGTGGTCGAGTGCCATCACGTGACCGGCGCGGATTCCTACGTGATGCGGTTCGTCGCCGTCAGCATGGCGCACCTCGAGCAACTGATCGAGCGCATCAACCTCTACGGCGAAACGCGCACGTCGATCGTGATGTCGACGCCACTGCCGGCGCGCGGGCTCGCGCGACCGGCAGCGGCGGTCAAAGGCGCTCGGGGGTGACAGGACGCCCCGCGTTGCGCGATGCTGTGCGGTGCGCACCTTGCACGAACCGGACAACCTGCCATGTCAGTCATCGGACTCGATCATTACAACCTGCGCGCGGATCGTGCCACGCTCGATACGCTGCGCGACTTCTATGTGAACGTCGTGGGCCTCCAGCCAGGCTATCGGCCGCCGTTCCAGAGCAACGGCTACTGGCTCTACGCGGGGCCGCAGGCGATCCTCCACCTGTCGGAAGCGCGGCCCGGCGAGATTCGGCCGCCGCACGTCGTCAACACGTTCGACCATATGGCGTTTTCGTGCGAGAACGCCGCCGACATGGAACGGCGCCTGGCCGACGCGCGGGTCCTGTACTCGCGCACGTACGTGCCGCTGACGCGCCAGCTGCAGCTGTTTTTCACCGACCCGGCCGGCAATGGCGTCGAGTTGAATTTTGCCGAAGCCGGCGGCGACTCCGGTGACGGACCGGGTTAGCGCCGGCGACCGACCCATGACGGTCGCCAGGCAAGCGGTCGCTTGCGCGACGGTTACTGCCTTCGCACGAGCTTCACGATCGTCAGCGTGCCCTTCACGCGCTCGACCCGGACCTTGACCTTGTCGCCCACGTGCAGCGACTCGATTATCGCCGGGTCGCCGGCCTTGAACGCCATGGTCATCGGCGCCATCCCGACGTTCTCGAGCGCGCCGTGCTTCAGTGTCACCATGCCGTGCGCGGCATCGATCCGTTTCACTTCGGCATCGGTCAACGCTGAATCCGGCGCCGACATCTTCATGTCGCCCATGTTCATGCCGGGCATGCTCCCGCCCGCACGCACCGGCGTCGCAACGACGGCCATCGCGCCCAGGACGGTGATGGCGAGGTATCGGATTTTCATCGGGACACTCCGTTGTTCAGCCAATGCCGAACGCGCCCGCTACACCAGCAACGTCGCAACCGCCCAGGCGATCAGCACGACGCCCAGTGCGCGGCCAATGCGCTCGCCGCCGGGCAGCACCTTTTCGACGAGCACGAACAGCGACAACGCGACGATCCACACGACGTTCATCACGCCGCCGACGAACAGCAGCGCCATCAGCAGCCAGCAGCAGCCCACGCAATACGCGCCGTGCCGCACGCCGAGCAGGAAGCCGCCCGTGACGCCCGGGCGCCCGTACGTCGTGAGAAACCGGACCGGCGACCGGCATTGCCGCAGGCACGCCTGTTTCAGCGGCGAGAATTGATAGGCGCCGGCCAGCGCGAGGACGGTCGCGGACAGCACGGCGCTCTTCGACCACAGCATCATTCCGGAGATCAGGCCGGCAGGCTGCAGCAGCATCTGCAGCACGGCCGCAGCGACCGAGAACGCGAACCACGCGGCCAGATAGCCCGCCAGCAGGAACGCCGACGCCAAAGCCGCCCCGGCTCCTTGCGCACCGTGATGCCGCAGCACGCGCCGGTACAACAGCACGAGCGGCGCCGCGCTGGGCGTCATCATCGCGATCATCATCACCCACCACATCAGGACCACGGTCTGAAGCGACGGATTCATGGTCCCCATGTCGTCGGCCAGCCGATGCGGGAACAACGCCACCGCCGTCATGTCCAGCGCCGACATGCCGGTACCCGCGCCCGTCCACAGGTAGACCCAGCACGCACCGACGAGCGCGGTCATGCCGAGCAGCGTGACGACGCGCTCGCGCCCGAGAAAATCGCCGACGGGAATCATGCCGAGACGCGATGCCGGATCAGCCCGTGGTTGTTCATGTGCAGCCGCGCGAACTGCGCGTAGCTCCGCTCGAGATTCAGCTCGATGTGGCCATGCGACCGGCCGGTGCCCGAACCGATCTCGGCCAGCTCGTATTCGAAGCCGTGCGGCAGGTCGATCCGCACGCGATGCTCCGCGCCCGTCACCGGATTGCGGATCGGTTCGCCGACGATGTCGAACACGCCCTCGACGTCGATCCGGCCGCGCCGCGCATCGACATCGACGTCGAAATCGATCTTCGCGAAGATCGGATCGTATGCCTGCTCGAGCGTCGACGCGAACACGGAGAACATCGTCGCGAACGGATCGGTGTCCTGACCGGTCATGATCTTCAGCACGGCCTCGCTCTGCGCGGGACTCGCGCGCTCGTCGACGATCGGCTGGCACCGTCCGTGGCCTTCGTGAATCGGCCCCGGCCACTGGAACACGACCGCGATCCGGACGCCATCGAGTACGACGTCGCCGTAGTGGCCGCTATCGATCGAAATCGCACCCATCGCTTCGCAGTAGCCGTGCGTCGGCAACGAATTGAACTGGCAGGGGCAACCGTATGAACAATTGCAGTTCATCAGTTCGGTCCCCTGAATCTCCCAAGGCGTCATGGCTTCACCTCGCGCGTTCGGTGGCACGTACTGCTTCGAGCCTAGTGCAGCGCACAGAGGAAAGCAAAGGCCGCCCGAGACGCGCGAAGAAAACGCCGCGAGCGGCGGCCTGCAACGACGCTGATCCGACGAATTCATCGGCGTCGTGCGGCGCCTGCGACACTGGCCGCACTGCACGAAACAGCGCGTCCGGCGGACCACGTTCAAGCCCTGTCCGACATGAACCGACGGCATGATCACGTCATCGCAAATGCGGGCATCCCGCATCGGTCCTGGTCCATACTGTCTCGCTATCGACGATTTCCTGACCGTCTCTGCCGCCCCGGATGGCTGTCATGCGCGTTCAACCTGCGTTGCTCTTTCTCGTCGGCACCCTGCTCACCGCGGGCGGCTACGGCGCAACCTTCCTGCTGTCGATGCGCTTTCGCGCGATTGGCGGCAGCGATCTCGATACCGGCGCCGCACTGGCCGCCGCGACCGTCGGCACCTTCGCCGGTCTGGCGGTGGTCGGCTGGTTTTCGCGGCAAATCGGCGCCGCGCGAATCGCCGCGCTGTCGTCGCTGTGCATCGGCGCCGGCATCGTCGGCTTCGCACTCGTCGGGCGCGCGCCGGCCGCCGATTTGCCGTCCGGCTTCCTGGTCGGCTTCGGCTGGGGCGCGTTTCATCTGGCCGCGCCGATGTCGCTTGCGGAGCGCACGAGCGGCGTCGCCCGAAACGTGTGGTTCTTCCGTTCGGCGACCTTCCAGATGACGGGGATCGGCATGTCCCCCGCGTTCTCGGCGTATGCGATGCGGCTGCTGCACTGGTCGATCGACGACACGCTTTATGCGGTCGGCGCGCTGTGCGCGCTCGCGTCGCTGATGTTCGAGGCGTTCGGTCGCCTGTGTCCGCACTCGCCCGCCGCTGCGTCCGGTGGCCGCTGGGTGCGCGAACTCCGGGCCATCTCGCGCACGCGCGCGGCCGCGCCGATCGCGATGATCGCACTCGGCACCTGCGTGTTCTCCGGCCTGATGACGTTCCAGATGTCGCTCATTCAAGGCACGCAGGCGCGTGCCGGCACATTCTTCAGCCTTTACACGATGACGGTGCTGAGTGCGCGCTGGCTGCTCGGGAAATGGGTGAGGATGGCGCGCCCCGAAACCGCGACCAAGGGGTTGCTCATGATGATGATGAGCGGTGCGCTCGCCATGTTCGGCGCCGCCGAGCATGCATCGCTACAGTCCGTCGCGGCCGTGCTGCTCGGCGCCGGCTACGGGCTCATGTATCCGGTCATCCAGGCGCAGGCGCTCAACGATTGCGCGGATACGCAACGGCACGGCGTGCTGACATGGTTCGTCGCGTCGTATTTCATCGGCACGTTCGGCTTTCCGTCGGTCGGCGGCTGGGTGATGGTGCACGCCGGCAAGGGCGCGTTGCTGATGCTCATCGCGAGCTGCGGGCTCGCGGCGCTGTCGCTCGCGTTCCTGCACGACCGGCCCGCGCCGGTGCGCACTCGATAGGCGGCTGCGGGACGCCCGCTCGATCAACCAGGCTTCTTCGGCGCACGTGCGATGGCGAACCACCCCATCATCGCGCCCGCGACCCACGCGCAGGTCAGCAGCAGGTCGAGGTCCATCATTCCTTCGAAATTCGCACTGTTCTCGAAGCTGCAATGCCGGCTGCCGAGGAACGCGATGCAACCGGTGGCGACCCCCTGGACGTGCATGAATACGTGATAGACGGCGAAAGCCGAAGTGATGATGGCGACGCGCAAGCGTATGGTTGTTTTCATTCGGCGCCGGAGGCGGAGGGATGGTCTGACGCCGATCTTAAGACAACGACGCCGCATCGGACAATCGATCCCGCGCGAACGTTGCGACCGGCATGCACGACGGCCAATCGCCATCCGCACAAACCCCGAGAAAATCGATCGCGCCGCGCGGTCGGCACGACTTCGTTTGGTGCTCGACGCACGCGGGTTTGCAGTATTCACACCGCCCGACGACGGCTTTCTCGTCGGCAATCATCGCCGCCGGATCGATGACGCGCATCGCTTACGCGCCGTCGATCTGCCTGAGCGTCGCAAGGCAATCCACCGCGAGCCGCTGATAAACCCGCGTGCCATTCGCCTTCGCGTCGATCTCCGCGGCGCTCAGCCGCCGCACCACGCGCCCCGGCACGCCAGCAAGCAGCACACCGCGCGGCACGTCGTAGCCGGCCTTCACGAACGCGCAGGCCGCAACGATCGTCGTCGCGCCGATCGTCGCGCCGTCCATCACGACCGCGTTCATCCCGACCATCGTGTCCGGTTCGAGCGTCGCGCCGTGCACGATCGCGCCATGGCCGATGTGGCTGTTCACGCCGAGCCGGCACGTCTCGCCGATGCCGACGTGCAGCACGCAACCGTCCTGCACGTTGCTGCCTTCCTCGACGACGATCGCGCCGAAGTCACCGCGCAGGCTCGCATGCGGGCCGATGTAGCAGCCCGCGCCGATCGTCACGTCGCCGATCACGACCGCGCTCGGATGAACGTACGCAGACGGATGGACGCGGGGCCGCATGCCGTTGAATTCGAACAGCGGCATCGCTCAGAGCACCGCGGCCGCTTCGGGAACGAGCGTGAACAGGTCGCCGACGAGGCCGTAATCGGCCACGCTGAAGATCGGCGCTTCCGGATCCTTGTTGATCGCGACGATCACCTTCGAATCCTTCATGCCGGCCAGGTGTTGAATCGCACCCGAGATGCCGACCGCGATGTACAGCTGCGGCGCAACGATCTTGCCGGTCTGGCCGACCTGATAGTCGTTCGGCACGTAGCCGGCGTCCACTGCCGCGCGCGATGCGCCGAGTGCGGCGTTCAGCTTGTCGGCCAGCGGCTCCAGCACCTGGGTGTAGTTTTCACCGCTGCCCAGACCACGGCCGCCCGACACGATGATGCTCGCCGACGTCAGCTCCGGACGATCCAGCTTCGTCACTTCACGGCTCACGAACTGCGATTTGCCTGCATCGGCCGCCGCTTCGATCTTCTCGACCGACGCACTGCCGCCTTCCGCCGCCACCGGATCGAAACCCGTCGCACGCACCGTGATGACCTTGACCGAATCACTCGACTGCACCGTCGCGATCGCATTGCCTGCGTAGATCGGACGCTCGAACGTGTCGGCCGAAACGACCGCCGTGATGTCCGAGATCTGCGCGACGTCCAGTTTCGCGGCGATACGCGGCGCGACGTTCTTGCCATAGGCGGTTGCCGGCGCGAGGATGTGCGAGTAGTGCGCCGCGATGGTCAGCACCGTCGCTTCGATGTTCTCTGCGAGCCCGTCCGCAAGCTGCGGCGCGTCGGCCAGCAACACCTTCGACACGCCTGCGATCTTCGCCGCTGCGTCTGCCGCTGCTTGCGCGTTGTGTCCCGCGACCAGCACGTGAATGTCGCCGCCGACGAATTTGCCAACCTCGGCAGCCGCCGCCACCGCATTCAACGTCGCGGCCTTGATCGGCGAAGCCCCGCCTGCCGATACCGCGTCGTGCTCGGCAATTACCAGAATCGTCATGTTCGTCCGCTCCCTCTTACAGCACCTTGGCTTCGGTCTTCAGCTTCTCGACCAGCGTCTTCACGTCCGGCACCTTCACGCCAGCCGCGCGCTTCGGCGGCTCGGCCACCTTCAGCGTCTTCAGACGCGGCGTGACGTCCACGCCCAGGTCTTCCGGCTTCACGGTTTCGAGCGGCTTCTTCTTCGCCTTCATGATGTTCGGCAGCGTCACGTAGCGCGGCTCGTTCAGGCGCAGGTCGGTCGTGACGACTGCCGGCAGTTGAAGCGACAGCGTTTCCGCGCCGCCGTCGACTTCACGCGCAACCGTGGCGCGGCCATCGGCAATCGTGACCTTCGACGCGAACGTCGCTTGCGGCAGGCCCGCCAGCGCGGCCAGCATCTGACCCGTCTGGTTCGAATCGTCGTCGATCGCCTGCTTGCCGAGGATCACGAGTTGCGGCTGTTCCTTGTCGACCAGCGCCTTCAGGATCTTCGCGACGGCCAGCGGCTCGACGCTGTCGTTCGACTCGACGAGGATCGCGCGATCCGCACCGATCGCCAGCGCCGTGCGCAGCGTTTCCTGTGCCTGAGCGACACCGACCGACACCGCCACCACCTCCGTCACGACGCCGGCCTCCTTCAATCGCACGGCCTCTTCCACCGCGATTTCGTCGAACGGATTCATCGACATTTTCACGTTCGCGATGTCGACGCCGGTGCGGTCGGACTTCACGCCGACCTTCACGTTCGCGTCGACCACGCGCTTCACTGCCACGAGCGCTTTCAACTGCCTGTCTCCTGTTTGGTTACGCGTACCGTGTTGCGTCAGCGCGCAGTGTAGCCGCCGTCGATCACCAGCTCCGCACCCGTCACGTAGCGGCCCGCCGGCGAAACGAGATACAGGATGCCGGCCGCGATGTCGCGCGGGCTGCCGATCTTCGCCATCGGCACGTGCGTCTGCAGATAACCAAACACGTCGTCGGGGTTCTGCCCCATCTGGCGGAACGCCTCCTCGAGCATCGGCGTGCGGATATAGCCCGGATGCACCGAGTTCGCGCGGATGTTCTTTGCCGCATACAGCATCGCGTCGACCTTCGCCATCATCCGCACCGCGGCCTTCGACGCGTGATACGCGGGCACGTCGGGACCGCCGACGATCCCGTACATCGACGACAGGTTCACGATCGAGCCGCCGCCGGCCGCGTCGATGTGCGGAATCGCGGCACGCGTGCACAGGAACACGCCGTTGACGTTCACGTCCTGCACGCGCTGCCATTGCGCGAGCGTGAGCTCGTGCGTCGGCACGTTGTGCCCTTCGATGCCCGCGTTGTTCACGAGCACGTCGAGGCGCCCGAAGCGCGCGACGATCTCGCCGAACACGCGCGACACGTCGGCCTCGTGCGTCACGTCGAGCGACCAGAACGCGGCCTGGCCGCCCTGCGCGCGGATCTCCTCGACGAGCGCTTCCGCCGGTTGCGACAGCACGTCGAGGATCGCGACGCTCGCGCCGGCCGCGGCCAGCGTGCGTGCCGTTTCCGCGCCGATGCCGCGCGCACCGCCGGTGATCGCGGCCACCTTGCCGCGCAGGTCGAACAGGTCTTCGATGAGTTTCATCTTGTCTCCGTGTATGCAAACGGGCCGCCCGCTGTCGGAGCGGCTTTAAGGGAATCCGGCGTTATCGCGCAATCCGCGCCGCAAGAAAATCGAGGCATTCCCGATTGAAATAATCGGCGTGTTCCACCATCACCCAGTGGCCGCACCGGTTCATCAGCACGAAGCGCGCATCGCGGCAGCGCTCGAGGAACGTCAGCGCGCCACTGACCGGATTGAAGCGATCGTCCGTGCCCCAGAAGCCGAGCACCGGGCAGCGCAGGTCGCCGAGCGCACCCGTCAGGTTCGGCACGCTCATCGTCGACAGCACTTCGGTCGGCTGTTCGACGCACACCTTCATCCGCTCGGCGACCAGCGCGTCGGTGACGATCGCCGGGTCGTGCACGAGCAGCGTCAGCAGCTCGCGCATGGTGTCGTCATTCATCTGGCGATTGGTGAACAGCTTCACCATCCGCTGGATTCCTTCCATCCGGAAATAGGTGTCGCGGTCCTCGACGCCGCCCGGTGCCATCATGATCAGCCCGTCGACCTCATCGGGATAGTCGAGTGCATATTTCAGCGCGATCGCACCGCCCAGCGAGTTGCCGAGCAGCACGGCCGGCCCGATGCCGAGCGCGGACAGCTGCGCATGCAGCGCACCGACGAAGAAATCGAGCGTATAGGCGACGTCGGACGGCTTCGACGACTGCCCGTAGCCAGGCAAGTCGACGACGATCGTGCGATGGCCGGCGTCCGCGAACGCCGGATAGTTGTGCTTGAAGTTGCTGAAACCGCTGGCGCCCGGGCCGCTGCCGTGGATGAACACCACCGGGCGGCCTTCGCCCGCCTCGAAATGATGCAGGCGCAGGCCGCCCGGTGCGTCGGTGAAGATGCCGGTCGGCGGCGTCATGGGGGTCGTCATCGCGGGTTGTCTCCTTCGTCGATCGATGGATGCCTGCCACGATGATTGCGCCGCCGGCGCCGGCCGGCATCATCCTTTCAGACTACGAAACCGCGCGCGCTTGTTCCTATCATCGGGCCACCGAAACGGAGGCAGACGATGAACGGATTCGACTACAGCGGCAAGACGGTGCTCGTGACGGGCGGCACCAAAGGCATCGGGCGGCGCATCGCCGAGCGGTTTCTCGCGGCGGGCGCGCGCGTGTTCGTGTGCGGGCGCAGCGCACCCGACACGCCGCCTTCGGCCGGCGGCCGCACGGCCACCTTCGTCGCCGCCGACCTGCGCGACATCGAACAGGTCGACGCGCTGCTCGCGACGATCCGCGACGCCACCGGCTGCCTCGACGTGCTGGTCAACAACGCGGGCGGCTCGCCGTTCGTGCTCGCGGCCGACGCATCACCGCGCTTCACCGAGTCGATCGTGCGGCTGAACCTGATCGCGCCGCTGCAGCTCGCGCAACGCGTGAACGCGATCATGCAGCCGCAGCCGCACGGCGGCGTGATGCTGTTCATCGCGAGCGTCAGCGCATCGCGACCCTCGCCCGGCACCGCCGCCTACGGCGCCGCGAAGGCGGGCCTCGTCAACGCCGTCACGTCGCTCGCGGTCGAATGGGCGCCGCGCGTGCGCGTGTGCGCGATCAGCCCGAGCCTCGTGCAGACGGAATCCGCGACCGAAGGCCACTACGGCGACGACGCCGCGCTCGACGCGATCCGCGCGACGATTCCCGCCGGACGGCTCGCGACGCCCGACGACGTCGCGTCGGCGTGCCTGTTCCTCGCGTCGCCCGATGCGTCGTACACGTCCGGCGCGAACCTGCGGCTCGACGGCGGCGGCGAACGGCCCGCGTTCCTGGCGGCGGCACAAACGGAACCACGCTGACGCGCGCGACGCGACCGGCGCGCCCCGATCGTTTCCAGTCCTAGGGAAGTCATCTAGTTCATTTCGACGATTCCCTGCTACCGCGATCTCCCTACTCTGCCTCTCACGACAACCACAGTCGACCGTCGTCGATACCCCAGAGGAGACACCATGCATCAACGGATTTCGCGCCGTACCGACAAGCGGGCCACCGCCACGCTGTCGACGCTGGCCGCGGCGCTGCTCACGTGCGCCGTTCCCAACGCGCACGCAGGCAGCACGATCGAGCTTGGCGCCGACACGACGCTGGACTACACGTTCGCGTTGAGTTACGGCCTCGGCATGCGCACGCGCGCACCGAGCGGCAATTTGCTGACGCCCGCGAACATCAATGGCGACGACGGCGATCGCAACTTCGCGAAGAACAAGCTGATCGAGAATCAGGTCAGCCTGCTCGGCGAAGTGAACCTGAAGCACGACGACTGGGGTGTGTTCGTCCGCGCGAGTACGTTCTACGATCAGGCCTATCACCGCCCGAACTACAACGACGCTCCGGGTACCGTGAACCAGTCGGGCCAGTACAACAACTTCACGAGCGATGCCCGTTACTGGTCGGGCGGCCACACGACACTGCTCGCCGCCTACGCGTACAACACCTTCAAGATCGGCGCGACGAGCCTGAACGTGAAGGTCGGCGACCAGGTGGTCGCCTGGGGCGAAAGCCTGTTCTTCCCGAACATCGCGGGCGCGCAAGGCCCGGCCGACGCCACCAAGTCCTACGTCGCCGGCGCGCAGGTGAAGGACATCCTGCTGCCCGTGCCGCAGATCTCGACGCAGTGGCAGATCACGCCGAACTTCAGCCTGCTCGGCTACTACCAGTTCTCGTTCCAGCAGAACCGCCTGACCGCGCCCGGCACCTACTGGAGCTATTCGGACGTGGTCGGCCCGGGCGCGCAGTTCATCATCGGCCCGGGCGGGCTGATCATTCCGCGCGGGGCCGACGAAAAACCGAGCGCACACAACCAGTGGGGTATCGGCGCACGCGTGCGCGTGTTCGGCGATACCGAGCTCGGCGTGTATCACCTGCATTACAACGACATGAACCCGAGTGTCGTCACGTCGTTCTATCCCGTGCTTCAGTACCGGCAGACCTATTTCAACAACATCAAGCTGACCGGCGCGAGCTTCTCGACGCAGGTCGGTCCGGTCAACGTCGCGGGCGAAGCGTCATACCGCCAGGGCGCGGCCGTGCTCGTCAACACGCCGACCGGCGCGCAGGCGACGCGCGCGAACGTCACGCAGCTCAACCTGTCCGGCATCTACTCGATCGGGCCGAGCTTCCTCGCGAATTCGCAGTCGCTGGTCGGTGAAATCACGTACGTGCACGCCGGCGGTATCTCGGCCGTCGACGGCTCGACGACCCTCGCGAACTCGCGCAACGCGCTCGCCCTCGAGGTGGCCTGGACGCTCAGCTACAAGAACGTGTTCAACGGCTGGGATCTCGACGTGCCGCTCACGTACACGCATGACCTGGCGGGTACCTCGCCGCTGGCCGGCGCGCTCGGCTCGCTGACGGGCCAGGGCGACCACCGCGTGACCGCCGGCGTCACGTTCACGCGCCTGAGCAACCTGTCGCTGGCGCTCGTCTACGCGAAGTTCCTCGGTTCGCCGAACCCCGTCACGCGTCCGCTTGCCGATCGGGACTACGTGCTGGCCACGGCGACCTACCACTTCTGAGCGGCCCGGCCGCTCGTCACTCAGCAAGAAGAGGATTTGTCATGAAACGAACTCGTCTCCCCCTCCTGCGCGCGTCGGTGATGGCCGCGTGCGCGCTCGTCGCGACGGCGTCGTTCCCGAAGGTCACGCCGGATGACCTGAAGGCACTCGACGGCCCGCTCACGCCGATGGGCGCGGTGCGCGCCGCGAGCAAGGACAGCGGCGTGCCCGAATGGTCGGGCAAGTGGCTCGGCACGCCGCCCGACGTGCAGTACAAGCGCGGCAGCCGCTACCCCGATCCGTTCGCGAGCGAGAAGCCGGTCGCGACGATCACCGCAGAGAACATGGCGCAGTACGCGGAGCACCTGACCGACGGCCAGAAGGCGATGTTCAAGCGCTACCCGGCCACGTTCAAGATCAACGTCTACCCGAGCCATCGCGACTTCCGCTACGCGGATTCGGTCTACAAGGACATCCGCACGTACGCGCCGGATTCGACGATGACGTCCGACGCAAACGGCCTCACGAACGCGCCGCCGACGGTGCCCTACCCGATCCCGAAGACCGCCGCCGAGCTGCTGTGGAACCAGCGTTTCTCGTCGGCGATCGGCGCCGAGCAAGCGACCTACGACCAGGCAGTCGTGTACTCGGACGGCAACATCGCGTGGGGCAAGGTGCGCTACGACATCTACTCGCCGCGCAACTCCGGCAAGTTCGACGTGAAGAGCGACCTGAACAACCGCACGTACTACCGCAATGCGACGGAGCTGCCGCTGTCCGACCGCGGCTCGCTGATCGTCGGCTTCACGAACTGGGACAAGGCCGGCGCCGACAACTCGTCGCGCACGTGGATGTACAACCCCGGCACGCGCCGCGTGCGCCAGGCGCCCGAATACGGCTATGACCAGCCGCAGGGCCCGGGCGGCTTCCGCACCGTCGACGACGACCGCCTGTACAACGGCCCCGGCGACCGCTACGACTGGAAGATCGTCGGCAAGCGCGAGATCTACGTGCCGTACGACAACTACAAGGCGATGGACACCTCGGTGAAGTATGCAGACCTGCTGACCAAGGGCCACGAGAATCCGGCCTACATCCGCTACGAGCTGCATCGCGTGTGGGTGCTGCAGGCGACGCTGAAGAGCAACTACCGTCACCAGTATGCGAAGCGCGTGCTGTACATCGACGAGGATTCGTGGATGACGCTGCTTGCCGACAACTACGACGCGCGCGGCCAGCTGTGGCGCACCAACGTCGCGACGACGCTGTATGCGTATGACGCGAAGGTGTTCTACCCGGGCGTCGTGTTCTACCACGACCTGATCTCCGGCGCGTACATGGCGGACCGCCTGACGAACGAAGGCCCGATGCCGAAGCTCGACAACAGCCCGCAGTTCAACGAGGCGTATTTCTCGCCGGACGCGATCCGCAGTTCGGGCAACTAAGCAACTGGCTGACGCGGCACGCCCGCGTCCCACGCGCCGGAGCCCCGCTCCGGCGCCCGACGCCGCCCGCGACGGCGGCCTTTTTCCATTCGAGATTCGAGGGCCCTTTCATGTCTTCCCGCCTGCATACGACGCTCGGCGACGAGCTGTACGCCGCGTGGCACGCACGCGCACCGGTCGCGCCGCTGTCGAGCCGCCCGCGCCGGCTGTCGCTCGACGACGCCTACCGCATCCAGCAGTGCTTCATCGAACGTCGCATCGAGCGCGGCGAAACGGTGGTCGGCAAGAAGATCGGCGTGACGAGCCAGGCCGTGCAGGACATGCTGAACGTGCGCCAGCCCGATTTCGGCATCCTGCTGTCCGGCATGCACTACGCGGCCGGCGAGGCGATTGCCACCGAATCGCTGATCGCACCGCGCGCCGAGGGCGAAATCGCGTTCGTCCTCGCGCGTGACCTGCGCGGCCCCGGCATCGACCGCACCGACGTGATCGCCGCGACCGCCGCCGTCGCGCCGTGCTTCGAGATCGTCGATTCGCGCATCCGGGACTGGGCGATCCGCATCGAGGACACCGTCGCCGACAACGCGTCGTGCGGCGTGTACGTGCTCGGCGAAGCACGCGTCGACCCACGCACGCTCGACCTCGCCGCGTGCGACATGACGATCGAGAAGAACGGCGAGCGCGTCGCGCAAGGCCGCGGCGACGCCGCGCTCGGCCATCCCGCCGACGCCGTCGCGTGGCTCGCGAACACCCTCGCCGAATACGACGTGCCGCTGCTGGCCGGCGAGATCGTGCTGTCCGGCTCGCTCGCGAAGCTGATTCCGGTCACAGCCGGCGACGCGCTGTCGATGCACATTTCCGGCATCGGCAGCTGCGACGTCCGCTTTATCTAAAGGAACGAACCTGATGAAGAAAATCAAATGCGCACTGATCGGGCCCGGCAACATCGGCACCGACCTGCTGTACAAGCTGCGCCGCTCGACCGTGCTCGAACCCGTGTGGATGGTCGGCGTCGACCCGGCATCCGACGGCCTCGCGCGCGCCCGCGAATTCGGCCTCAAGACCACCGACAAGGGCGTCGACGGGCTGCTGCCGCACGTCGCCGCCGACGACATCCGCATCGCGTTCGACGCGACCTCCGCCTACGTGCATCGCGACAACTCCGACAAGCTCACCGCGCTCGGCGTGAAGATGATCGACCTGACGCCCGCCGCGATCGGGCCGTATTGCGTGCCGCCGGTGAACCTCGACGCGCACCTCGACAGCGCGCAGATGAACGTGAACATGGTGACCTGCGGCGGCCAGGCGACGATCCCGATGGTGTACGCGGTGTCGCGCGTGCAGCCGGTCGCGTACGGCGAGATCGTCGCCACCGTCTCGTCGCGCTCGGTCGGCCCCGGCACGCGCAAGAACATCGACGAATTCACGCGCACGACGTCCGGCGCGATCGAACAGGTCGGCGGCGCGCGCAAGGGCAAGGCGATCATCGTCATCAATCCGGCCGAACCGCCGCTGATCATGCGCGACACGATCCACTGCCTGACCGACGGCCCGCCCGACGTCGACGCGATCACGGCCTCCGTGCACGCGATGGTCAAGGAAGTGCAGCGCTACGTGCCCGGCTACACGCTGAAGAACGGCCCGGTGTTCGACGGCAATCGCGTGTCGGTCTTCATGGAAGTCGAGGGGCTCGGCGACTACCTGCCGAAATACGCGGGCAACCTCGACATCATGACCGCCGCCGCGGCCGCCACGGCCGAGCGTTTCGCCGAACAGATGCTGGCCGCTGCGGCCGCCACCGCTTGAGTCGAGGAGTCACACGATGTCACTTGCAGGCAAGAAGATCACCGTCCACGACATGTCGCTGCGCGACGGGATGCACCCGAAACGTCATCAGATCACGCTCGACCAGATGCGCAACGTCGCGCGCGGGCTCGATGCGGCCGGCGTGCCGCTGATCGAGGTCACGCACGGCGACGGGCTCGGCGGCGCGTCGGTCAATTACGGTTTCCCCGCGCATACCGACGAGGCGTACCTGAGCGCCGTCATTCCGGAATTGAAGCAGGCGAAGGTATCGGCGTTGCTGCTGCCCGGCATCGGCACCGTCGAGCATCTGCGCATGGCGCACGAACTCGGCGTCGGCACGATCCGCGTCGCGACGCACTGCACCGAGGCCGACGTGTCGGAACAGCACATCGGCCTCGCGCGCACACTTGGGCTCGATACGGTCGGCTTTTTGATGATGGCGCACATGTCGTCGCCGGAGCAGCTCGTCGTGCAGGCGAAGCTGATGGAGTCGTATGGCGCGAACTGCATCTACATCACCGATTCGGCCGGCCACATGCTGCCCGACGACGTGACCGCGCGGATCGGTCAGGTGCGCGACGCGCTGAAGCCGGACACGGAGCTCGGCTTCCACGGCCATCACAACCTCGCGATGGGCGTAGCGAACTCGGTCGCGGCCGTTGCCGCGGGCGCAAACCGGATCGATGCGGCCGCAGCCGGCCTCGGTGCCGGCGCGGGCAACACGCCGATGGAAGTGTTCGTCGCGGTGTGCGACCGGATGGGGATCGAGACGGGTGTCGACGTGTTCGCGATTTCCGACGTGGCCGAGGATCTCGTCGTGCCGATCATGGACGCACCGATCCGCCTCGACCGCGATGCGCTGACGCTCGGCTATGCGGGCGTCTACTCGTCGTTCCTGCTGTTCGCGAAGCGCGCGGAAGCGAAATACGGGATTCCGGCGCGCGACATCCTCGTCGAACTGGGCCGCCAGCGGCTCGTCGGCGGGCAGGAGGACATGATCGAGGATGCGGCGCTGACGATGGTTCGGGCGCGAGAGGTGGCGGCGTAATCGACGTACTCGACGTACTCGACGTACTCGACGTACTCGACGCGGTATCGGGTTGCATCGCCCGATACCGCGTCGATCAAGTGGAACGGGGCGCGATGCGCCCCGTTTTCTTTTCTGAGTGCACCGGCTCCGCCGACGGCATCGCGAATGTCCCTTGCAGCACGATGTCGATACTGCCGTCCGGCATGAATCGTGCGCATCGTCCCTCCCCGGCTCATCCGATACAGCCCCTGCTGACACCACGCTGTCAGCAGCCACGGCGCAGCATGAATCGAACGACGTTCAAGGAGCGACCTATCGTGCCGAATTCGGGTCATCTCGCCCCGGCCGCCTGCGCCACCGCCGAACGGCGCGGCATGACGCTGCTGACCCTGTGCCTCGCCGTGCTCGTCGCGCAGGTCGACACGGCCGTCGTCAATCTCGCGACACGCGCGATCGGCGACTATTTCCACGCGGGCGTGGGCACATTGCAATGGGTCGTCGACAGCTACAACCTCACTTACGCGGTGCTGCTGCTGACCGGCGGCCTGCTCGCCGACCTGCACGGCCGGCGCCGCATCTTCATCGCGGGCACGGCCCTCTTCACCGTCGCGTCGCTGCTGTGCGCGCTCGCGCCTTCGGTAGCGGTACTGATCGCCGCCCGCGCGCTGGCCGGTGTCGGCGCGGCGCTACTGCTGCCGGCGTCGCTCGCGATCGTGCGCGTGGTGTGGCGCGATCCGGTCGAGCGTGGTCGCGCGCTCGGCATCTGGGCCGCGTGCAACGGCGTGGCGATGGCGATCGGCCCGACACTCGGCGGCGTGCTGATCCGGCACTTCGGCTGGCGCAGCATCTTCTTCGTCGTCGTGCCGCTGAGCGTCGGTGCGATGCTGCTCGCGATCCCGGCGGTGCCCGAATCGTCCGATCCGCGCGGCCGGCACGTCGACGTCGGCGCGCAGGTCACGGGCGTGCTCGCGCTCGGCGCGCTGGCGTATGCGGCGATCGTGTTCCGCGACTCACCGGCTGCGTGCGCGCTCGCGGGCGGCGTCGCGATCGCTTCGCTCGCCGCATTCGTGTCGATCGAACGGCGTCACGGCGCGGCCGCGCTCGTGCCGCTCGAACTCTTCCGGATCGGCGCGTTTCGTGGCGCGATCGCCGCGACCGCAGGCATGACGTTCGGGATGTACGGCGTGCTGTTCCTGCTGCCGCTCTGCTGGCAAGGCTCCGGCCGCCTCGATTCGACTGGCGCGGGCCTCGCGCTGCTGCCGATGGCGCTCGTGTTCGTTCTCGTATCGCCATGGTCGGGGCCGCTGTCCGAGCGGATCGGCTCGCGTGCGGCCACATCCGGCGGTGTCGCCCTGATCGCGAGCGGGCTCGCGACGATCGGCGCATCAGCCGGTTCGTCGAGCCTGCTCGGCGCCGAACTCGGGCTCGCGTTGACGGGGCTCGGCATGGGGATCGCGACGGGTCCGTTGATGACCATCGCCGTCGGCGCGGTCGACGCCGCGCGTTCGGGCACCGCGAGTGCGCTCGTCAATGTCGCGCGAATGACCGGCGCGACGCTCGGCATCGCCGTGCTCGGCACGCTGTTCGCAGCCGCGCACGGCGGTGCGGCCGGCTTGCGCGCGGCGATGTTCGCGGGCGCGGCCGTTCAGCTGACGGGCGCCGCGGTGTCGGCCGTCAGCATGCAGCGTGCGCGGCACGCGGCGTAACGCGATGCCGCCGGGTTATGCGATGCCGGTATGCACCGCCCTTGCCGTCAACGATGCTTCCCGCCGTGCCGCTTGCGCCGATGCGCTTCGCGCGCCTGCAGCAGCGACGGCATCAGTTCCTCGATGTATTGCCGCGCCTGCCCGCGCGTCACAATCTCGCTGAAGCGCTGATGGGCCTTGTCATGCCCGACCAGCGCCGCATGCGCTTTCTTCAGGATGTGCAGATACGCGATCAGGCTCGTGCCGTCGCGCACGGGCAGCGCATCGCGCGGGTCTGGGTCCGGTGTCGTACTCATGATCCGATCCTTTGCGGGCAGTCGGTGCGGCAGGTCGTGGTGACGAGCGCCAGCAGGTCGTTCGCGAGACGGTCGCGGTCCGTCAGCGGCGCGAGGCCGAACAGCCGCTCGAGCGTCGCGGCGACCGACGCATGGTCGTACGGCGTATGGTCGACCTGCCCCGCCGCGACCCACGGCGAAATCACGATCGCCGGCACCCGCACGCCGTACACGTCGAACCCGAAGCCGCTCGCGTTCAACGTCCCCGCTGCGCCATCGTTCGGCGGCGGCGCGGCGCCCGGCCTGACCGAATCGTAGAAGCCGCCATGCTCGTCGTAGCAGATCACGAGCAGGCTGCTCTCCCACACCGGCGAATTGCGGATCGCGTCGTACACACGCGCGGCGAGCTGGTCGCCACCGGCCAGGCCATCCATCGGGTGCTGCGAACTGCCGTTCTGATAGGTGCCGTGCACGATGTCGCCGTAGCCGGGCTCGATGAACGTATAGCGCGCCGTATAGCCGGCCGCGAGATCGGCCTCGAAATGCGCGAGGTCGTCGATGTCGAAGAAGCTGATGCCCTTCAGCGATGCCACCTGCGGCACGTGGCCGAGCGGATCGCCCGTCTGGTCCTGGTAGATGCGCCAGTTGTCGTCGCCGAGCGCGGCGAAGATCGAACCTTTCGGGTAGGGGAAGCCGTCGAATGCGTCCCATCCGGCCATTTCCTCCTTGGTCGGCGAATGGTCGAGCCCGGCCGACGACGCACCGTGCAGGAAGAAGCGGTTCGGCCAGGTCGGCCCCGGCATCGACGCATGCCACGCGTCGCACAGCACGAATGCGTTCGCGAGCGCGTACAGCGACGGCGCCTGCGTCGCGATGTTGACGCCCTGCATGATCTTGCCCGCATCGGCTGGCTGCGGCGGCGTGCCTTCGGAATGCGACGTCGCGTAGTTCGACACGAACCCCGAATTGTCGATGCTCGGATAAGGTCGCCCTTTGACGAACGGCACGCCCGCGCCGCAAAGCTGCTCAAGCACGTCGGTGAATTCGTGGCACGGATCGGTCGGCATCCGGTCGGGTGCGCCGCCGCCGAACGGGTAGACCGCATCGCCATACGCGTTGCTGTTACCCGGTGACGCGGCAACGATGTCGGGATAGCCCGACAGCGCGAACAGATGGTCGAACGAGCGGTTCTCGAGCATCAGCACGAACACGTGCCGGATGCGGTCCTGAACCGACGGAGCTGCGGGAACTGAAGGATCTGCGGGGGCTGCGTCTGCACTCATGGCGCCTCCTGGCGTCGCGCGACGAAAGTCCTGCTGGCACGATCGCGGCGGCACGGAAAGAAACTGAAAGGAAAGGCGCTGCAGCGTGCGCGGGCCGCGAATTGCCGACGAGTGTACGGCTACGCCGGCATGCGCGTAAAGCCGGGCACGGCGCGCGGCACGACACGGGCATTCAGCCGACGACCGGCGTGGGTGGGGAAAGCGATGCGCGGCGAATCGACGCGTGCGGAGAAAACGAGCCGAATCGGGCGATTCGACCGGAGAGAATGCGGCCTCGGGCGCCGCGGCACTGCCCCGCCGGCGGCGACCGCCGAACGGCGCGAGCCGCGCCGTCCATCCGGTGTGCCCGGCCACATGAACGGGCCGGACGGGTTTCGATCGGTGCGGCGTTGCGCTGGCCGATCGCTACTGCTTTAGCGACGCGGTTGCCCGGGGCGCTGCGGACGCGTCGAATTCGCGTCCTTGTGGCGGAAGTTGATGCGGCCCTTGGTCAGGTCGTACATCGACAGTTCCAGCGTCACACGGTCACCCGCGAGAATGCGGATGTGGTTCTTGCGCATGCGGCCCGACGCATACGCGCCGACCACGACGCCGTTTTCCAGCGTGACACGGTATTTGCTGTCCGGCAGCACTTCGTCGACGATTCCGTCCAGTTCCAGCAGTTCTTCTTTTGCCAAACCAATTCCTCCAGACAAGGTAATGACCGCGGCCGCGGCGAGTTCACCGGCGCCGTGCCCCGCAACGGGACGGCGGCCGGCGGGATGCCGGGGATCAATTCGTTCAGACGGACGACGCGCCCGTCTTGCAATCGGAGCCCGGCGCAATGCGGCGGTCGGGCGGTCGGTGGCGGCGGTGCAATCGGCACCGCGCAAAGTCGGGACCGCGCCGCGTGAGGCATGGCGACGGTCTACTCGGGTTGCAGCATGGGCCGCTGGCGACGCGGCGAGCGCTTCGCGAGGGCGTTGGATCGCAGGTCGTACGGACCTGCGATGGATGAGAGAAGCACACGACCGATGCATCGTGAATTCCGCGATGCATCGGTCGTGTGCGTCGAAACGCGCAGGACACCGGCTCGGGCCGGCATCCGCGCGAAATTCGTCCGGCAGCGGCCGCCATTCGACGGCCGGTGCCGACGCGGCTTACTGCGGCGTGATGTTCGACGCTTGCAGACCCTTCGGGCCGCGCTTCACTTCGAAGCTGACCTTCTGGCCTTCGGCCAGGGTCTTGAAGCCCGTGCCGCGAATTTCCGAGAAATGGGCGAACAGATCGTCGCCGCCGTTGTCCGGGGAGATGAAACCAAAGCCCTTGGTTTCGTTGAACCACTTGACGGTACCGGTATCCACAAATACTTCCTTAATACGATTGATACGAACGATGAACATGCGCCCGTGACGAGCACAGAAAGAATCAAAAGAGGGAGAGACCAACGACTGCCGCACCGCGTGCGGCCAATGATGAGCAATCGAACTTCTTGAAGACTTCGGTCTCGGACACTACGCGGTGCAGACCGATCCGTCAAGCTCTTTCGATGCGATGCAGGCGCGCGGTCGCGCGCGCGCCTTGCCTGGCGGGGGTCGCGGCGATCTGGAGGCAAAACGATGCAGCCCCTATTTTCGCCGCGTTCACCCCGCTTTCACCCCGCTACTGCCCGTCACCGCGGCTCGAACACGTGATGCAGCGCCGGCGGCGTCGCACCGTCGCGGATCGTCATCTCGAACGTCTTGCGCGCGACGCTCGACGGCCGCACGTCGGCTGCGTCCAGGTAGAACTGCGAATACCAGTCGCGCATCTGGTACAGCGGCCCGTCGCCTTCGCACAGCAGCGGGTTGTCGATGCGCGTCTTGCTGTGCCAGATGTCGACGTCCTCGTAGAACGCGCGCTGCGCTTCCTTCACGTATGCGTTCGCGATCTCCAGGTTCTGCGCATCGCTCAGGCCGGCCACCTTCTTCACGATCACGCCGTAGCGCAGCTCGAAGCTGTTCATGTCGATCGGCACGTGACAGTTCAGCAACACCGAATGGATCGGCTGCCCGCCGCTTTGCCCCATCATCTGCGTGATGTGCACGGCCGGCCCGAAATACGTCGACAACGCGGTCAGGCTGTCGCCGCCGAGCTTCTCGCTGCGGCCGACCATCAGCTGCGTCGCCTTGTGATCCTCGAACAGGTTCGCGAAATAGTCGATCGGCGCGCGGTGCACGGTCGCGAAGTGCGCGACGTCCGAGATGTTGTCGACCAGCTCGCGGCAATTCGCCTGGATCACCATCTTGTCGACGACCCAGTCCGACCATTCGTCGGAGAAGCACACGTCGAGGCGCGGAATCGCGACTTCCGGCGGCGGCGCATTGCCTTCCGGGTCGTTCCACACGAACAGCAGGTTGTTTTCCTCGCAGGTCGGCCACGCGCCGATGCGCGCCTTCGGCGGAATCCGCTTGCAGTAAGGGATCGACGCGCACTGCCCTTCGCCGTTCCACGCCCAGCCGTGGAACGGGCACACGAGGTTGTCGCCTTCGACCTTGCCGAGGCTCAGGTCGGCGCCCATGTGCGGGCAATACGCGTCGACGACGTTGACCTTGCCGGTCGAATCGGCGAACGCGGCAAGCTTGCGGCCGAACGCGTTCAGCGTATGCGGCTTGCCGTCCTTGTAGTCGCGGGCGAGCCCGAGGCAGTGCCAGCCGCGCGCATAGCGCTGCGCGAGCGGCTGGGCTTCGATCTTGTAAGGGCGTGCGGACATGTGGGTTGACTCCTCTTGGTGGGACGCGCGGCGGCCCGCCGCGCACCGGGTAACGGGGGGTTGCGTTGCTCAGCGCACCGGATTGCCGGGTTCGAGCGTGCGTGCCGGCTTGAGCGCGGGTGTCGGCGCGGCCTGCGGCGACGCCGGCTGCGGCTCGTGCGACACGCGGCGCTCGGCGCGCTCGACGCCGAGCCATGCGGCCAGCGCGGGCAGCAGGAACACCGCGCCGAACAGGTTCACGAGGAACATGAACGCAAGCAGCACGCCCATGTCGACCTGGAATTTCAGCGCGGAGAACGCCCAGGTGCCGACGCCGATGAACATCGTGACGGCCGTGAACAGCGCAGCGGTGCCGCGCTGGCGCATCGCGTCGGCGAATGCGTCCGGCAGCGTCGCGCCGTGGCGGATGTCGTGCTGCAGGCGTTCGTACAGGTAGATCCCGTAGTCGACGCCGACCCCGACGCCGAGCGTGATCACCGGCAGCGTCGCGACCTTCAGCCCGATGCCGAGCCGCGCCATCACCGCGTTGCACAGGATCGACACCAGCGTGAGCGGCACGATGATGCACAGCACCGCGCGCCACGAGCGGAACGTGACGGCGCACAGCAGCGCGATCGCGCCGAAGATCGACAGCAGCATCGCGACCTCCGCGTCGCCGACCGCCTCGTTGGTCGCGGCCATCACGCCGACGTTGCCGCCCGCGAGCCGGAACGCGACGTTCGGCGTCGGGTTCTCGGCCGCGAAGCGCTTGATCTCGTCGACGATGTGCGCGATGGTCGTGCCTTCGTGGTTCTGCGTATAGATCAGCACCTGGATCGCCTTGCAGTTCGCGGTGTTCATCCCGTTGTCGGGATCGAACGCATTGGCACCCTGCGTGAGCCCGTCGCTGGAGCGCGGCAGCGCGGCCCAGCGCGGGTTGCCTTCGTTGAACGCGGCGATGAACACCTTGCCCTGCGACGACACGCTCGTGACCGACTGCACGCCGGCCACACCGCGCATGTTCATCTCGAACTTCTCGATCGCGCTCATCACCGGGTAGTGCAGGCACGCGTCGTCGAAACCGGTCGTCTCGACGATCACCGACAGCACGTCGACACCGATGTTGTACTGGTGCGTGATGGCTGCGTTGTCGATGTTGTAGCGCGAGTTCGCGCGCAGCTCCGGCGCACCGGTGCCGATGTCGCCGATCTCCAGCTTGCGCGACTCGAGCGTGCCGTATGCGAGCAGCGCGAGCGCCACGGCGAACACGCCGAGCGCCGGCGCCGGCCGCGCGAACACCGCGAAGCGCGACCACTTCCCGCTGCCGCCCGCGGCGGCCGTGCGCTGAGCGCGCGCGAGCGTGCCGCGCTCGAGGCGCGTGTACGACAGCAGGATCGGTAGGAACACCTTGTTGGTGACGATCATGAGCAGCACGCCGAGGCACGCGGTGATGCCAAGCTCGCGCACGATGTCGATCTGGATCCGCATGATCACCATGAAGCCGAGCGCGTTGGTCAGCAGCGCGACCGTGCCCGGCACGAACAGCTTGCGGAACGCGTCGCGCGCGGCTTCGACCGACGACGCGCCGCGCACCAGCGCCTGCTTCCACGCATTGGTCATCTGCACCGCGTGCGACACGCCGATCGAGAAGATCAGGAACGGCACGAGGATCGACATCGGGTCGATGCCGAGGCCGAGCAGCGGCAGCGCGCCGAGCAGCCAGACGACCGGCAGCAGCGCGACGACGAGCGCGAGCACGGTGGTCTTCAGCGAGCGCGTATAGGCGAACAGCAGCGCGGCCGTCACGAGGAACGCCAGCGCGAAGAACGCCATCACGCCGGCGATCCCGGCCTCGACGTCGCCCACCAGCTTCGCGAAGCCGATGATGTTGACGTCGATGCCCTGCTTCGCGTAACGCGCACGGATTTCCTCGAGCTGGCGCGCGACCGCGCTGTAGTCGAGCCGCTTGCCGGTGGCCGGATCGGTCTCGCGCAGTTCCGCGCGGATCAGCGCCGACTTCAGGTCGTTGCCCACCAGCCGGCCGATCTGCCCGGAGCGCGCGACGTTGCGGCGCACCTTCGCGAGATCGTCCGGGTTCGCGCTCGAGAACTGGCCGGGCACGACCACGTCGCCGCGAAAGCCGGCTTCCGTCACTTCCGTGTAGTGGACGTTCGGCGTGAACAGCGAGAACACGCGCGAACGGTTCACGCCGGGGATGAAGAACACGTCGTCGGTCGCGTGGCGCAGCGCGTCCATGAACGTCTGGTTGTAGATGTCGCCGTCGCCCTTCCAGCGCAGGCTGACGAGGATCGTGTTCGCGCCGGGGAACGCGCCCGCGTAGCGCTCGAACACCTGCATGTACGGGTGCTGCATCGGGATCATCTTGTTGAAGCCCGGATCGAGCTTCAGGCGCGTCGCGGACAAGCCGAGCGCGAGCGTCACCGCGACGCACAGCAGCATCAGCAGCCGGCGCTGCCGGATGATCGTGTCGGCGCAGCGCTCGACGAACGCGGCGAGGCGCGATGCGGGAACGGCTTCGGTGTGGCGTGACAGGTCGTTCATGGATTTCTCGGGTCGGAACGGACGGGACGGACGATGCGGGCGATACGAGTCGGCGCAGCGAGACGAACGGATGCGGGCGGCGGCAAGCGCCGCCGCCGCGCATCAGGACGGCGACGCGGCGAGCGGCGCGACGCCGGCCTCGCCGCCGAGCAGCAGCGCGCCGGAGCCCATGTCGAGCACGGCCGCGAGGCTCTGCACGCCGCCGAGCTTGCGCACGTCGAAGGTCAGGCCGCCGTCGCGCGACGCGACGATCGCGCCGCCCTGGCCGACCAGCACGAGTTCGCCGTCGGCAAGCTGGGTCGCGCCGAAGTACGACACCGGCACGCGGCTGTCGACGTGCGTCCAGGTCGCGCCGCGATCGGTGCTGCGCAGCACGTTGCCGCGCATGCCGTACGCGATCCAGTCGCCGTTCGCGAGCATCAGCGCGCCGAACAGCGAGCCTGCGTAGGGCGACGGGCGTTTGTCCCAGGTGGCGCCGTTGTCGGTCGAGCGCAGCAGCGTGCCGCTCTCGCCCGCGATCAGCAGGTTGCCGTCGCTGTCGCCGACGATCGCGTTCAGGTGACGGTCGCCCGCCGGCGTCTTCAGCGGCTGCCACGTGAGCCCCGCATCGTCCGAGCGCAGCAGCTGGCCGAAACTGCCGGCCGCGAACAGCGGGCCGTTCACGCGGCCCCAGACGGACAACAGCGGATCGGAATGCGCGTGGTCGCTGTGGACCTCGCGCCAGTGCACGCCCGCGTCGTCGCTGCGCACGATCCGGCCGTCGTGGCCGACCGCGATGCCGAGCGTCGGCGTGATGAAGGTCACCTGCGTGAGCGTCGAGCCCTGATCGGGCGTGACCGACGCCGGCCGCCAGCGGCGGCCCGCATCGTCGCTCAGCAGAATCACGCCGCGCTCGCCGACCGCGACGATGCGCGTGCCGGCGCGGGCGAGCCCGTTGATCTGCAGGCGGTCCGCATGGATCGCCGTGACCGGGAACGCCGGCAGCGGTCGCGGCGAGAACGCGAACAGCGCGGCGCCGAGCACGAGCGCCGACATCGTGAGTCCTGGCAAGGTACGTTTCATCGGTTGTCTCCTGTCCTGGCAAGCGGCCCGGGCCCGCGCCGACGCGCTCGCCCTGCCGCTGCAAGTCTCCGGGCCGTCGGTCGTTGCCGCGGCCTCGCATGGTTCCGAATGGATGGCAGCCGTTCCGGGCTGCCGGTCCGGCGGCCGGTGCGACTGCGTCGAATGCCGTTACGCGCCGACCTCGAACAGCGCGGCGGCACCCATCCCGCCGCCGATGCACATCGTCACGACCGCATGCCGCACGCCGCGGCGCGCGCCTTCGAGCAGCGCGTGCATCGTCATCCGCGTGCCCGACATCCCGAACGGGTGGCCGAGCGCGATCGCGCCACCGTCGACGTTCAGCCGCTCGTCGGGAATGCCGAGCGTGTCGCGGCAATACAGCGCCTGGCACGCGAATGCCTCGTTCAGCTCCCACAGCCCGACGTCGCGCACGGTCATCCCGAAGCGCGCCAGCAGCTTCGGGATCGCGAACACCGGGCCGATGCCCATCTCGTCCGGCTCGCAGCCGGCCACGGCCAGCCCGCGAAACGTGCCGAGCGGCGCGAGCCCGCGACGCGCGGCTTCGGCTCGCGACATCACGACCACCGCCGCCGCACCGTCCGACAGCTGCGACGCGTTGCCGGCCGTCACGAACTCGCCCTGCTCGACGACCTTGCCGCCGCTCCACGACGGCTTGAGGCCCGCGAGCCGCTCGGCCGTCGTATCGGCGCGCACGCCTTCGTCGCGTGCCGCGCGCACGGCCTCGTGACCGGTCAGGTTGCCTTCCTTGTCGAACAGCGCGCGCGTCACGTCGAGCGGCGCGATTTCCGCGTCGAAGCGGCCGGCCGCCTGCGCGTCGGCGGTGCGCTGGTGGCTCTGCAGCGCGAATTCGTCCTGCGCCGCACGCGAAATCCCGTAGCGGCGCGACACGATCTCGGCGGTTTCCATCATCGCCATGTACGCGGCCGGCTGGTGGTCGAGCACGGCCTGCGAACGCGCGCGGTAGCCGTTCTTGTGCTTGTTCTGCGTGAGCGAGATCGATTCGACGCCGCCTGCGACGACGATCCGCGCGTCGCCCGCGCCGATGCTGCGCGCGGCGCTCGCGATCGACATCAGGCCCGACGAACACATGCGGTCGATCGACATGCCGGGCACCGACGCCGGCAGCCCTGCCGCCGCGGCCGACAGGCGGCCGATGTTGTAGCCCTGCGTACCCTGCTGCGCGGCGCAGCCGATCAGCACGTCGTCGACGTCGGCCGGCGCGACGCCCGCGCGTTCGAGCGCGGCGCGCACGACGTGGCCGCCCAGCGCGGGCGCCTCGGTGTCGTTGAACATGCCGCGAAACGCCTTGCCGATCGGCGTGCGTGCGACGGAAACGATGACTGCGTCTTCCATGAGCTGGCTCTCTGAATCTGGAACTAGAAGTAGTAACGGCTGATGGTGTCGGCAACGCAACCGGGCTTGCCTTCCCCTTCGATCTCGACGGTCACGCGGATCCACGCCTGCACGCCGCCGTCGATCGGCTCGACGCGCAGCAGCTCGCCGACGCCCCGCACGCGCGCGCCGACCTTCACCGGCGCCGGGAAACGGATCCTGTCGCAGCCGTAGTTGACGCCGAGCCGCGCGCCGTCGATGCGCACGATCTGCGGCAGGAAATGGTTGACGAGCGACAGCGTCAGGTAACCGTGCGCGATGCACGCGCCGAACGGGCCGTCCTTCGCCCGCACCGGGTCGACGTGCACCCACTGATGGTCGCCCGTCGCGTCGGCGAAGCCGTCGATGCGGATCTGGTCGATCGCGAGCCACGCGCTCGCGCCGAGCGTGTCGCCGACGGCCGCCGCGAGTTCGTCGGGATGCGCGAACACGCGGGGCGTCGCGCGCACGGGGTCGAGTGTCGTCGCCATCATGCGTGCTGGCTGCTGACCGACAGCACTTCGCCCGTCATGTACGACGCGTAATCGCTTGCAAGGAACACCATCACGTTCGCGACCTCCCAGACTTCGGCGGCGCGCCCGAAGGCTTCGCGCGACGCCAGTTGATTCAGCAAGTCGGCCGGGGCCGACTTCTTCAGAAAATCGTGCATCGCGATGCTCGGCGCGACCGCGTTGATGCGCACCCCGTAAGGCGACGCCTCGAGCGCCGCGCAGCGCGTGAGCGCCATCACGCCCGCCTTCGCCGCCGCGTAGTGCGCCTGTTCCGCCTGCGCACGCCAGCCGAGCACCGATGCGTTGTTGACGATCGCGCCGCGGCCGCGGGCCTGCATGTGCGGCAGCATCGCGCGCGTCATCCGGAACGTCCCGGTAAGGCTAATGTCGATCACCCGCGACCATTCGGCATCGTCCATTTCGACGATGCGTTTGGCGCCGCCGAGCCCGGCGTTGTTGATCAGTACGTCGACGCCGTCGAGCTTGTCCTGCGCATCGGCCACGAGGGCCTGCACGTCGTCCTCGACCGCGACGTTGCACAGACGGCCATAGATCTGCCGCAGCCCCGTTTCGGCGCGCAGCGTCTCCACTGCCTGTTCGAGGCGCTTCTCGTGGATGTCGGAGATGAACAGCGCGCGGCAGCCTTCCTCCGCGCAGCGGCGCGCGGCCGCGAAGCCGATACCGGCGCCGGCGGCGGCCGTGATCAGCACCGATTTGCCGGCAAGCAGCTGGTGGCCCGGCACGTAGGCCGGCGCTTTCTGGATCTGGGGTTCGGTCATGCTGTGCCTCGTGGTTCTCTGGGCATGCCGAGCCCGCGCTCGGCCATGATGTTGAGCTGGATTTCGTTGGTGCCGGCGTAGATCGTGTCCGCACGGGAGAACAGGAACACGCGCTGCAGATGGGTGAGCTTCTCGTCGGCCGGATCGATCACGTTCGCGCGGGGCCCGAGCGCGTCCATCGCGAGCTGGCCGAGGTCGCGGTGCCAGTTCGACCAGAAGTACTTGTAGATCAGCGCCTCGCGGCGCAGCGGTGCGGTGGCGCCGCCGTTCGCGTCGTCCGCGCCGGACAGCATCCGCAGCGCGTTGTAGCGCATCACGCGCAGCCCGGCCCACGCGCGGCCGATCCGCTGGCGCAGCACCGGGTCGCGATCGGCGCCCGATTCCCGCGCGGCGTCGATCACCCATTCGAGCTCGCGGACGAACTGCATCTGCTGGCCGAGCGTCGACATCCCGCGCTCGAAGCCGAGCAGCGTCATTGCGATTCGCCAGCCGTCGCCCGGCGCGCCGACCAGGTCGCGTGCTTGCGCGCGCGCACCGTCGAAGAACACTTCGTTGAATTCGGCGCCGCCGTTGAGCTGCCTGATCGGGCGGATCTCGATGCCCGGCTGGTCGAGCGGCATCAGCAGGAACGACAGCCCCTTGTTGCCCTTCGATGCGGCATCGGTGCGCGCGAGCACGAAGATCCAGTCGGAATCGTGCGCGAGCGACGTCCACACCTTCTGGCCGTACACGCGCCAGGTGCCGTCGGCGTCCTGCTCGGCGCGCGTGCGCACGTTCGCGAGATCGGAGCCCGCGCCCGGCTCCGAGTAGCCCTGGCACCAGAACTGCGTGCCGGCGAGAATGCCGGGCAGAAAGCGCGCGCACTGGTCGTCGGTGCCGCACGCGACGAGCGTCGGCCCGAGCAGCCCTTCGCCGATATGGCCCATCCGGCCGGGGCCGCCGGCGCGCGCATATTCCTCGTGGAAGATCACCTGCTCGGCGACCGTGAAGCCACGGCCGCCCGCGTCGGTCGGCCAGCCGAGGCCGGTCCAGCCACCGTGCGCCAGTTCCCGTTCCCACGCCTTGCGCAGCTCAGGAAACGCTTCCTCGTCACCCGGGCCGCCGCGAAATTTCAGGCACGCGAATTCGCCGGTCAGGTGCGACTGCACCCAGTCGGCGACTTCGTGCCGCAATTGCTGTTCGCGCGTTTCGCTGTTCATTGGAGTGCTCCGGTGCGCGCGGCGGACGCACGCGTGGCCGTCGACGCCTGTGCCGATGTCGGTGTCGCCTCGCGCCGCGACGCGTCGCCGTCGATCGCGTGGCGTGCGATCCATTCGAGCAGTTGCGGCGTGCTGCCGAACTGCGCGAGCGACGCCTGCGCGCGCTTGAAGTAGAGATGCGGGTCGTATTCCCACGTGAAGCCGACGCCGCCGTGCAACTGGATCGCTTCCTGCGCGCAGAACGCATACGCGTCGTTCGCGGCGGCTTTCGCGGCCGCGACGTCGCCGCGCAACATCGCGCCCGGCACCGCCCCGCCCGCTTCCGCATCCCATGCGTGCGCCGCGCCGAGCACGGCCGAGCGTGCGGATTCAATCAGCACCATCATCTGCGCGCAGCGGTGCTTGACGGCCTGGAACGACGCGATCGCGCGGCCGAACTGCACGCGCTGGCCCGTGTAGTCGAGCGTCAGGTCGAGGCATTGCTGTGCGCCGCCGAGCTGTTCGGCGGCCAGCGCGAGCGCCGCGAACCATCCGGCGCGCTCGAGCACCTGCGAGGCAACGGTGCCGGCGGCCAACAACGCATCGCGGTTCACACGGATTTCGTCGAGGACGATGCGCGCGATCGGCCGCGTCGCGTCGAGCGTGTCGAGCGGCGTGATGCTCAGGCCGGGCGCCGTCGCGACGTCGATCGCGAACAGGCCGATCGACTGCCCTTCGTTCGCGATCCGTGCGGGAATCAGCAGCAGATCGGCGCGCGCGCCGTCGATCACCTGTTCGATCGTGCCGGACAGTGCATAGCCGCCCGCGGCTTCTTCCGCGACGACCGGGAACTGCCCGGCACCGGCCGGAAGCTCGAACGGCAATGCCAGCGTCGCGCTGCATGCACCTTCGGCGATCTTCGCGAGCCAGCCGGTCGCGTGCGGCGAGTCGGAGCAGCTCGCCAGCGCGGTCGCAGCCAGGCACGCGGTCGAAAAATACGGCACGCACGCGACGCGCCGGCCGAGCTGTTCCATCAACAGTGTCTGTTCGACCGCGCCGAGCCCCATCCCGCCCGCCGCCTCCGGCAGCGACAGCGCGTTCCAGCCGAGCTCGCCTGCGAGCGCGGCCCACAGCGTGTCGTCGCGGCCGGCCGATTGCTCGAGCGCGCGGCGCACGTCGGCGGACGCGCTGCGTTCGGCGAGCACGTCGGCCGCCGCGTCGCGGATCATCGCCTGTTCGTCGGTGAGCGCCAGATCCATGCCTCAGCTCCCGTACACACGCTGCGCGGGACGCGCATCGGCGAGCAGCCGCGCCACCGCCGGGCCGACCTCGGCCGGCGCCCAGCGCGCGCCGCGGTCGACGCTCGGGCCGGTGCGCCAGCCTTCGGCGACCGCGATCATCCCGCCTGCGACCTCGAACACCTGGCCCGTCACGTCGGCCGACAGCGGGCTGCCGAGCCATACGACGAGCGGCGCGACGTTGGCCGGATCGAAGTAGTCGAAGCCGCCGTCCTCGGGCTTCTTCATCATGTCGGCGAACACGCCTTCGGTCATCGACGTGCGCGCGGCCGGCGCGAGCGCGTTCACGCGCACGCCGTACCGCTGCAGCTCGACCGCCTGCATCAGCGTGAGCGCCGCGATGCCGGCCTTCGCCGCGCCATAGTTCGACTGACCGATCGACCCTTGCAGCCCGGCGCCGGAACTCGTGTTGACGATGCGCGCGTCGACCGGATTGCCGGCCTTTGCAGCGTCGCGCCACACGCGCGCCAGCACGTGCGACAGGCAGAAGTGGCCGCGCAAATGCACGCGCATCACGTCATCCCAGTCGGTTTCGGTCATGCTGGTGAACATCTTGTCGCGGCAGATGCCCGCGTTGTTGACCAGCACGTGCACGTCGCCGAACGCTTCGCGCGCGGCATCGACGATCTGCTGCGCGGTGTCGATCCTGGTGATGTCGTCGGCATTCGCGAGCGCGCGGCCGCCGCGTCGTGCGATCTCGTCGCACACGGCTTGCGCGGCCTCGTGGCGGATGTCATTGACGACGACCGCCGCGCCTTCGGCCGCGAACGCGAGCGCGTATTCGCGCCCGAGCCCGCCGCCCGCGCCGGTGATGATGGCGGTGCGTCCGTTACAGATTCCCATGCTTGTGCCTCCTGGATCGAGAGATCGTGAAAGTGCCGCGCTCACAGGCGCTCGATGATCGTGACGTTCGCGAGGCCACCGCCTTCGCACATCGTCTGCAATCCGTAACGGCCGCCGGTACGTTCCAGTTCGTGCAGCAGCGTCGTCATCAGCCGTGCGCCGGTCGCGCCGAGCGGGTGACCGAGCGCGATGCCGCCGCCGTTCGGGTTGGTCTTCTCGTGCGGGAAGCGCGTGTCGGCGAGCCACGCCTGCGCGACCGACGCGAACGCCTCGTTCATTTCGACAACGTCGATCCGCGACCAGTCGAGCCCGCTCTTCTTCAACGCGGCCTTGGTCGCCGGGATCGGCGCGGTGAGCATCCACAGCGGATCGTCGCCGAGCACGCTCAGGTGGTGAATGCGTGCGCGCGGCGTGAGCCCGTAGCGCTTCAGCGCGTCCTCCGACACGATCAGCAACGCGGCGGCCGCATCGCAGGTCTGGCTCGCGACGGCGGCCGTCAGCGAGCCGCCCGGCATCAACGGTTCGAGCGTCGCCATCTTCTCCAGCGACGTGTCGGGTCGCGGCGTTTCGTCGTGCGTCACGCCTTCGAGCGGCACGATTTCCCGCTTGAAATGGCCGGCCTCGATCGCCGCCACCGCGCGGCGGTGGCTTTCCAGCGCGTAACGCTCCATCGCGTCGCGCGACAGGTTCCAGTGATCGGCGATCCGCTGTGCCGCGACGAACTGCGACACCGGCGCGTCGCCGAAGCGCGCGCGCCAGCCGGTGCTGCCCGAGAACGGGTCGTTGAAGCCGAGCGGCGCCGCGCTCGTCATCGCGGA
The DNA here is from genome assembly GCF_001524185.1 of Burkholderia sp. FL-7-2-10-S1-D7. NCBI lineage: Bacteria > Pseudomonadati > Pseudomonadota > Betaproteobacteria > Burkholderiales > Burkholderiaceae > Burkholderia > Burkholderia sp. FL-7-2-10-S1-D7. The sequence continues at coordinate 73,561 of NZ_LOWY01000014.1, read as the reverse complement.
CGAGATCGGGATCTGCGTCATCGTTTGCACGCCGCCCGCGACCACCACGTCCTGCACGCCGCTCATCACGGCCTGCGCGGCAAAATGCACGGCCTGTTGCGACGAGCCGCACTGGCGGTCGACCGTCACGCCGGGCACCTGCAGCGGCAGCCCGGCCGCGAGCCAGCAGGTGCGCGCGATGTTGCCGGCGAGCGGGCCGATCGTGTCGACGCAGCCGAATACCACGTCGTCGTATTCGTCGGCCGGAATCGCGTTGCGTTCGACGAGCGTCTTCAGCACGAAGCCGCCGAGGTCCGCCGCATGCACGTGCGCGAGCCCGCCCTTGCGGCGGCCGGTCGGCGTGCGCAGCGCGTCGACGATATAGGCTTGTTTCATCAGTAGGTTTCCTCGAAGTCGAAAGTCTGCGCGGGGCCGATCAGCAATGCCTGCCCGACGATCGCGTCGGCCACGCGGGCCTTGTGGAATGCGTTGTCGCCCCAGCTGCCGGAGAGCGCCCAGATCCGCTTCATGAAGATCTGCAGGTCGAGCTCCCACGTGTAGCCGATCGCGCCGTGCACCTGCATCGTGTGGCGCGCGGCCAGTTGCGCGGCGGCGGTCGCCGCGAGCTTCGCGTGCGACACCAGCACCGCGCGCTGCGGGTGATCGTCGGCGATCGCCTGGGCCGCGCGCGCCACCACCGGCCGCGCGAACTCATAGCGAATCGCGACGTCGGCGAGCAGATGCTTGAGCGCCTGGTACGAGCCGATCGCCTTGCCGAACTGCTTGCGCTGCGCGCTGTAGTCGATCGCGACGTCGAGCACGCGCTGCGTGAGGCCGAGCAGCTGTGCCGCGACCGCGAACGCGCCGTGGTCGAGCGCGCGATCGAGCAATGGCGCGGCTTCGTCGGCGCCCGCGATGCGCGTGGCCGCCGACGGCTCCCAGTCGAGCGTGAACAGGCGCCGCGACGGATCGACGCTGTCGACCGGGCGCCACGCGCACTGCGCGGGATCCACGCGGTGCAGCTCGCCGCGGTGCTCGCACAGCAGCGCTTGCGCGACGTGCACGTCGGCCGCATACGGGTTCACCGGATGCACGAGCGCGACACGCGCGCGCCCTTCGGCGATGTCGCGCAGCAGTGCGTCGCGCCAGTCCGCGGCGGGCAGTCGCGCGAGCACGCCGGCCGACACGAGCGCCGTGTCGAGCAGCGGCTCCGGGCTGCCGAAATAACCGTAGGTCTGCGCGAGCAGCGCCCATTCCACTTCGGTCAGGCCGAGGCCGCCGTGCGCCTCGGGCACCGACACGGCGGTCAGCCCCTGCGACGCGAACAGCGACCACAGCGCGTCGGAGCGGCCCGTCGGCGTGGCCCACAGCTCGCGGATCAGCTCCGGGGTCATCTCGGTCATCAGCAGGCGCTTCACGCTGTCCGCGAGCGCTTCCTGGTCTTCATCGAATACGAAATCCATACGATGTCCGTTCAGTGAGGGTGGCGCCTGCGCGCTTACGCGCGCGGCATGCCGAGCATCCGTTCGGCGACGATGTTGCGCTGGATCTCGTTGGTGCCCGCATAGATCGGGCCGGCCTGCGCGAACAGGAAGCCGTCGAGCCAGTGACCGAGCGTCGCGTGCTGCGCGGCCGACTGCGGGACGACCTCGCCGTGCGCGCCGAGGATGTCGAGCGCGGTCTGGTGCATCCGCAGGTCGAGTTCCGACCAGAACACCTTGTTGGTGCTCGACTCCGCGCCGATATGGCCGCCCTTCAGCAGCCGGCTCGCGGTCGCGTAGGTCGACAGCGCGTACGCCTGCGCATCCATCCACGCGGACACCACGCGCTCGCGCAGCGTCGGGTCGCGATCCGCGCTGTCGCGGTGCGCGAGATACAGGTCGCGCAGCGCCTGCGCGGTGCGCTGGAAACGGGCGGGCGAACGCAGCATCAACCCGCGCTCGAAGCCGGCCGTCGCCATCGCGACCTGCCAGCCCGCGCCTTCGGCCGCGAGGCGGTTTTCGACCGGCACGCGCACGTCGTCGAAGAAGATTTCCGCGAAGCCCGTCTGCCCGTTCAGCTGGCGGATCGGCCGCACGGTGATGCCCGGCGTCGACAGCGGCACCATCAGGAACGTGAGCCCGTGGTGCCGAGACGATTCGGGATCACTGCGGAACAGCCCGAACAGCCAGTCGGCCCACACCGCGCGTGTCGACCAGATCTTCTGGCCGTTGAGCACGTATTCGTCGCCGATGCGGATCGCCGTCGTGCGGATCGCGGCCATGTCCGAGCCCGCGTTCGGCTCCGACCAGCCCTGCGCCCACACGTGCTCGCCCGCCGCCATCGCCGGCAGGAAGCGCGCCTTCTGCTCCGCCGTGCCGAAATCCATCAGCGTCGGGCCGAGCAGGAAGATGCCGTTCTGGTTCACGCGCATCGGTGCGTCGGCGCGCCAGTACTCTTCCTCGAAGATCAGCCACTCGATCAGGTCGCAACCGCGCCCGCCCAGCTCGCGCGGCCACGTGACCATGCTCCAGCGGCCCGAGTGCAGCGTGCGCTCCCATTCGCGGTGCGCGATGAAGCCTTCCTCGGTGTCGAAGCTCGGCAGCCGCTCTCGCGGCACGTGCGCGGCGAGCCAGTCGCGGATTTCCGCGCGGAACGCCTGCTGTTGCGGCGTATAGGTCAGGTTCATGCGCGTGCCTCCTCGGCTTGCGCGTCGAACCGCGCATCGCGCTTCTCGACGAACGCGGCACGCGCCTCGGTCGAGTCGTTGGTCATGTACGCCTGCAGCGTGAAGCCCTGCTCCCAGCGGTACTTGTCCTCGAGATCGCCGTCCTCGACGCCGTTCAGCGCCTCCTTCGCGAGCCGCACCATTGCCGGGCTCTTGTCCGCGATCTTGCGGGCGATCGAGCGCGCCGCGTCGCGCAGCGCATCGCGCGCGACGACCTGCTCGACCGCGCCGAGCCGGTACGCTTCGGCCGCGTCGATCATGTCGCCGGTGAAGTACATCGCGCGGACCTTCTGCACGCCGAACAGTCGTTGCAGATGCGCGCCGCCGCCCATCGCGCCACGGTCGATCTCCGGCACGCCGAAACGCGCGCAATCGGCCGCGACGACGATATCCGCCGCGCCGCAGATGCCGATCCCGCCGCCGAGCACGAAGCCGTGAACAGCCGCGATCACCGGCTTCGGGTTGCGGTGCACCGCGCGGAAGGTCTCGTAGTTGCCCGCGTTGACCGACACGATCCGTTCCGGATGCGCGGCCAGCTCCTTGATGTCGACGCCCGCGCAGAAGCCGCGGCCTTCGCCGCGCACGACGATCACGCGCACGTCGTCGTCCTCGCCGAGCGCATCGAGCGCCCGCGCGAGCGCATGCCAGCCCTGCGCATCGAGCGCGTTCACGGGCGGATGGTCGATCACCAGTTCGGCGATGCCGTCGGCGCGCTCGATCCGGAACGGCATCGCGCCGCCCGGTTGTTTGGATGTAGTCATCTCCACTGCCTCCCTGTGATGTCTTTCAAGCCGCGTGGGCCGCCGCCGCGCCGCGCAACGCGGCCAGCGCGTCGAGCCGCTCGCCAGCTTCGGCGACGATCCGCGCGATCAGCGCGTCGCACGATTCGATCGCGCCGATCATCGCGGCCGCCTGGCCGCTCGGCAGCACGCCCTCGTCGGGCCGCCCCTCGACGATCGCGCGCTGAATCAGGAACGGCGCGTTCGCGGCCATCAGCGTCTGGCTCGCCGTGTAGTCGTGCGAGCGCAGCGCCTTGATCGCGAGGCCCAGCATGTCGGTCGTGCGCAGCCCGTTCTGACGGCGCCAGGCTTCGGCCGTCTTCAGCGCGAACAGCGTGCGGCGCAGCGGGCCGAAGCGCTCGAGCTTCAGCAGATACGGGTTGTCGATCATGCGTTGCGGCAGCCCGTCGAGCGCGTCCGACACGCGGATCCGCGCCGGGTCGCCGACCGCGACGTACCGGTCGAGCGTCGCGCGCGGCACCGGCGATTCGGCGCTCATCAGGAAGCGCGTGCCCATCGCGATGCCGGCCGCGCCATACGCGAGCGCGGCGGCCAGTCCGCGCCCGTCGAAGAACCCGCCGGCCGCGACCACCGGCACGCGCACCGCGTCGAGCACCTTCGGCAGCAGCAGCGTGGTCGGCACCGAGCCCGTGTGGCCGCCGCCTTCCGCGCCCTGCACGGTGACGATGTCCGCGCCGAGCTCGACCGCCTTCGCCGCGTGCTTCGGCGCGCCGACGGTCGGCATGCAGACGATGCCGGCGTCCTTGAAGCGGCGGATCGTCTTCGCGTCCGGCCCGCGGCCGTAGCTGACCGCGCGCAGCCGGTGCTTGATCGCGAGATCGACCACCTGCACGGCGTTCTTCTGGAACATGTGGAAGTTGATGCCGAACGGCTTGTCGGTCAGCGACTTCACCTTCAGGATCTCGGCCTCGACCTGCTCCGGTTCCAGCGTCGCGCCGGCCAGGAAGCCGAAGCCGCCGGCGTTGACGGTCGCCGCGACGAGCCGTGCGTCTGCCACCCAGCCCATCGCGGTCTGCACGATCGGGTAGCGGCAGCCGAGCAGATCGCACAACGGGGTATGCAGCGTCGTGCTCATGCCGCGGCTCCGTTGACGGCGGCCGGTGCCGCATCGGTCCGTCCTTCGCCGTCCGCCTGCGCCGGCCGGCGCTGCGAGCTGGCCATCTTGCGCGCGTCGTAGCCGCCGAGGCGATCGCCGCTGACGAGCTCGTTGTGCGCATGCGCGAAGTGATGCCACGCGAAGGCCGCATCCATCGCCGCGCGCTTGCCCTGCAATTCCTCGACGTGGTTCAGCGCCTGCTTGGTCAGCGCGAGCCCGAGCCGCGGCATCGTCGCGATCTTCGCGGCGATCGCGTAGGTCGCGTCGCGCAGCCGCTCGCGCGGCACCACGCGGTTGACCATGCCCATCTGGTACGCCCGCTCGGCCGGCATCCGCTCGCCGAGGAACAGGAATTCCTTCGCGATGCGCGGGTTCAGTTCGTACGCGTGTGCGAAATACTCGACGCCCGGAATGCCCATCCGCACGACCGGATCCGCGAAGAACGCGTCCTCCGACGCGACGATCAGGTCGCATACCCACGCGAGCATCAGCCCGCCCGCGATGCACGCGCCGTGCACCATCGCGATGGTCGGCTTCGGCAGGTCGCGCCAGCGCCGGCACATCCCGAGGTACACCTCCTGTTCGCGCGCATAGAGGAATTCGCCGCCCTCCTTGTCGACGTGGTCGTACCACAGCGACGCGCGGTCGAACGACTCGTGAATGTCGCGGCCGGGCGTGCCGATGTCGTGGCCCGCCGAGAAATGCTTTCCGGCGCCCGCGAGCACGATCGCCTTCACGGCGTCGTCGTGCGACGCGCGCCGGAACGCCGCGTCGAGCGCATACGTCATCTTCGAGTTCTGCGCGTTGTGATACTCGGGACGGTTCATCGTGATCGTCGCGATGCCGTCCTCGACCGCGTAGTCGACGACACCTTCGCCGAACGTCATCTGGGTCGCTTCCATGTCGGACCTCATCCGCGGCGCGGCGCCGGATTGTTGCGCACGATCGTCGCGCGCAGGTTGTGAGGGTCGAGCGCACGCACGATGCGCAGGTCTTCCGCGCTCGGCGCGGCCGTCGTGCCGAGTTCCGGTGCGGCGACCAGCGGGAAACCGGTCGCGTCCTGCACCTCGTCGAAACTCACGCCCGGATGCAGCGAACGCACGCGGATCGCGTGATCGGGGCCGCCGAAATCCATCACGCACAGGTCGGTGACGATGCTGCGCAGGTCGACGAAGGTCTTCATGCCGGGCAGCCGGCGCGCCGGGTTGTAGCCGACCGTGCAGACCATGTCGACTTCACCTTCGACGAACGTGCGCTTGCCGTGGCCGCTGACGAAGAATGAATTCGCGTGATTCGTCGAGTTGCCGGGGAAGCCGCGCGCGCCGAGCAGCTGCGTCTTCGGACGCGCGTAGTCGTCGCCGAGCCACGAGATGTTCGCCTGGCCGAAGCGGTCGATCTGCGTCGGCATCACCAGCGCGTGGCGGCGGCCATGCCACAGGCAGTCGAATACGCGTTCGTAGGTCATCCAGCCGCTCGCCTTCACGCGATGGCCGTCGGGGCGCGGGCCGAGCGGGACCGGCTCCTCGACGAGATACGCCTCGCCGTCGGTCAGCATCAGCCCGTTGTTGTAGGCGAGCCGCGCGAGGCCGGCCGCGAGCCGCGGACCCGTGCCGATGCCGGTCGCCAGCACTTCGCCGTCGTCGCGCCAGAGTCGCGCGGACGCGACGATCATCAGTTCCGCGAGGGAATGGTCGAGAGATTCGCTCACAGGCGCTCCTTTACAGAATCGGCAACGGCAGCGTCGTCACATGCGGCAGGCCGCCGACGCCTTCGAGATACTGGCGTTCGTCCTGGCCGACCACGTCGCGCAGGTACGCCACCGTTTTCGCATCGTCTTCCGCGCTCGCGCAGTACTCGCGCAGGTGCGGCAGGTCCCAGCCGTAGGCCGGCCCGCACGACGTCGGGTGCGCGCCGCCCGGCGCATGCACGACGCCGGTGACGAGCGAGCGCTCGAACGGGTTGCGTTTCGCGGCGTCGAGGTCTTCGGTCGCGAGCGACGCGTCGACCGTTTCCGCCGACACGTAGCAGCGCTGCGCGGCGCGCGCCATCCACGCGTCGAAGAACGGATCGGGGCCATCGATGCGCGTGTTGCCCATCCGGTCGGCCGCGTTCACGTGCAGCAGCGCGACGTCGAGTTCGAGTGCCGGCATCGCGAGCAGCGTCTCGCCGTCGTCGTACGGCGATTTGACCGTGCGCAGTTGCGGCGCGTGATCGAGCAGCGCGGTGCCGAGCCCGGCGCGGGTCGGCAGGAACGGCAGGCGCGCCGCGGCCGCGCGCAGGCCGAGCTGCAGCATCCCTTCGTCGAGTTCGAGCACGTCGACACGGCCGTGTTCGCGGGTACGGCGAAAATGCGGTTCGAGCGGAATCACGTCGAGCGACACGAAGCCGAACACCACCTTGCGCACCTTGCCCGCCGCGCACAGCAGGCCAACGTCGGGGCCGCCGTAGGCGACGACCGTCAGGTCCTTCAGGTTCGAGCGCGCGATCTCGCGCACTAGCGCCATCGGCTTGCGCCGCGGCCCCCATCCGCCGATGCCGATCGTCATGCCGTCGGCGAGTTGCGCGACCACGTCGCGCGCGGACATCGTCTTGTCGAGAGGTTTCATCGTCATCGTGCTGGCTTACCGGTATCCGATGCTGAAATCGTGGCCCCACTGGCTCACCTTGGTGGCCTCGAACACCGCGTGCTTCGACCAGTCGACCGTGAGGCCGCCGAAGCCGTATTCGAGATCGAAGCCGCCGGGGGTCTTCATGTAGAACGAGATCATCTGGTCGTTGCAGTGCCGGCCGAGCGTCGCCGACATCTTCACGTCGTGCGCGGCGACCCGATCGAGTGCACGGCCGACTTCGTCCATCGAGTCGACTTCGGCCATCACGTGCACACAACCCGACGGCACGGCCATCTCGAACAGCGCGAGGCTGTGATGGCGCGCGTTCCGGCAGTGCATGAAGTGGATGCGCTTCTCGGGTTCGGCCGGGTCCGGCGTGAACTTCACGCGGTAGATGTCGGACAGCTCGAAGCCGAGCACGCCGCGCACGAATGCGTCGGTCGCGTCGAACTGCGGCGCGGGCAGCACCGCGTGGCCGAGCCCCATGTCGCCGGTGACGAAGCGCGCGACGCCGAGCGGCGACACGAAGCGGCGGAAGTCGCAGCGCGCGCCCCAGTACAGCTCGTGGCGGTTGCCGGACGGGTCGGTGCACCACGCCATGGCCTGCACTCGGCGCAGCGTGGCTTCGTCGCGCGTGGCGCGCACGGCTTCGACGCCCGCGCGCTGCAACGCAGCAAGCGCGGCGTCGAACGCGGCGCCGTCGGGCAGCTCCCAGCCCGACGCGAAATAGCGGTCGGTTGTGCCGGGGACGATCACGTAGCGGAAATCGCGCTCGTCCATCTTCAGGTACAGCGCGCCGTCGGGCGCGTCGAGCGCCTGCATGCCCAGCACGTCTTCCGCGTAGCGGCGCCACGCATCGACGCGGGTCGCCTCGACCACGACGTAGCCGAGCGCACGGACATCGATCATGTCGGCCTCCTCCAGGTTCAGATTCCGTTGTTCGTGAAAGGATTCTGGCCGGTCGGGGATGGCGTCACATCGTCTGTTGGGACGAGAGCCTGCGGGGAGAGAAAGCGTGGCGCGGCGGGTGCGCGCAGCGAAACGATGCCGCGTTGCTGCGGCGCCGCAAACGACATCGCAGTGATGACGCTCGCTTCATCGGGTGATGCAACGGGTGCCCAGCTCGCCAATCCGGGCATTTACAACGGCGGGACACCGATCACGTTCGGCGGGCAGGCGGTCGCGCTGAATGGCGCATGGCACGGCACGCCGCAACAGACGCTTGCCGTCGCGAAACAGCAGGTGGCCGTGCGGGTCGCACCGGTGAGCGCCGCGCTGATTCGCATCCAGTAGGACATCCGGCTCAGAAACGGTACGAGATCCCGATCTGCAGGACCGGATACCACCGATACCGCGACGTCATCCGGTTCAGTTCGTCGAGGCCGCTGGAGGTCAGAACCTGGCTCTTCTGCGGTCCGGCCGCGGCGGCGAGTTCCGGCGACAGCGTGTACGAGCCGCGCGGGATCCCGTATGCGACACCCAGATCGGCGACGAAGCCGAGCCCTTTCGACGCCGGGCGATGTCCGTAGCCGATCCCGACGTACGGCATCACGGTCGGGTAGCGCGCCTCCGCGACCGCGTACATCCCCGGCAGCGCCGGGTATCGCTTTCCGGCGAAGACGTAGGTGCCGTTGGTAGGCACCGATACGCCGCGGATTTCGTCGTCGTTGAAGCGCAATCCGATCGTCGCGCGAAAGCCGCTGCCGCGCCATGGAAAGATGTCCGCATACAGGCCGCCTTGCCGCAGCTTGATGTCATCCTGATAGCGATTGCCGGCCACGGTGAAGTCATGCGTCAGATTGATCGCATTGAAATCCGCGTGTGCGCCCAGCACTGAGTTGAAGCTCACGGCCGCGCCGATGCCGACGCCTTGCGTGCCGCCCTGCAGGTAGATTTCCTGCGCGTGCGCGCCGGCCGCGAACAGCATCGCCAGCGCTGCCCATTGATTCATTGTCATTTTCACGGGCGTCTCCCCGGCATGTGCCGCGCGCGCCGACCCGCCGCGTGCAGCGCATGCCGCCACGCGCAGCGGGCCCCCCGGCACGACATCTCGCAAGCAAGCTTGCTGTTTGACGGATCACGCGTGCGGTGTCCGTTCGTGTCGCCGATACGACGCATTGCGCGTCCGACACGACCGGCCACCATCCCGCGGCGCGATCCGATCCCCGATATTTCGATGTCATTGCGTGCCGCTCCCGCGATTCGTCGTTGCCATTGGTCGCGGTTGTGTCGAGCGGCCCAGGCCTAAGCGCAAGGCGTGTGCCATGCGGCGCAGACCGGCGCGGGACAAGCGTCGCGGCCTGACGTCCGGGGTTGCGCGGGAGGAAATCGACGGAAATGTTTCAGGAGCGCATCTGTTTTCGGCGCGTCAGCGCCGTGCCCGATGCCGGGAAGCAGCGAATCGGGCGTCGCGACGCACGCCGGGAAAGCGTGCGCGGCCGTCGGCGCACGCGAAGTCGCAACGGCCGGCAAGCGCGTGTGACGCCACGCACGGAAGAAAATGTTTCATCAACGTGACCTCGCGCGAACCGCACGTGGTCTGAGATGCGAGATCGTGCGATGCGGGTCAGGGTGAATACCGAGGACGATGCGTGCGCAACCAGTCGCTGGTGCGATGGCCGTACATACACATCGATGCATGCAATGTGGGCCGACGATCTCGTTCGCCGGCGGTGTGCAGATCCGGCGCCGAGAGCAACTGGCGCGTTCGACTGCCGAGCCGCTCGTCCGAGCGGGCCCGGTGCATCCGCTACAACCCGTACCCGCCGGAGACGTTCAGCTGCTGCCCCGTGATGTAGTTCGCGCGGTCCGACGCGAGAAACACCGCCGCGCGCCCGATATCGCGCGCCTTGCCCCAGCGCTTGAGCGCGAGCATTTTCTGCGTCTCGTCGATCCACGCCTGCTCGAACTGCCCTTGTTCGAGCAGCACCGGAAACATCCCGGCCTCGATCACGCCGACCAGGATCGAATTCGCGCGGATCTCGTGACGGCCCTCCTCGCGCGCGAGCCCTCTCACGAGCGCCTCGTTCGCCGCCTTCGGCGCGACCGACAATCCATCTCGATCCGGCCAGCGCAGATGCCCGGCCGAGCCGAGCGTCACGAACGACCCGCCGCCCGACGCGCGGAAATGCGGCAACACGGCCTTCGCCGCGTTGAAGAAGCCGACGGTCTCGACCTCGATCGCGCGCCGCCAGTCGTCGTGCGTCATGTCGCCGATTCGGCGCTGGTTCACGAACGGGCCGGCCGCCCACACGATCGTGTGCACGCGGCCGTGCGCGTCGATCGCTGCCGCGAGCGCCGCATCGATCCGCGCGGGATCGGTCACGTCCACGCAATGCGTGGTGGCCGCGACACCCGTGCCGCGCAGGTCGTGCGCGACACGCTCGGCCACGTCGGCCTTGCTGCGATAGCCGAGCGCGACCGGCACGCCGGCGCGCGCGAATTCGAGCGCGACGCCCTGCCCGATCCCGCCGCTGCCGCCGAACATGAGCACCGCGCCCTGTGGAAATCCGGTGTCGTTCATGCGTTCATCCTGTTGGTGACGTATCGCGCGCCGGCGGTCAGGCCGCCGCTTCGGTGCCCGCGCGCAGCCGGTACTTCAGCACCTTGCCGGCCGCGCTCGTCGGCAGTTGCTCGACGAACGTGAAGTGCCGCGGCACCTTGTAGTTCGCCATGTTGCTGCGCGCCCAGTCGTTCAGCGCGGCGGCGTCGGTGTGCGCGCCGGGACGCAGCACGACGTACGCATGCCCGACTTCGCCGAGCCGCGTATCGGGCACGCCGACCAGCGCAACCTGCGCGATCGCCGGGTGCGCCGCCAGCAGCCGCTCGATCTCGGCCGGATAGCAATTGAAGCCGCCGACGATGAACATGTCCTTGATCCGGTCGGTGATCTTCAGGTTGCCGTTCGCGTCGACGCAGCCGAGGTCGCCGGTATGCAGCCAGCCGTCCGCGTCGACGGTTTCGCGCGTCGCGTCCGGCTGGTTGAAGTAGCCGCGCATCACGTTGTAGCCGCGCACCCAGATCTCGCCGGTCTCGTCTGGCCCGAGCGCCGCGCCGTCCTGCCCCGCGATACGCAACTCGACGCCCGGCATCGGCCGGCCCGACGTGCAGGCGATCGTCTGCGCGTCGTCGCCATGACGGCACAGCGTCGCGAACCCGCACGATTCGGTCAGCCCGTAGCCGGTCAGCACGGTCTCGAAGCCGAGCTCCGCGCGCATCCGCTCGATCAGGCTCGGCGCGATCGCGGCCGCGCCCGTCACCGCGATCCGCAGCGACGACAGGTCGCGCGTCGCGCGATCGGGCGCATCGAGCAGCGCGTAGTACAGCGTCGGCGGGCCGGGCAGCACCGACACGCGTTCGTCGGCGATGCGCCGCAAGACGTCGGCGGGCTGGAACACGAGATGCGGCAGCACGGTCGCACCGCTCGACAGCGCGGCGAGCCAGCCCGCCTTGTAACCGAACGTATGGAAAAACGGATTGACGATCAGGTAGCGGTCGTCCTGGCGCACGCCGGCGATCGTGGCCCATGCCTGTGCGGCCCGCAGGTTCTGTCCGTGCGCCGTCATCACGCCCTTCGGGCGGCCCGTCGTGCCGGACGTGAACATCAGGTCCATCACGGTATCCGGTGTCACCTGCGCCTCCCGCTCGCGCACGGCGGCGAGCGGTACCGCCGCGCCGCGCGCGAGGAACGCGTTCCAGGTTTCGTCGCGCGAGCCGGACGGCGGCTCGCCGTCGAACACGACGACGCGTTCGAGCGTCGCGGGCCGGTGCGGCGCGAGCATCGCCGGGTAGGATTCGCCGAGGAAGGTGCCGCAGCAGAACAGCAGCCGCGCGCCGCCGTCGTGCAGGATGCCGCCGACCTCCATGCCCTTCATCCGCGTGTTGACCGGCACGAGAATCGCGCCGACGGTGTGGATCGCCAGTGCCGCGACGATCCATTGCGGCAGGTTCGGCGCCCATACGGCGATCCGGTCGCCGGCGTCGATGCCGCTCGCGAGCAGCGCGCGCGCCGCTTCGAGACGCGCCGCATCGAGTTCCGCGTAGGTCAGCCGGCCGTGTTCCGACTCGATCGCCGGATGCGCGCCGTGGCGCGCGGCAGCCCGCGCGATCAGCGCGGGCGTGGTGAGGATTTCGTTGTCCATCGTCATAGGCATCGCAACAGGGTTGCCGCGCGCGCCGCCGGCGCGCCACGGCTCAATCGGGGAACACCACGCGCAGCGCGTCGCTCGCGGGCCGCGCGCGGCAGGCGAGCGTCCAGCCGGCCGCGATCTCGTCGTCGTCGAGCACGTGGTTGCCGTCAAGTGCCACCTCCCCGCGTTCGACCCGGCACATGCATGCGCCGCACTGCCCCATCCGGCAGGAATTCGGCGCGGGCAGCCCGGCGCGCAGCATCGCGTCGAGCAGTGTTTCGCCGGGCGCGCTGTCGAACGCGAACGCCTCGCCGTCGAGCACCGTCTCGATCGCCGCGCCATCGCCGGAGTCGGCCGCGGAAGTCGTTGCGGACGATGCCGCCGGATCGGCCTGCGCCGGCGCATCGGGCAGCGACGCGAAGCGCTCGACATGCACGCGCGCGCGCGGCAGCCCGAGGCCGAGCATCGCGGAGAGCGCATTCTCCATGAACATCGCCGGCCCGCAGATGAACGTCTCCTGCTGGCTGAACGGCCGCGCGAGTTCCTCGAGATGCCGCTGCTGCGGCACGCCCTGCACGCTGTCGAGCCAGTGGATCACGCGCAGGCGGCCCGGATGGCGGTGCGCGAGCTGCTGCAGTTCGTCGCGGAAGATCACCGAGCGCTCGTCGCGGTTCGCATAGATCAGCGTCAGCATCCCGCGGCCGTGCACGAGCGCCGATTTCAGGATCGACAGCACCGGCGTGATGCCGCTGCCGCCCGCGAACAGCAGCAGGTCGCCGTCGAGCGTGCGCGGCGTGAAGACGCCGGCCGGCGGCAGCACGTCGAGCGCATCACCCGCGCGGATGCGGTCGCACAGCCAGTTCGACGCGCGACCGTCGCGCACCCGCTTGACGGTGATTTTCGGTGCCGCATCGATGCCCGGCGCGCTCGACAGCGAATAGCAGCGTGTGACGGTCGCGTCGACACATGGCACGTGCAGCGTCAGGAACTGGCCGGGCCGGTACGCGAACGCATCGCGCAACGCGGCGGGCACGTCGAACACGAACGAGCATGCGTCGTCGCTTTCGGCAATGACGTCGGCAACGGTCAGCCGGTGAAAACGGGAATCGCTCATCGCCGGCTCCTCATGCCGCACCGGCCGCATGCCGGCCGGTTTCGCGCGAGCGGCCCCGTGCCGGGTCCGACGCGAGCGCCGGTGCGATGCCTGCGAACGCGTTCGGCGCCTGCGTTGCCGCAGCTCCGATCGACAGCACACGCGCTCGCATGATCGTTGTGTCCGCACCGTTCGCGATATTGCGGTTCAGTCTGCGTGTCATGAGTCGTCTCTTTCCGATGCGGTCAAGCGTGCGGCCGTCACGCGGCCGCGCGGTTCGCGGGCGCGCCGGGCGTCGTATACGCGCCGTCGAGATAGACGAGCGGATCGACGTCGCCGCTCATCAGCACCTCGCGGATTCGCCCGATGAACACCGTATGCGTGCCGTATTCGAAACGGCCGTCTTGCTCGCACACGAGGCTCGCCTGCGAATCGTGCAGATACGGGACGCCGAGCGGCGACGTGCGCCACTCGCCCGTCGTGAAGCGCGCTTCGCCCTTCAGGCGGCCGCTGCAGTCGATCGCGATGCCTTCGTGGCGTGCCGACAGCACGTTCACGCAGAACGGCGCGCCCGCGTCGAGCGGCGGATACAGCGACGCATTGCGATTGATGCAGATCAGCAGCGACGGCGGATCGGTCGACAGCGAATCGACCGCCGTCGCGGACATCGAGTAGCGCCGGCCGTCGTGCGCGCTGCTGATGACCGTGACGGAGCGCGCGAGGCGGCGCATCGCCAGCAGCATGTCGGTGCGCAGCGGATGGGTAGTGAGATCGCTCATCATTGGACTCCGTCAAGTTCAGTCGTGGACGGTCGGTCTGACCGTCCGCCGGCGTCGGCCGCCTGCGCGGCCAGGTGGTCGACGGCGATGAACCCGAAGGTCATCGCCGGACCGAGCGTCGAGCCCGCGCCGGGGTAGCTCGCGCCCATCACCGATGCACTGGTGTTGCCGATCGCGTACAGGCCGTCGACCGGCGCGCCGTCGGCGCGCAGCACGCGCGCGTGCTCGTCGGTGACGAGCCCGCCCTTCGTGCCGATGTCGCCCGCGTCGATCCGCACCGCATAGAACGGCGCCTCGTCGACCGGCCCGAGACACGGATTCGGCTGGTTTCTCGGATCGCCGTAGTACGTGTCGAACAGGTTGTCGCCCTTGCCGAACGCGTCGTCGATCCCGGTTGCCGCGTAACGCGCCATGTCGCGCAGCGTGTCCTTCAGCCCGGCCGCGTCGACGCCGATCCGCCCGGCGAGCGCATCGATCGTGTCGGCCTTCACGAGCACGTCGCGAAACGCGTCCGGAATGCGCGAATCGGGCATCATCGGGGCCGGCATGATCGGACCGCACGGATACTTGCGGCGAAAGCGCGCGTCGAACACCATCCACGCCGGCACGCATGCGCCGGTGCGCGCATGGTCGCGATACATCGCCGGCACGAATTCGGAATACGGCGCGGCCTCGTTGACGAAGCGCTTGCCGAGGCCGTTGACGATCACGCAGCCCGGCAGGTTGCGTTCGACGAACAGCGCGCGCTGCTTCTCCTCGCCCGCGACGCCGACCGTCGGCGCGCCCCAGACGTGTTCCATCAGCGCGAGCGCGCCGCCGAGCCGGTGGCCTTCGGCGATCGCGTCGCCGGTGTTGGCCGGCGGCGTCGCGCTCCATTGCATCTGCGTCGGTTGCGGCAGGTAGCGTTCGCGCATCGGCTGGTTGCGCTCGAAACCGCCCGCGCCGAGGATCACGCCGCGCCGCGCGACGATCGTCACCGGCTGGCCGAAGCGCTGCACGCGCACGCCCGTCACGCGGCCGTCGACGTCGATCAGGTCGCGCATCGGCGTGTCGAGCCACACGGGCACGTTGCGGTCGAGCAGCGCGCGGCGCAGCCCGCCGATCAATGCATTGCCGAGTGTCAGGCGCCGGTCGCGCCGCGTGCGGCGGCGCACGCCGAAATCGAGCCAGTACCGACCGAATTGCGTGATCGCGAGCTTCATGAAGCCCGGCCCGCGCGAGAACAGCGTGTGCGCCTCCTTCGACGTCACGGCGACACGGCCGCCGATCAGCGTGCCGGGCGAAGGCGGACGCAGCCGGTCGAGTTCGTCGCCGAGCAGCGCGCCGTCGAACGGCAGCGGATCGAGCGCGCGATAGCCCGGCATCGCGCCCGGCAGCTTCTGGAAATAGTCCGCGTACTTCGGCAGCGCCTGGTAGCGAACGGGCGTCTTCGTTTCGAGGTAACGCAACATCTCGGGCGCCCGGTCGAGATACGCGTCGAGCCGCTCGCGCGACGACGCGCCGGCCGTGCACGCATCGAGATAGCGGCGCGCGGCCTCGCGCGTATCGGTCGCGCCGAGTTCCGCGATGTGGTGGTTGCACGGGATCCAGATGCCGCCGCCGGAGATCGCCGACGTGCCGCCGTACAGCGCCGTCTTCTCGATCACGACGGCGGACAGCCCGCGGTCGGCCGCGCGGCATGCCGCGAGCAGCGCGCCCGCGCCGGAGCCGACGACCACGACGTCGAACACGTATTGCTGCGCTTGCGTGTCGTTCATCGCGACCTCATCAGATGAAGTAGTCCGTGTTCTCGCGGCCGAGCATCACGGCGCCGAGGTTCTGGCCGAAGCGGTCCACGTTGTTCGCGTAGTGCGCGCGGGCCGCATGCAGGTCGAGGAAGCGGCGCACCAGCGGATTGCGGTGGTAGATGCCGTTGCCGCCCGCATAGCGCAGCAGCGCGTTCGCGGCCTGCGCGCAGCGCTCGGCGACCTGCGCGGACTGGTAGCGGAAATGCACGCGGCGCTCGATCGACACGGCCGGGCCGCCCGTCACCGACGCCATCAGTTCCGCGAAATTGCGCTTGAGCAGCACCTTCATCTCGTCGATCGCGACGGCCGCGTTCGCGCACGCGTTCTGCGCACCCGGATCGTCGGTCGTCTTCGCGCCGCTGTTGGCCGACACGCGCGTGGCCGCATAGCCGGTGAAATCGTCGAGTGCGCCCTGCAGCGCGCCGATGCACGACGTGCACACCGCGCGCACGAAGATCTGCGCGAACGGCAGCTTGAACAGCGGCGCGTCGTTGACGGCCAGGCCCGGGCTCGTGCCCATCATCCCGTCGAGCGCCTTGTGCGTGCGGTAAGCGGGCACGAACGCGTCGTCGACGACGATGTCGTGGCTGCCGGTCGCGCGCAGGCCGAGCACGTCCCAGTCCTGCTGGATCCGGTAGTCGGATTTCGGCAGCAGGAACGTGCGGTATTCCGGCGGCTGGCCGGCTTCGGCCGGCGGCACCAGCGCGCCGAGGAACACCCATTCGCACAGTTCGCTGCCGCTCGAGAACTTCCAGTGGCCGGACAGCCGGAAGCCGCCTTCGACCGGCGTCACGCGGCCGACCGGCATGTAGGTCGACGCGATCAGCGTC
The DNA here is from genome assembly GCF_001524185.1 of Burkholderia sp. FL-7-2-10-S1-D7. Lineage (NCBI taxonomy): Bacteria > Pseudomonadati > Pseudomonadota > Betaproteobacteria > Burkholderiales > Burkholderiaceae > Burkholderia > Burkholderia sp. FL-7-2-10-S1-D7. The sequence goes on along the minus strand of NZ_LOWY01000014.1, from coordinate 56,752 downwards.
GCGGGATCCTTGCCCCACACGTCCTGCTGCGCGCGTTCGTCGAACAGCGCGAGCTGCCAGTTGTGCACGCCGACGACGCCATATACCCATGCCGTCGACATGCAGCCGCGCGCGAGCGCCATCTGGATGTCGAAGAAGGTTTGCGGATCGAGCTCGTAGCCGCCGTAGCGCTTCGGCTGCAGCACCTTGAAGAAGCCGGCGGCCTGCATGTCGGCGATCGTCTCGGCCGGGATGCGGCCCTGCGCTTCCGCCTGCGCGGCGCGGCCGGCCAGCGTCGGCGCCAGGGCCTCGGCCCGGGCGATCAGCGTGGCGGCCAGTGCGTTCGAATCGTTGTCGCGGTGCACGAATGTCTCCTGTGATACGGGGCGCGCGCGGCGGCGCGCATCCCGGTCTCTCTCTAAGTGGTTCGTCGCGGCCGGCGCCGCGAGCCAGGGCTCCTGCCGACGATGGTCGGGCTCGCGCGGCCGCGCCGCATCGTCCGAAGGGACGACGGGCGCGGCCCGCCCCGCCTTACGCGCAGGCGCGTTCCTTCTCCTTGTTGAAGAACGGGATCACGTGCTCGCCGATGTTGCGGATCGTCTCCATCTGCGCTTCGTGCGGCACCGTGCCCATCTGGCACAGGAACAGCACTTCGTCGACGCCGGCTTCCTGCAGGCGGCCGACATAGCCGATGCAGTCGTCCACCGTGCCGTACGCGTGGTTCGGGTTCATCATCGCGAGCGCCGGGTCGGCGAAGTTCACGACGACTTCCTCCGACGCGAAGCGCGAGCGGATCACCATCTCGCCGGTGTCGGCCTGCACCAGGTCGTCGCCCCACTTCGCCGGGTCCGGACGCTCGCCGCCGGTGTACCAGTACGCGAGCGACTCCATGAAGTAACGCTGGCCGCGGATGCCGATCTTGCGGGCGGCCTGGCCGTCGGCCATCACGACCGTCGGGCACAGCGCCGCGAGGTGCTGGGTCGGGCGGAAGCCGACCTGGTCTTCCGGCTTGCGGTTCGCCCACGCTTCGCGGTACACCGCGTTCTTCTTCGCGACTTCGTCGGGGCCGCCGAAACCGAGCACCAGCGCGCCCATCCCGCGCTGGCCGGCGCGCAGCAGCGCGTCGGTATTCGTGCACGCGAGGTACATCGGCGGGTGCGGATCCTGGAACGGCTTCGGGTGGATCGGGCGCTTCGGGATCTGGATGTACTTGCCGTCGTGCTCGATCTCGTCCTGCACGAACATCTTCGGCACCAGGTACATCGACTCGTCGATCATCGGCTGCAGCTCGTTGAGGTCGTAGCCGAACGCACCGGCTTCCTGCTGGCTGCCGCCCTTGCCGACGCCGAAGTGCACGCGGCCGCCCGACAGGATGTCGAGCAGCGCGACGCGCTCGGCGACCTTGATCGGATGGTTCATCGCCGGCGGCAGGCACACGACGCCGTGGCCGAGGCCGATGCGCGTCGTGCGGCCGGCCAGGTACGCAAGAAAGGTTTCCGGCGCGCTCATGTGCGCATAGTTGGTCAGCGACGTGTGCTCCACGCACCAGATCGTGTCGAAGCCGACCTGCTCGGCGAGCAGCGCCTGTTCGACCGTCTCCTTGAATACCCGGTGGTCGCCCTCGCGCGATGCGTCGGTGGTCTGGGCTTCGTAGATGAGGGAAAACTTCATTGCGTGCGTCTCCATGTATGTTGGACGAGTCGGGGTCGTGCGGCCCGCCCGCACGATACGGACGAATAGCGACGGTCCACGGATGGGAGTGTCGGCGCGCGGGCCCGCACGGACATCGTCTGTTTGGAGTAACGGCATGCATGCGGGGACAGAGGGGTTTCACCGTCATCCGAACAGACTGCGTCGCGGCCGGCACCGCGCGCTAGCATCGAATGACGGCCCGGTGCGGACCGTAAACATCAAGACGAGGGAGAGAGCGAATGAAGGTATCGATGCTGCTGTATCCGGTCGACGACATCGACACGGCCTTGCCGCTGTTCGTCGACGGGCTGGGCCTGAACGTGAAGTTTCGAGACGGCGACCGCTATTGCGCACTCGACGGCGGCCCGCTGACGATCGCGCTGGTGGCCGGCGACGAGCAGATCGTCGAACGCGCGGCGCTCACGTTGCGCGTGGACGAGGACGACGACCTTTACGCGGCCATGGCGCGGGTCGTGAAGGCAGGCGCGTCGGTGCGCGTGCCGGTGCAGGCGGGGCCGCACGAATACCGCGCGGTGCTGGAGGACAGGAACGGCGCGCTGCTGGTGATTTCGCAGAAACGCGCCGCGTGAGCAGTCACGTGTGGCGCGCATGCCACGCGATCCGGCCGGCGGGAACCCGGCCGGATGCCGCGGGGACGATCGGTGTCGGGTAATGAGCGGGACGGGATCGAGCGTCCCGCATCGTCATCGGCAATGTCGATGACGGTCAATGCCGTCAAGCGGCTTCCCGATGGCCACCGGAATCGGTACCATCGGACGTTTGTAGACCGGCCGTGCGCCGACGCGAGCCTGCCGGGCCGCGTCGCCCGTCACGTCGCCACCGCGCCGGTCGCCGCACTTCCCGTTTCGTCATGTCCCGCGAACCCTCACACTCCGCGCTGCTGTGGATCGTCGCCGCCGCGTTCTTCATGCAGTCGCTCGACACGACGATCGTCAACACCGCGCTGCCGTCGATCGCGCAAAGCCTGCATGCGTCGCCGCTCGCGATGCAGCCGGTCGTGGTCGTCTACACGCTGACGATGGCGATGCTCACGCCGGCGTCCGGCTGGCTCGCCGACCGGTTCGGCACGCGCCGCGTGTTCTCGCTCGCCATCCTGGTGTTCTCGCTCGCGTCGATCGGCTGCGCGGCGTCGCACACGCTCGGCCAGCTCGTCGTCGCGCGCGCCGTGCAGGGCATCGGCGGCTCGATGCTGCTGCCGATCGGCCGGCTCGCGGTGTTGCGCCGCGTGCCGGGCGAACGGTACGTCGCGGCGATCGCGTTCGTGTCGATCGCCGGGCAACTCGGCCCGGTCGTCGGGCCGACGCTCGGCGGCTGGCTCACGCAGGCGATTTCCTGGCACTGGGTGTTCATCGTCAACGTGCCGGTCGGCGTGGTGGGCTTCATGGCGGTACAGCGCTTCCTGCCGCACGATCAGGCGATGCAGCCGCCGCCGTTCGACTTCGTCGGCTGTGCGCTGCTGTCGGTCGCGATGATCGCGCTGTCGCTCGCGATCGATCCGCCAATGCCCGCGCACCGCACCGGCTGGGCGATCGGGCTCGCCGTGCTGGGCATGGCGAGCGCGCTCGCGTACCTGCCCCATGCGCGGCGCCGCGCGCAGCCGCTGTTCCGGCTCGGGTTGTTCCGCGAACCGAACTTCGGCTCGGGGCTGCTCGGCAACCTGCTGTGCCGGATCGGCACGAGCGCCGTGCCGTTCATGCTGCCGCTGCTGATGCAGGTGCAGCTCGGCTATACGCCGCTACGGTCGGGGATGATGATGCTGCCGGCCGCGATCGCCGGCGTGATCGCGAAGCGCTGGATCGCGCCGCTCGCGGCACGCTTCGGCTATGCGACGTTCCTGGTCGTGAACACGGGAATCGTCGGCTGCACGATCGCGGGGTTCGCGCTGGTCTCGGCACGGCCCGCGCCGGCGCTGGAGATGGCGTTGCTGATCGTGTTCGGCGCGGCGAACTCGATGCAGTTCGCCGCGATGAACGCCGCGACGCTGAAGGGCCTGTCGCACGCCGACGCCGGCAGCGGCAACAGCCTGTTTACGATGATGCAGATGCTGGCGATGGGGCTCGGCGTGTCGATCGGCGGCGGGCTCGTGAACCTGTTCGCCGCGCATTGGGGCTCGATGGCGAGCGGGTTCATCCTGTCGTTCGTCTGCATGGGCTCGGTCACGCTGCTGTCGTCCGTCGTGTTCCGGCGCATCGACACTGCCGCGCCGCCGAGGCCAGTCGCGCCGCGGCAGTCCGCGTAAGCGGCGCCGCGGGCGGGCGCGACCGGCCGTCAGTTCACCTGGCGGCGCTCGACGACCCGCTTGAGCACCCAGCGGATCGACGAGCCGTCGGCCGGCGGCTGCGCGACGCGGTATTCGTCCACTTCCAGCACGTACTGATAGCCCGGCTGGTACGCAAAACCCTCGATACCCGCATACCACAGGCTCCACGGCTCCGCCGGGCTGCTGCGCACCTGCAGGCAGTCCATCGGCGCGACGCCCGTGCAGCGCGCCGCCTGCGGCGCGACATAAACGGTCCTGGTCACGGGCCGGCCGTCGGCCGGGCGAGCCGCGCGCGCGTCCGTCGCGGCCGCTCCAGTCTGGCATCCGGCGAGCAGCATGCCGCCGGCGATCACGGCCGCGCCGAGCAGCGTTCTGGTCTTGCGAATCATCGGGTGTTCCTCGGGAAGCATTGGCGGGCCGATTAGACGAACGCTGCTTCGGGAAAGTTCACGAATGGCTTACAACGGCATGCCGCCACCCTCATTCGTGGGATGTCGCGCGTGCGCCGGCGCGCTACCGTATGCCGGTGCCGGCCGCCGCGCGCCGCCGTCGGCGGTCCGGATACGCCCGTGCACGCACCCGCACGCCCGGCGCACCGCGCCCCGGCGCTGCAACAGGAGACAACCCCGATGACCACGGCGCCCCCGGCCCTTCCCCCGAGCCTTGCCCGATCGAGCCTGACGCTCGAGCAGTTCGACGCGCTGCTCGCGACAATCTACGAAGGCCCGCTGGAAGACGTGCCATGGGGTGGCGCGCTCGAACGGATCCGCGTGCATCTGGACGCGAACTACGTGACGATGATCCTGCGCTGGCCCGCCAGCGGTCACGCGGGGCTGATGATCAATGCGTCCGGGCACGGTGCGCCGCTGCCGGGCGTCGCGTCGTACAACAACTACTATTACGCGCTCGATCCGTTCGTGAACCTGCCGAGCGATCGTGTCGTCACCGTCGACGAGTTGCCCGGCGTCGGCGTGTGGCGCGGCAGCGCGATGTATCGCGAGTTTCTCGAGCCGTTCGACGTCGGCTACCTGATGGGCGCGGACCTGCGCACGCCCGACGGGATCGAATGCCGGTTCCGCGTGTGCCGCTCGCATCACGGCCACGCGTTCTCCGTGACCGACAAGGCCGTCTGCAACGCGTTGCTGCCGCACCTGAAGCGCGCGGTGCGCCTGCATGCGAAGTTCGGGATGGTCGAATCGGAGCGCATGCTGTACGCGAGCACGATCGACCGTATGCTCGTCGCGACCGCGATCCTCGACGAGCGCGGCACGATCATGAAGACCAACTCCGTCGCGGACGAGATCTTCGCCGAATGCGACGGCCTGCGCGTGCGCGGCGGCGTGCTCGAGGCCTCGTATCCGCTGGAGGACCGCAAGCTGCAGAAGCTGATCCGGCAGGTGCTCGCGGAGCGCGCGGGCGGCGCGCCGACGGTCGCGCAGGCGATCGCCGTGCCGCGCCCGTCGGGCAAGCCGCCGCTCGGCGTGCTGATCCGCACGGTCCCGCTCAGCGAATGGTCGGAGGACAATCCGCGCCGGCCGGCGTGCGCCATCTTCATCCGCGATGCCGAACGCAAGTCGCAGGCGTCGCACGACATCGTGCGCAAGCTGTTCGACCTCACGCCGGCCGAAACCGCCCTGGCGCTCGCGCTCGTCAACGGGTCGACGCTCGAGGAGGCAGCCGACGAGCTCGACATCAGCAAGAACACCGCGCGCTCGCACCTGCGGGCGATCTTTTCGAAGACGGGCGTCACGCGGCAGGCGACGCTCGTGCGGACGTTGCTGAACAGCGTGTTGTCGCTGGGGTGACGTAGCCGTGCTCGTCCGCCACGCGCTTCGTCACCGGCCGGACACGCGCGATCGACGGCGGCTTCACCGCATGGCGATCGTGTATTACCATCGGCGCTTCCTCGTACGCTTCGTCGCGCCGCGTGCGCCCGCCCGCTCACCGGCGAGCCGCGCCACCTCTTCGCATGACCTCACCCGTTCCGTCCGGCGTTGCGCTGCGGCCGCAGCCGATCGATACGCTGACCGTGCCGGCCGCGCTCGACGGACGCGCGGGCACCAACCGCTCGACCAGCGCGCATCCTCAGATCGCCGCGACGCATGATCTCGACGCCGTGCGCGCGTGGCTCGCACGCTTCGTCGATACGCCCACCACGTTCCAGAACTACCGCAAGGAAGCCGAACGCCTGCTGCTGTGGGCCGTCATCGCGTGCGGCAAGCCGCTGTCGTCGCTCACGCACGAGGATCTCGTCGTCTACCGGCAGTTCCTGCTCGCGCCCGTGCCGGCCGACCTGTGGTGCGCGAACGGCGGCCGCAAGCATCCGCGCGGCGACCCGCGCTGGCGGCCGTTCTACGGGCCGCTGTCGGCGGCCAGCCAGCGGCAGGCGATGGTCATCCTGAACGTGATGTTCTCGTGGCTCGTGCAGGCCGGCTACCTGGCCGGCAATCCGCTCGCGCTGTCCCGGCAGCGGCAACGACGGCCCGCGCCGCGCGTCACGCGCCATCTCGGGCCGCCGCTGTGGCAGGCGGTCAAGGATGCGATCGCCGCGATGCCGCGCGACGACGCGCGCGCCGCCTTCCATGCGGATCGCGCGCGTTGGGTATTCACGCTGCTGTATCTCGGCGGGCTGCGCATCACCGAAGCAGCCGACACCACGATGGGACAATTCTTTGCGCGGCGCGATGCGAACGGGCACGACCGCTGGTGGCTCGACGTGACCGGCAAAGGCGGCCGGCAGCGGCTCGTGCCGGCCACCGCCGAGATGATGGCCGAGCTCGCGCGCTACCGGCGCGCGCATGGCCTGCCCGCGCTGCCGGCCGACGGCGAACCCACGCCGCTCGTGCTGCCGGTCGGTCGCACGCGCAAGCCGCTCACGCGCGCGGCGCTGCACCGGATCGTGAAGCAGGTGTTCAGGTTCGCGGCCGATCGGTTGCGTGCGCAAGGGAATGCAGGCGAAGAACAGGCGCGCGTGCTCGAACAGGCATCCGCGCACTGGCTGCGCCACAGCGCCGGCTCGCACATGGCCGATGGCCGCGTCGATCTGCGGCTCGTGCGCGACAACCTCGGGCACGTATCGCTGACGACGACGAGCCAGTATCTGCATGCGGACGACGACTGGCGGCACAGCGAAACCGAGGAAAAGCACCGCATCGGGTGGTGAGCGGCGCGCCGTTCACGCGCTTCAATACACGGCCACCCAATGTCCGGGCACCCACGCCCAGTGATTGCCGGCCCAGCGGTAATGGCCCTTGGCCCAGTGATAACCGGGCGCCGGCGGCGGCGGCGCCACCTCGACGACCGGCGCGGGCTGCGGCGGCCGCGCCGGTTCCACCACGCACGCGGACATCAGCACGGCACTCGTCGCCGCCAACACGGCAAGCGATACGGATCGGATCTTCATCGTCGATTCTCCCTGTTGTGTCATAGGTAGTCGGCTGGCGGATGCGAGCGCGCGCATGCCGCGCGTCACGCGGTTTCGCGAACGAGGCCCGTCATCGGCCGCGTCGCGCCGCTTTGCGCGAACAGCGCGGCCGCGGTATGGCCGGGATCGAGCCGCAGGCTTTCGGCGGCCGCGCCCGCGATCAGCGCATCGAGCGACGCGGTCGGCTTCAGGTCGCGTCCTTCGTACAGGTCGCCCGGCCGCAAGCCTGGCCAGTCTGCGATCACGCGCCCGCCCGCGACCGCCCCGCCCGCCAGCATCGCGACCGACGCCTGCCCGTGATCGGTGCCGCCCGTGCCGTTCGCGGCAGCCGTGCGGCCGAACTCGGTCGCGACGAGCACCGTGGCCTGCTGCCACACGGGCCCGAGTCCGTCGCGCAATGCGGCGAGCATCGTGTCGAGTGCCTTCAACTGATTCGCGAGCCGCGCGTTCTGCGCGCTGTGCGTGTCCCAGCCGCCCGTCTCGATCATCGCGATCCGCGGGCCGTCGTCGCGTGCGAGAAACGTCGCCGCAAGCTTGCCGACGCCCGCCGGATCCTGGCGCGCATGCGCATCGCCGGCGAGGCCCCGCGCGGCCATCGCCGACTGCCACAGCGGCCCGAGCTGCGCGTCGGCCTCGTAAAGCGCCGATACGCGCGCGAGCAGGTCGTCCGGCGCGGCCGGCAGACCGGACGCCGCATACGACGCGGCCTGCACGCTGCCGCGCAACGCGAGCGGCACCGTCGGCGCGAACGCGATCGCGCGGTCGCGCGTCGCCGGCAACATCGCGGCGAGCCGGTTCAGCCAGCCGTCCCTCACCTGGTATGGCGCGCGCCCGCCCGTCTCCAGCACGTTCTGGCCGTCGAAATGCGAGCGGTCGCGATACGGCGATGCAATCGCGTGGACGAACAGCGCCTGCTTGTCGCGATACATCTGCGCGGTCTGCACGAGCGACGGATGGAGCGCGAACATGCCGTCGATGCGCGTCGCCGCTGCAGCGTCGATCGCCAGCGGGCCGCGCAGCGACGCATACGCCGGCTCCGCATACGGGACGACGATGTTCAGCCCGTCGGCGGCGCCGCGCTGGATCACGAACACGAAGCGCCGGTCGGTTTCGACGTTTGCGAACACGATGCGCGGCGCGACGAGGATCGCGCCCGCACCGGCCGCGGCGACGCTCAGGAAATGTCGACGAGTCAAGGATCGGGCCATGTTCATCTCCGTTGGAAATCGGGCGACACGAGCAGCAGCGCGAGCGACGTGGTCGCGCTTTCGGCACGCGACAGCGCGGTCGCCGTCGACGCGCTCAGCGAGCCGGCCAGCAGCGTATTGCCGAGCGTGCGCGGGTCGAGCCGGTCGCCCGTGCGTGCAGCCAGCCGCTGCGCGATCTCGACGCGGCGCACCAGCGCGTCGGGCGCGGCCCAGCTCGCGGCAACGTCGTCGTAACCGGCCGGCGATCCGGGCCGCCATACCGGCTGGCCGAGTTGCGCGAGCAGCGGCGCGACCTTCAGGTCGCCCGCGTCGCGCCAACCGAGCCCGCGCAGCGACGACACGGCCCACTCCCACGGCGTCTTGAACTTGCGATTGACCGGCGACCAGGCATCGGGCGCATCGACCAGCGCGCGATAGACGGTCGGCAAATCGCCGCCGCTCGTCTCGAATGCGCGGGCGAGCCGGTCGGTGAGCGCAGGCGGCGGATTGTCGGCGACGAAATGGCGGGCGAGCTGGAACGCGATATGCCGGCCCGTCGCGGGCGAACGTGCCAGGTCGGCCAGGATCGCGCGTGCCTGCGCTTCGCCCGGCTGGTCGTAGGTGCGTCCCATCACCGTGCGTGCGCCCGGTTCGTGCAGCTTCGGACGGAACACGAACGCGCCCGGCGCCGCATCGCCGGGCTGCGGCCCGCGTCCGCCCGCGATGCTCCAGCCGGTCAGCGCGCGCGCGAATTCCGTCACGTCCGCTTGCGTGTAGCCGGTCCGCACGCCGAGCGTATGCAGTTCCATGATTTCGCGCGCGAGGTTTTCGTTGAGGCCGCGTCGCGCCGCCGGATTGCGGGCTTCGGCGCGCAGCGCGGCCGGGCTGTCGGGGCCGACCGAGCGCGCCTGGTCGAGGAACAGTTGCATGGCGGGATGCTGCTCGACGGCGACGAGCATGTCCTCGAAGCGGCCGAGCACGTGCGGGCGGATCGCATCGCGCTCGAATGCGCCCGCATACGCGGCCACCTGCCCCTTGTCGACCGACACCGCGAAATGGTTCGCCCAGAAATGCACCAGACGCTCGACGAACGGCGCGGGCGTGACGAGCGCGCCGTTCAGTCGTGCGGCGACCGCGCTGCGATACGCATCGTAGCCGTCGCGACGGATCGACTGCTCGGTGGCACGTCTGGCCGCCGCGTCGTCGCTCGTCATCGCGTTGCGGGTCGTCGCGAAGCGCGTGGCGAGCGTGACCGCGTCGGGTTCGCCAGCCCATGCGGCCGGCCGTGCGTCGTAACGGTCGAACTGGGCGACCAGCGCGGCCTTCGGATCGACAGGCGGCGCTTCGTCGGGCCGCGCGCCGAGGCCGAAACGGTTCAGCGCGATGGCGGTCGGTGAGATGTCGTTTGGATGGTCCATGACGGGGGCTCTCGCGATGCGTACCCGTGTTTAACGGTGGCTGGCGGGAAATCCGTCGCTTGATGGACGAAATATTTCCGGTTCGGCTGGTAGACGTCGAATCTGCCGCTTCTTGCACGCGGCTTTCAGCTGGCGTCGCGCATTTGCTTGCGCCGGCCGGTAGGCAAACGGAGAACCGGCTGAAGAACCTCACGGAACTGGATATCCCCGGCGGGACCGGCAAGTTCCGTGGCATCCACGGCATCGTGCGCGCGGAAACAGTGTCCGACGCCAAGGCGTTCAACCAGAACCACACCGAGTTCGAATCCTGGTTGAGAATTAGCCAGGAGATGGCGTCACGTCGGCACACGCATGGGCAAATCCGGCGTCCGTTCCGGGCCGGCCATGCTCGCGACGATCACCCCAGCTCGAAAGACGTCACCCCGAACACGCGGTCGATCGCAATCGCGGGCGCTTCCTTCGTGTACATCCGCGCGGTCTCGAACACGCTCGACATGCCGTGACGTTCCGCCAGCGCGACGGCTGCGGGGTTCGTTTCCGGGACGTCGAGCACGATCACCTCGCCGGGCATGCGCGACGCCAGCGCACGAAACAGCCCCGTCGCGACGTCGGCGTCATCGGCAAAGAGCGGGCCGATCTTGCAGCCCGCGTGGCAGCGGCGCACGACACCGTATCCGGCAACACGGCCCGCGTCGATGGTCGCGAGCGCAACGGCATCGGGCTGCGCGATCCAGACGGAGACGAAACGCTCGCGCGCCGCCGGAAAACACTGGCGATCGTAGGCGAGCAACTGCTCGAACGGTACGTCGGCCGCTGCCGCTACCTGCGCGCGCCCGATGCCGCCCACGCGCCCCTGATAGCGGATGTTGCGATACGTGAGCCGGAACCCCGACTTCCCGTAATTCGCCTGCTGGGCAACGACACCGTCCAGGCCGATGTTTCGTTCTCCAAGGTAACGCATGCCGTGCTGCCAGATGCGCATGCCGAGGCCTTTGCCACGAAACGCCGGTTTCACGATGTAGAGACCGATGAAGCCGAAGTGTTCGTCATAAGCCGCCGCCGCGAGGCAAGCGACCGGCTCGCCGCGCCAGATGCCGACGAAGAAACCGGCCGAGTCCGCTTCCCTAAAACAACGCGCGTCGTGTCGGCCAGGATTCCATCCTTCCGCGGCCGCCCACTCGACCGACATGGCCACTTCACTGGCCGACATGGTGCGCACGATAAAGTCTTCGTTTCGATCCATGGCTCGTCCTTGCCGCGGCTCTCGAGATCGCCGCCACGCGTTGCGGTGAGTGCATCGGGAATGTGCTGCAGATCTGACCATCATAATCCCGGGCCGGGTATCGGCGTGAACGGTCATTTCGCGCCGTCACTGGACGACGTGTGGCTTACTCGTTTCCCGCCGCCCCCTGCTGCTTCTGCAATCTCGCCGGCAACCGCCAGTTCCCGCTACGCCGCAACCCGTCGACGAACTTCGCACGCTCGTCCGGCGTCAGCGTCGCCGCGAAATCGACGACACTGCGCTCGACTTGCCCGCGCAACGCACTGTCGGCCGCTCGCGTCCGAGCGAGCGCCGCATCGATCGCCGGACGATCGAGCTGCGGCGCGGCCAGCAGATCGAGCACCGTGATCCGCCCATCACGCCCTTCCCGCGCGAAATCCCGAGCGTCCTTGCGGGCCGCCTTCAGCGCCGCCGCGAACGCCCGCTGACGCGCATCGGACAATCCGTCCGCGGCGAACCGCAACGCCGTGCGCTGTCCGGGCATCCCCGTTCTATTCAGGTCACGATGCGTCGAGAACCACTGATACGCGCCGCCGCCGATCGCGCCGAGCATGAACACGTTCAGCACGACCGACCCGACGAGCACGAATTTCCAGCCGCGTTCGCTCATTCGTCGCCTCCGTCGATGCTCGGGCCGCCGAACGTCGTCGTCAGGTAGCCCGGTTCGTGTTGCGCGATCGGCGCGCTGCCGAGCATCAGCATCGACACGGCCACCGCGCCGGCCAACGCGCCGGCCAGCCCGACACCCGCGAACGCCGCGCCCGACCACCACACCCTGCCCCGGCGCCGCGCACGTTGTGGCACCGGCGCCGACGCGACGATGCGCTCGACGAGCGCCGGCGCCGGCGGCGCGACCACGTCCTGCATCAGCCAGGCATCGAGCTCGGCGGCATCGTCGAGCGCCTCCAGCGCGTCGCGCGGATGCGCTTGCGCCCACGCTTCGGCCGCCGCGCGTTCGTCTTGCGGCCAGCGCCGCGCATCCGAGCCGTACGCGGCGACGATGGTACGGAATCTTTCGGGTGTCATCGCTTGTCCTCGCTAGGTGGGTCGCCGGCCAGTTGCGCGCGCAGGTTGCGTCTTGCGCGCGCGAGCAGGCTTTCCAGCGCATCGACGGTGATGCCCATCAGGTTCGCCGCTTCAACGTTCGACATGTCCTGATAGTACTGGAGCACGAGTGCTTCCCGCTGCCTCGGCGGCAACGCGGCGAGCGCCTCGCGCACGCGCGCGTCACGCGAGCGCAATTCCGCGTGCGCGGCCGGCTCGGGTTGCGGGTCGGGCATGTCGGGCAATGCGTCGACCGGCTCCTCGCGCCGCCCGCGCAAGCGGTCGTAGCACAGGTTCAGCACGACGCGATGCAGCCACGTGTCGAAGCGCGCTTCGCCATCCCGCCAGCGCGGCGCATGATTCCAGATTCGCAGGAAGGTTTCCTGCGCAACGTCTTCGGCTTCGGTCCGGTCGCCGAGCATGCGCGTCGCGAGCGCGAGCAAGCGCGGCAGTTTGCGTGCGACGAGCGTACGCACGGCCGACGCATCGCGTGCGCCAACCCGCGCGACGAGTTCCGCGTCCGGATCGGCGTCGCTCAACGCAGGCCGCTCCGCGATGCGCGGTGCGAACGCCGCATGCTGCCGGCGGTTGCGCCCGTTGTCCGGCTGAAGCTCATCGTCGTGCTCTCCTTGCGTGCATCGGACCGGCGCTTCTCCAATACTTGGTGCGCCGCGCCCGGGATCGGCCCGGTCGACTTCGTCGAGATCCGGTTCGAACGGCATATCGATCCTGTCGATCGTCCGTCGGCCGGCGCGATCAATATACGACGACCGGCGCGGGCCGGTAATACACCGGGCGCGCCGGCACCACGACGCAGCCGGCCAGCACGATGGCCGCGGCTGTCAGGATCACGATGGTTCGAAAAGGCATGGCTCGACTGATGAGGTTGTGTGGAAGTCCCGCCGCGCGGGCACTGCGCGCCGCGCGGCGCCCTGCGCGTCACGCCCAGTGGCCCGGCACCCAGCGCCAGTTCGGGCCGCGCGCGGCCCAATGCCCCGGCACCCAGTGATAGCCGGCGCGCACCCCTTGCCAGTGACCGGGAATCCACACGTAGCGGCCCTGACGCCAATGCCAGTGGCCCTGATCCCATACGTAGCCCGCGCGCGGCGCCGGCATCACTTCGACGCGCGGCGGCGGCGGTGCGACCGGTGCGATGATGACGGCCTGCGCGAAGGCGGCGGACGTCGCCAGCGCGGCCAAGCATCCTGCGGCAAGTCGTAATGAAATGGAAAGTTTCATGCAAGACTCCGAAGCATCGTTTCCCGGCCGGAAGTGGCCGTTCGTTCGTTAAACGACGCATGCGAAAAAATCCGTCGCGACACATGCAAATAAATTTCTGCCGCGTCGGCAACGCCGCGCACGCCATCGGCGCATCGGGCCCAGGCATCGATTACCGTCTGTCACAACCCGGCAAAACTGCACTTCGACAATGCGTGTCACCGGGATCCCGCTCGTTTCCGGCCCATGCCCCCGGCGCGCTCGCGCACGGCCGGGCAGCTCCGCATCTCACGTGTCATTCAACGAGAACACGATCATGTCGAACCAGGAAAACCTCCCCGCCGAGTCGAACGAGCCGGCCGCTTCCGTGTCGCGTCGCGGCTTCCTGAAACTGGCCGGCGTCTCCGGCCTGGCCACCGCCGCGGGCGGGCTCGCGGCCACCCGCGCGGCCGCGTCGAATCCGGACGGCACGCCCGAGCAGGTGCACCTGACGTGGGGCAGCGACCCAACGTCGGAAGTCGTGATCTCGTGGGCGTCGCTCGCACCGGCCGTCAATCCGCGCGCGCGGATCGTCGCCGACGGCGAACCGGCACGCACCGTGCACGGCGTGCAGCGCATCTACACCGACGGCCTGAACGGCGAAACCGTGTTCACGTACCACGCACGCGTGCACGGCCTGAAGCCGAACACGCGCTACCGCTATGAACTGACGGCCGACAACGACAGCAACGCCGCGCGGCCGTTTGCCGCGACCTTCACGACCGCGCCGCGCGGGCGCGCGCCGTTCCGCTTCACGAGCTACGGCGACCTCGCGACGCCGAACGGCGCGTGGGTGCTGTCGTCGCCGCAAAGCCGCTTCGCGGTGCAGGCCGTCGAGCAGTTCCAGCCGCTGTTCCACCTGCTGAACGGCGACCTCTGCTACGCGAACCTGAACCCCGCGCATCAGCCGGAGGTGTGGCGCGACTTCGGCAACAACAACCAGACGTCGGCCGCGAACCGCCCGTGGATGCCATGCCCGGGCAATCACGAGATCGAATTCAACAACGGCCCGCAGGGACTCGACTCGTATCTCGCGCGCTACACGCTGCCGGAGAACGGCACGCGCTTTCCGGGCCGCTGGTACAGCTTCCGCGTGAGCTCGGTGCTGTTCATCTCGCTCGACGCCGACGACGTCGTGTACCAGGATGCGGCCGCATTCGTCGGCGGCCCGAATCCGCTCGTGCCGGCCGCGAGCACCGGCCGCGCGCCGATCGAACCGGGCACGTCGTTCTACGTACGCGGCTACAGCAACGGCGAGCAGACGCGCTGGCTCGAGCACACGCTGCGCCACGCATCGCACGATGACGACATCGACTGGATCGTCGTGCAAATGCACCAGGATGCGTTGAGCTCGTCGAAGACGGGCAACGGCTCGGACAAGGGCATTCGCGAGGCATGGCTGCCGCTGTTCGACCGCTATGGTGTCGACCTCGTGCTGTGCGGTCACGATCACGACTACGAGCGCAGCTACCCGGTGCGCGGCTGCAATCACCGCGCGGGCGTCGATGCGTCGACCGGCGAAGTCGTCGAGACGCTGCAGCCGCGTCCGGTAGGGTCGCCCGACCCGAACGGCACGACGTTCGACACGAGCCACGGCACGATTCACCTGATTCTCGGCGGCGGCGGCACCAGTGCGCCGCTCGACGTGTACGGCGAAAACCCGGCGACCGGCTTTGCGCAGGCCAAGGTCTTCACGAAACCGAACCGGCCTGTGCCGGGCACCGCGCCGAACACGTTCGTGCGCCAGCCGGCCGATGCGCTCGAGGATGCGATCTGGTCCGCACGCCGCGATACGGGCACGGGCTACGGGATCGCCGTGTTCGACCACGATCCGGGCAAGCCGGGCGGCCACACGACAATCACGATGCGCTATTACCACGCGCCGGGCGCGGATCAGAACCCGACCGCGCAGTACGAGCTGTTCGAGACGATCGAGCTGAGCAAGAAGCGCGGTGAGCGCTGACGCGTCGGCCGCCCGCAGTGCGTGATCGCGCGGCGGGCGGCCGGGGCTGGCTCGTGCGGGACATCGTGCGCAACGCGCACCGTCCACTTACCGGTACGGCGAATGCGCGACGGCCTGCTTCACGCGGATCGGCTGCGCCCGTGCGTTCGCCGTTGCATGCGCATCGGTACGTCGATTGCCGCCGCAAGCCGTTCCACCGGCTAGCTTCGTGACTCCAGCGCGATACGCACGGCCAGTCCGGCCAGCACGGTCCCCATCAACCAGCGCTGCCCCCGTGCCCAGGCCGGCCGATCGGCAAGGAACCCCGCGATCGAGCCGGCCATGCTCGCGATCAGCGCGTTGACGCTGACGCTGACCGCGATCTGCACGCAACCCAGTGCCAGCGATTGCGCGAGCACGCTGCCGTGCCCCGGCGAAATGAATTGCGGCAGCAGCGACAGATACATCACCGCGATCTTCGGGTTCGCGAGGTTGGTGACGAAGCCCATCGTGAAGAGTCGCGCGCCGCTGTCGTGCGGCAATTGCCGCACCTGAAACGCGGAGCGGCCGCCCGGCTTGAGCGCCTGCCACGCGAGATACGCCAGGTACAGCGCGCCGGCGAAACGCAGCACGTCATACGCGTACGGCACGGTCAGCACCAGCGCGGTCAGGCCGAATGCCGCGCAGAACATGTAGAACACGAACCCCAGCGCGACGCCGCCGAGCGACACCAGCCCCGCGCGGCGGCCCTGGCAGATCGAGCGGGAGATCAGGTAGATCATGTTCGGGCCGGGCGTCAGGACCATGCCGAGCGACAAGAGTCCGAAAGCAATCAGGGTGGGCAAGGCCGGCACGGCGGTCTCCTTCGAGGCAGTGAAGTCAGGGCGAGTGACCCACAATGTATTGCATGCAGACGGCTGCCGGCATGAATAAACTGCAAGTCGCCCATGAACGCGCTTCACCCCCTCGTCGCGCTGCCGACGCGTTACTTTCCCTTTCTCGCCCGTACCTGAATCGCCTTTCCCGCCTTCGCGCGCTGGGCGTCGACCAGCTTCACGAATGCGTCTGCGATCGCATTGCCGGTCGCGTTCCACGACAGGCGCACTGAACGGCGCAGCCTGGGCGACAGTTCCAGCAGCCGGCCGCCGAACGGGGTGTAGGTGAGCGTGATGCGCGGGACGATCGACACGCCCATTCCCGCCTCCGCCATCGACAGGATGGTCCGCATCTCGACCACGTTGAACGCGGCGCGAAGCGACGCACCGTTGCGCGCGAAGTAATCCGCGATGACCGGCCCGCACCCCGCCTTCGAGAAAACGAACGGCATCTCGGACAACAGTTTCGCGGACACGGTCTTGCGGCCGTCGAACATGCCGTCCGCCGCCACCGCGACGAAATCCTCGTCGAGCAGCGGCAGATTGTTCGCGAAGGTCTTCGTGCCGGCGACCACGCCGACGTCGGCGGTGCCGTCGTCGAGCCATCCTTCGACCTCCGCGTCCGTGCCTTCGAGCAGTACCGCCGTCACGCCCTTATGCGCCGCCTTCAACGCCTCGAGCGCGGGTACGACGAATGCGAGCGAAACGCTCGGCAGCGACGCGACCACCAGCCGCCCTTCGAGCTTGCCGCGCGACAGGCCGAACTGCTGGCGCAGCGTCTGTGCTTCGCGAACCACGTTCTGCACGTACGGCCACAGGCGTTCGCCGGCAGCAGTCAGGACGACCGGCTGGCGGTCGCGCAACAGCAGCTTGACCTCGGTGATGTCCTCCAGTTCGGTCAACGCATGACTGATCGCGGATTGACTGCGACTGAGCCGCTCGGCCGCGGCCGTCAGCGAGCCGAGTTCGACCACGGCCGCCAGGGCCTGCAACTGCGCAAGCGTCATCTCGCCTCCTTGTTTCGGTCCATGTATTTTTCACATGATAGGGCCACACGTCATGAATCGTATCGAAGCGCCCCAACGATATTCGACGGGCGCGGCCCCACGACCGCGCCCGATGCCCCGCGCCGCGCTCGGGTAAGATTCAGCCTCGAACCGTGTCGAACGCCGGCGCCGTGGCACGCGCGGGCTTGCGCAAGCGCCGAAGCCTCCCTGTCGAATGCCGATGGCGGACGATGCAACGGGCGACCGGTTCGACGCAAAACCAAACAACGGCGTGCGCCATCGCACGCACCGGCAACGGGTGCCGTCGACCGCCCCGCCGCCGCTCATGTCTCGACCTGCTCCCGATGACTCATCTCGATCTGACTGAAGGTGTATTGGTGTCCAGCCTGCACGGGCTCGCGCTGCTCGACCTGATCGGCATCGCCGTCGCTCTGCTGCTCGGCGGGATGGTCAAGGGGATCACGGGCATCGGCGTTCCGCTGGTGGCGATGCCGATCCTGAGCCAGTTCCTGCCGATCCGGCATGCGGTGCTGCTGCTGTCGATGCCGATCATCCTCGGCAACATCCCGCAGGCGCTGGAAGGCGGCGAGGTACTGGCGACCGCACGCAAGATCGCCGCACCGATCGCGGGCACCGTGCTCGGCAACGTCGCCGGCGTCGCGATACTGCTGTCGCTGAACGCGGGCCATGCACAGGCTGCGTCGGGCGCGCTGCTGATCGTCGCCGCGGCGCTGATGTTGAGCGCGCCGAAGCTGAACCTGCTGGAGGCATGGCAAAAGCCGGTCGGGTTCGCGCTCGGGTTCGGCGCGGCGCTGATGGAGAGCATCGCGTCGGTGCCGGGGCCGCTGCTCGCCACCTACCTGATTTCATCCGGCGCGACCGGCCGCGCGTTCACGAAGCAGATCGCGATCATCCTCGTGGTGTCGATCGTCACGCTGGTCACGACGTTCAGCGGCGCCGCACATGCAAGCGCCGCCGACCTCGCGATTTCGGCCGCGGCCAGCCTGCCCGCCATCGCCGGCATGTGGCTCGTTCGCCCGCTGCGGGACAAAATGTCACCGCGCGTATTCCGGATGGTCGTCCTGCTGTTCGTGCTCGTGGCCGCGTCCCAGATGATCTGGAAGTCGGGCGTCTTCCGGCACGCGGCATCGCCTGTCGCGCAGGTCGACAGCCCGCACGCAAACGCGAAATGACGTCGGCCGCCCGTCGGCCCCGTCACGGTCCGTTCCCCCTTCAGCCCCGATCCCCAAGACGCGTTAGACTGTCTCGATGGAACAATGCCGTTATTGCCAGAGAATCCGCGATGAATGGGATTGCCACGGGGACGAATGCCGCCGGGCAATCGCGAAGGCACTGCGCCGGCAGCGCGCGGGCCTGCCGATGGTGCCCGATCGCATCCGCAACGAACTGCCGTCCGGCGCGCCCACCCAGCAGGTGATCGCGGTCCTGTCGCGCCAGCGTCTGCGGGCGCGCCGCGGCAACGAAGAACGCCGCGAGCGCAAGGAGATCGACGACGCCGACGGCGTCTGATCCGGCAACGCCCCCATCCCGTTCCACCTGCCGGCGCCCGCCGCCGGGTGCTCGTCCATGCGCGGCGCCTCGCCGCTCCCGCCCACCACCGGTTTGCAATTTCCGCCGCACGGAACAGGGACGGATCGGATTTTCGCTGGGATTATTATCCCGTTTGCAACGATCTTTAGTCGGAATCCACGTTTACCCTGAATCGGCTGACGCCTACGATGTAATCAATCGCTTACGACATGGTGTCGCCGGCGAACTCAATAAAACATCGGAGGTCATCATGAAATCGCTCGTTTCCGCAGTCGTTGCCGCTGTTGCCCTGTCCGCTTCGTTCGGCGCATTCGCCCAAAGCACCGTGACCCGCGCGCAAGTGCGCAACGAACTCGTCCAGCTCGAAAACGCCGGCTACAAGCCGAGCCAGTCGAGCCCGCACTACCCGGCCGACATCCAGGCAGCGCAAGCGCGCGTGCAGGCCGCCGACGCCAGCGGCTACGGCGCGCAACCGGCCCCGGTCGTCCAGGGCGGCGCACCGGCAGTCAAGGTGCACAACGCGCGCGACTCGGTCTACTTCGGCCACTAAGCCCGCCGCTGCGCGCATCGCGCGCAGTCCACCCGGATCCGGCGAGCCCGTCCCGTGACGGGCTCGTCGCGTTTGCGCGGCACGCTGGACCGGCTAGCCGTCAGCGGCCGCCGCCCGCCGCCACGCGGGCGCCCGCATCCGCGCCGCCGCCACCGCCGCCCAGCAGCTCCTGGTAACGCACGCACGCGCACGGCGCGGACGCCTTGGCCGCGTACATCGCCGCGTCGGCCTTGACCAGCAGTTCCTCCGCCGACGCGCCATCGACCGGATATTCGCTGACACCGATGCTCGCGCCCACGGCCAGGTGACGGTCACCGAACTCCAGTTCCTCGGCCATCACGATCTGGATACGCGACGCGATATCGTCGATCACCGCCGGCGATCGCACGTCCGAAATCAGCACGATGAATTCGTCGCCGCCGAGCCGCGCGGCCATGTCGCCGCTGCGCAGCACGCGGCTCAGCCGTTTCGCGACCGCGACGAGCGTGCGATCGCCGGCCGCGTGCCCGTGCTGGTCGTTGATCTGCTTGAAGCGGTCGAGATCGACGAACATCACGGCCAGCCCCTCGCGCACGGCGGCCGCATGCCGGATCGCGGCATCGAGATGCTCCATGAACAACAGGCGGTTCGGCAGGCCGGTCAGCGGATCGTGACCGGCGAGGTGGGTGAGCTCCAGTTGCTTCGCGCGCAGCATCGCGACCTGCGTGCGGATCTCGACGCGCATGCAGTCGAAACAGCGCGCCAGCACGCCGATTTCGTCGGCCCGCACAACGGGCAACCGTTCGGCGGCCGGATCGTCGAACACGTGGGTCGCCGCGCGCGCAAGCAGCTGCAACGGACGCGTGATCGCACGCGCGAACAGGATCGCGAGAATCACCGCCGCCAGGCTCATCAGGAACACCATCCGGATGATCCGTTCGCCGAGCATCCCGGCCGGCGCCAGTACGTCCGTGAGCGGACGCGCCATGCCGAGCACGACGAAGCGGTTGCCCTCGTTCTTGCCGAACGGCGTGCGCACGAACGCGAGCATCTCGCCCGGTACTTCGTCGGGCTGCGCGAGACCGTTGAGCGTCACGTTCGTGCGCGTCCCGGTGAACAGCAGCCGCGTGTCGGGAAAGCTGTCCTGCATCAGCACGCGCCGCCCGCGATCGAAGCCGAAGATCTGCGACGGATCGGGATGCACGAGGAAGTCGCCCCACTCGTTCGCGAGGAACACCACGTAGTCTTGCGGCAGGTCGCGCTCGAGCCGATCGAACATGCGCGACAACTCGACGTCGACGACCAGCGCGCCGACGACCACGCCGGCCTGGTCGACGACCGGCGTGCCCACGCGCAGGATCGGCAGCCCTTCGGCCGCATGCGAGCCGGTCTCGTGATTGATCACGATCGGCGACAGGTAGATATGACCGGGCGCCGTCGCAAGCGTGTCCAATACGTAGGAAAACTGCCCTTTCTCCTGGAATGCACTCTCCGGCAGCACGACGATGCCGTGCACATCGCGATCGACGCGGATGCGCTCGAGCCCGAAATCGCCGCGCGCGATCAGCCGAATCTGCAGGTACTCGGGGTGGTTCTTCATGAAGCTGAAATACACCTGCTCGAGCCGCGAGCGCGGCGCGCGATCGGTGCCGCCGCCACCCGCGACGAGCGCCGCCGACGGCAATTGCGCGAGCACGAGCGCATCGTCAGCCACGTCGGACAGCGCGGTCGTGAAGCGCTGTCCGAGCAGTTGCGTCGACATCAGCAGGCTGTGCTGTGCTTCCTGCACGAGCATCGTCCGGTTCGCGCGGTACGCATAGTAGCCGGTCGTGCCGGACGCGATCACGCCGATGCACGCGAACAGCACCGACAGCTTCGACGTCAGCCCGAGCCTGATCATTTGTCGAACCGCTCCGGCCGATCGCCCGATACGATGCGGCTCCATAGCGACTCGCGCCGCCCGATGTCCTCGACCGGCTGGATCCAGACGAGGTGCTGGTTGCCGGACTCGAGACCGGGTGGCGGTTCGAGCGTATTCGCGAGCCCCTGGCGTTCGGTCAGCAGCGCGCCGATCGCCGGTTCGAGCATGTAGTTGATCCACGCGAACGCGAGCTCGCGATGCTCCGCGCCGCGCGTGACGCCCCAGCAGTCGAGCCACGCGAGCGCGCCTTCGTTCGGAATTACGTAGCCGACATCCGCACCGGCGCGACGCAGTTGTTCGACCTGCTGCGTGCCGTAGTTGCCGAACATCAGCGCCGCGCGATGCTGGACGAACAGCGCGGTCGCCTCTTCCGGAAGCGTGTAATACGTGAGCAGGTTGCGTCGCAGGTCGACCAGCTTGTGCGCGACGGCAAGGGTTTGCGCGGGCGACAGGTGAAACGGGTCGGGATAGCCGAGCGCGAGCGCGGTGAACGAAAAATTGTGCTGCGCACTGTTGAAGTCGAGCACCTTGCCGCGGTAACGCGGATTCCAGAGTTCCAGCATCGAACGCGGCGCGACCGGCACCTGCTTGCGATCGTAGATCAGTCCCATCGACGAATAGGTGAACGGAATCGCATAGGTCGCGCCGTTGTGCACGAGCCCGCCGATCGTCTCGAGCTGCCGGAAATTCGGCAGTTGCCGTCGACGGTTGGGGATCCGGGACAGGTCGATCGGCGTGAGCAGGTCGCCGCGCGCATAGCGCTGGATCTCGGCCGTGTTGGCCGCGAGCACGTCATACGGCGGTGGCGACGCGCTGTGCATGCGCGTCCACAACGCTTCGTCGGAATCGACGAACGTCACTTCGACGCGCGTATGGAATTGCGTCTCAAATGCATGGACGACATCGTTGTCCGCATAGCCGGGCCATGCAAGGACGCGCAGCACGTTGTCGTTGACGGTCTCGGGAGAAGCGGCGAACGCGGGCACGCATGACACGCCCAGCGCCAACAGGACGAGCAATCGACGGACGGCACGAAGCCCACGCTCGCGCGCGCCTATTCCCCTGATCAAAGGATCCCCGTATGAATGGCCCGACTGCATCCGCCGTCCTTTTTCGAGTCGACGTATGATCGTGCAACAAGACCATAAAAAATATCGCCGCGCAATTGGAACAAGCCGTACGCGCACCGCGTCAGCGCGCATGCGGAGGGCGACATGCGTGCCCCCTTTCGATCGCATGTCGTCGTGCGCAGACGAATGCGTATGCGAGGACAACGAATGATCAGGAGAAAGTCGTGACGCGTCGTTGGCGCCGGACGCTTACAGGCGAAAGGGACGGTGCGAACGGCCGCAACGCGGAGCAGAACGCGGCCTGATGCGGCGCAAGCATCGGCACTGGCATCGCCCCGAAAGCGCGGCCGGCCGTCGCGGCCGTCGCGCTTTCCTTTTCAGGCCGCTCGTCAGACAATGATCCGACCCCGCCGGCGCCGCATCGGCCCGCGCGCGGCGCAAGCATGCTCCACCCGCACCGATGAAACGCTACGAAACCCTCGCCCACACGATCGCCGACGAAATCCGCCAAGGCAACCTCGCGGTCGGCACGCGCCTGCCGTCGCTGCGGCAGATCATCGCGCAACATGGCGTGAGCCAGTCGACCGTGTTTCGCGCGTATTACCTGCTCGAACAGTGGGGGCTGATCCGCGCGCGCGAACGCTCCGGCTATTACGTCGCGCCGGGTGCGGGCCCGGCGGCGAACCCGCCCGCGAAACGCCGCGCGAGCCGCGCCGGCGCGACGCGCAAGGTCGACATCAGCGATCTCGTGTTCTCGGTGCTCGACGCCGCGACGCAGCCCGGCATCGTGCCGCTCGGCTCCGCCTTCCCGTCGCCGCAGCTGTTTCCGTTGCCGCGCCTCGCGAAATCGCTCGCGCAGGCGACGCGGCTCGTCAGCCCGTGGAGCACGGTCGTCGATCTGCCGCCCGGCAACGAGGCGCTGCGCCAGCAGATCGCGCGCCGCTATCTGGCGACCGGCGTCGCACAGCCCGTCGACGAGATCGTCGTCACGAACGGCGCGCTTGAAGCGCTGAACCTGTGCCTGATGGCCGTCACGCGGCCCGGCGACGTCGTCGCGGTCGAATCGCCCGGCTTCTATGCGGCGCTGCAGGCGATCGAGCGGCTCGACCTGCGCGCGGTCGAGATTCCCGTCGATCCGCGCACGGGCCTCGATCTCGATGCGCTCGCGAACGCGCTCGACCGGCACGACATTCGCGCGTGCTGGTTCATGACCAATTTCCAGAATCCGACCGGTGTCACGCTGTCGCTCGACAAGAAGCGCGCGCTCGTGGAGATGCTTGCCGCGCGCGAGGTGCCGCTGATCGAGGACGACGTGTACGGCGAGCTGCATTTCGGCCCCGACTACCCGCTGCCCGCGCGCGCCTTCGACCGGCACGGCCTCGTGATGCATTGCAGTTCGTTCTCGAAGACGCTCGCGCCCGGCTACCGGATCGGCTGGGCCGCCGCCGGCCGGTTCGCGGAAAAGGTGCAGCGGCTCAAGCTGATGACCACGCTGTCGGCGAGCATTCCCGCGCAGGTCGGCATCGCGAACTATCTGGAGCACGGCGGCTACGATCGTCACCTGCGCAAGCTGCGCGGCGCGCTGCAGACGCAGCTCGTCCGCATGGACGACGCGCTGCGGCGCTGGCTGCCGGACGGCGTCGAGTGGGTGCAACCGGACGGCGGATATTTCCTGTGGCTGTCGTTTCCCGACGCGATCGACGCGATGGAACTGCACCGCCAGGCGATCGCGCGCGGCATCAGCTTCGCGCCGGGGCCGCTGTTCTCGGCCGGGCACGGCTTCGAGCGCTGCGTGCGCGTGAACTTCGGCCATCCGTGGAACCGTGACATCGAACGCGCGATCCGCGTGCTCGGCGAACTGGTCGCCGAGCCGGCGGTACGCAAGGCCGGTTGAGCCCGCACGCAGGCGGCAGCCGACGCACGCACGGGTTACAGTGCACGTCTTTTCGCTCCCTCGACCCATCCCATGAGCGCATTGCCGTATCTCGATCACGCCGCGCTGCTGAGGCTCGCCGCCGAAACCGCTGGCGTCACGCAGCCGTGCACCTGCACGAAGACCCCGCTTACCGGCTGGACAAGCCTGCCGCTGTCGCTACGGGATACGCACCTCGTCGACGTGGCGACGCTCATGGCGCCCGACGACCCCGAGCAGACCTACGCCGAATACCATCCGGAGCGCACGCGTTACGGGTCCGACGACGCGCCGATCGCGCCGCGCCACTTTCCGTACAACCGTTGCAACGTCAGCCGCTGCGTGTCGTGCGGCCGGCTGTATCTGCGCTACCAGGAAGGCGGCGGCTACTTCATCGACCAGCGCATCCGCGCGCTCGATCCGGCGCTGATCGTCGACGCGCACGCATGAACCCGGCGCGGGCATGCGCAACGCATGCCCGGCGCCCCGCGAATCTGCTGTGCCCTTTTCGTCCCGATCTGCTGCTTGTCCCGCCGCCCCGCGTTCCCTACGCTGTCCCCAGTTGCCTGACACCCGTCGCAACGTCCCGTCCCGAGCGGCGCGCGCCCTCCGCGTCACCGCTCCTCTCGCGTATCACGTCATGTACCGATATACCGATTTCGACCGGGCGCTCGTGCTCAGCCGCGCCGCCCAGTTCCGCGACCAGCTCGAACGCTGGCAGCACGGCACGCTGAGCGAGGACGCGTTCCGGCCGTTGCGCCTGCAGAACGGCTGGTACGTGCAGCGCCACGCGCCGATGCTGCGCGTGGCCGTGCCGTACGGCGAACTGTCGAGTGCGCAGCTTCGCGTGCTCGCCCGGATCGCACGCGACTACGACGTGCCCGACGACGTCACCTATCGCGCCGCCTGCGACGCGCAGGCGCTGCTCGGCACGCTGCGCCTGCCGACCCGCAATGCGCACTTCACGACCCGTACCAACGTGCAGTTCAACTGGATTCCGCTCGCGAAGGCGGCCGACGTGATGGACCTGCTCGCGACCGTCGACATGCACGGGATCCAGACGAGCGGTAACTGCATCCGCAACATTTCGTGCGACGAGCGCGCGGGCGTCGCACCGGACGAGATTGCCGATCCGCGGCCGTTCGCGGAGGTGATGCGCCAGTGGACGACGCTGCATCCGGAATTCGCGTTCCTGCCGCGCAAGTTCAAGATCGCGATCACCGGTGCGGCCGAGGACCGCGCAGCAACCGACTGGCACGACGTCGGGCTGAAGCTCGTGCGCAACGACGCGGGCGAACTCGGTTTTCGCGTGAGCGCGGGCGGCGGCATGGGCCGCACGCCGCTGATCGCGACGCTGCTGCGCGCGTTCCTGCCGTGGCAACACGTGATGAACTACATCGAGGCGATCGTCCGCGTCTACAACCGCCACGGACGCCGCGACAACAAGTACAAGGCACGCATCAAGATTCTCGTGAAGAGCGAGGGACAGCGCTACATCGACGACGTCGAGGAAGAGTTCCGCCAGATCGTCGAGCATGACGGCGGCCCGCACACGATCCCGCAGGCCGAGTTCGACCGCATCGCGGCATCGTTCGTGCCGCCGCGGCTGAAGCCGCGTACGCTCGACCTCGACGATGCCGAGGCACGCATGGCCGCCCACGCCAATCGCCATCCGGCCTTCGCGCGCTGGCTCGCGCGCAACGTCGCCGCACATCGCGACCCGGCGCTGCGCATTGTCACGCTGTCGTTCAAGCGTCGCCTGCAGGCGCCCGGTGACGCATCGCCCGAGCAGCTCGACGCGCTCGCCGAACTCGCCGAGCGCTTCTCGGCCGGCGAGGCGCGCGTGACGCACACGCAGAACGTGGTGCTGCCGTGGGTGCATGTCGACGACCTGTTCCTGCTGTGGGAGCATGCGCGCGCGATCGGTCTCGCCAGCGCGAACGTCGGACTCCTGACCGACATGATCGCGTGCCCCGGCGGCGACTTCTGCGCGCTCGCGAACGCGCGCTCGATCCCGATCGCCGACGCGATCGCCGAACGGTTCCAGGATCTCGACATGCAGCACGACGTTGGCGACATCGACCTGCACATCAGCGGCTGCATCAACTCGTGCGGCCACCATCACAGCGGGCACATCGGCATCCTCGGCGTCGACAAGGATGGCGCGGAGTGGTACCAGGTGACGATCGGCGGCTCGGACGGTTCGAGCGCGAGCGGCCCCGCGCGGCCGGGCAAGGTGATCGGCCCGTCGTTCTCGGCGGACGAGATCGTCGATGTCGTGGACGCGCTCGTCAACGTGTATCTCGACGCGCGTCTCGATGCTGACGGCCGCAGCGAACGATTCATCGACACGGTGCGCCGCATCGGCACCGAGCCCTTCAAGGCCGCGGCGAACGACGCACGTCACCAGGCGGAGCACGCATGAACCCGATCGACGAAACAGTGAACCCGAGCACGAACGCACGCATCCGGTTGCTGACGCCGGCCGAACACGCCAACGATACGAACGCGCCCGACACGGCGACGCTCACGACCCTGACCATCGGCAACGACGAGGAACTGCCGCCGCTCGCCGAGCGAATCGCGCAGGCCGCGCGCATCGACCTGCACTTCCCGTCGTTCACCGACGGCCGCGCGTACAGCCAGGCCTATCTGCTGCGCAAACGCTTCGGCTTCGCCGGCGACTTGCGCGCGACGGGCGACGTGCTGATCGATCAGTTACTCCTGATGGAGCGCACCGGGTTTTCGAGCGCGGTGCTCGGCGTCGATGCCGATCTGGCCGCCGCGCGCCGGCAGCTCGACCGGTTCCCGGGCTTCTATCAGCGCGATGCGAGAACGGCAACGCCGCGGCAGGACGCGGCGACGCAGACGGAGCAATGAAAACGGGCGGCCCGCAGGCCGCCCGTCCGATGAACCGCAAGCGCCGCGCCCGCCGCGAAGCGGGCGCCGGCGTTCAGCGCGCCGCCACCGGCTTGCCGAACGCGCCGAGGATCTTCTTCTCGAGCGCGATGTAGTCGTGGCCGAAGTGGTGGTCGCCCCCGGTCTTGATCACGTCGGCGCCGGTAGTCGCGAGCGCCGGACACATCGTGTCCTTCTCTTCCGCACCGTAGAAGCACTGCACGAGCTGCGGCGGCACCTTCGCGATTTCCGGCGCGACCTTCATCGCCTTGTCGCTCGCCGGCATGCCGAGCCAGCCCGTCACGCGGATCTGGAAATCCGCCGCTGGCGCGAAGCCGAGCAGCGACACCACCGCGACCTTGTCGCGCAGGTCGCCCGGCAGCCGGTTGTACGCGAACGGCATCACGTCCGCGCCGAACGAGTAGCCAACCAGCGCCACCCGGTTCGCATGCCAGCGCGCCATGTACGTGCGCATCACGCGCGCCAGGTCGCGGCTCACCTGTGCGGGCGGCTTCTCGCTCCAGAAGTAGCGCAGGCTGTCGATGCCGACCACGGACACGCCGTCGCGCTGCAGCGCCTCGGCGATCGTCTTGTCGAGATCGCGCCAGCCGCCGTCGCCCGAGATCACGATCGCGAGGCGGTCGCTGCCGCCCTTGGCCGGCAGCTCGACGAGCGGCAGGTCCGACACGTCGAGCTCGTCGCTGCTGCTGGTGTCGTGCAGGTGCGACGTGACGAGCGACACGAGCTTCTCGGTGTCGCCGGCCGCGGCGGTTTCGACGAAGCCCGGCATCGCGCGGCGCACGATCGTCGGATCGGGCGGGCACGGCTTGAAGCGCGCATCGAGCTTCGCCGCCGGCGCGACCGACACGACGCCGGCGATGGTGTTCTCCGGCGCCATCGACAGGATCTGCTTCGCGATCGCGCCGCCCTGGCCCACGCCCGCGACGATCGGCGTGTAGTAACGCGCCGATTGCGCGAGGCGTTCGAGCTGGTGGCTGACCGCCTCGGCGTCGCCGTCGAGGTGGTGACAGGTTTCCTGCTTCGCGGCGAGGTTCGCCGCGTAGCGCTCCGAATCCACGCCGACCGTCATCGCGCCCGCCTTCGCGAGTGCGTCGGCCGCCTGCTGGTCGGCGGCGCCCCAGCCGCGCTCACGCGAGAACAGCACGACGAAGCCGCGCAGCGGGCCGCTCGGCTTCGTCACGGTCACGGGGCCGTAACGGCCGCCCGACACGGTTTCCGGTTTCGCCGCCGCCGGCTGCGCCGCGAACGCGGCGCCGGCCAGCATCATTCCCGCGCAGGCGACTGCCGCCTGCGCGATACCCTTCTTGAACATCATGAACGCCGACCTCCAGCCAGCAGGGACAGATCCGCGAGCGTGACGAACACGCCGACCGAGCCCGAGGCCGCGAGATAGCGCGGCTCCCAGTGCGGCTCGAACTTGCTCTTGAATGCACGCAAGCCACGGAAGTTGTAGAAGCGGCCGCCGAAGCGCCAGACCATCAGCCCGAACCGGTGCCACGGCGACGGCATCTTCGCCGCCCCCATCCCCGAGAACGGCGCGATGCCCAGGCTCAGCTTGCGGAACCCCGCTTCCTTCAGGTGCAGCGCGAGCTGCGTAAACAGATACTCCATCGCATACGGCGACGCTTCCGGCAGATGACGCATCACGCCGACCGTCGCCTCGGTGTTGAGGTCGGTCGTCATGAACGTGACGAAGGCGATCGGCTTGTCGGCCTGGCGCACGAGCATCACCGACTGCGTCGCGAGATAGCCCTCGTGGAACGCCGCCACCGAGAAGCTCTTCTCTCGCGCGTCGCGGCTGTCGAGCCAGCCGTCGGAGATGTCGCGCAGCGCCGGCAGCGCGGCCGGCACGTCGCCCGGCGCGATCACCTCGACCGTCAGCGCGTCCTTGTCGCCGCGACGCAGCGCATAGCGCAGGTGCGACCGGTTCGAGCCTTTCAGGTCGAACCGGTCGAGCGCGATGTGCGCTTCCTCGCCGAGCTTCATCAGCGTGAGCCCGGCGTCGAGATACAGCGGCAACGCGTTTGCGCGCACCTGGTAGAACGCCGCACGGCCGCTGTGCGCGTGTGCGAGCGCAATGAACTTGCTGATCAGCGCCGGCCATTCCTCGCGCGGCCCGACCGGGTCGTGGAGCGCGGCCCACGTGCGGCCGTTCTTCGCATACATCAGGAACGCCCGGCGGGACTCCGAGAACAGGAACGACTTGTCGCCCATCAGCGCGAGGCCCGCGTCGCTGCACTCCTGCGAGCGGATGATCCGCTCGGCATCCGACAGATCCTGCTCCGCGGGCTTCACGAAACGGCCCGGCGCCGGGCGCAGCAATTGCCACAGCGCGAACAGCGCGACGAACACGCCGGCCGCGAGCGTCGCGCGCAGCGCACGCGGCGCACGCGCGTCGAACGAGAAATGCGACCACAGCTCGCGTGTGTACGGCACGTCGCGGAACGCGAAGAACAGCACCCACACGGCCAGCATCAGCACCATCGCCACCGACACGAACCAGCTCACCGTGAAGCGCTCGGCGAGCAGCGACGAATGCCGGTTGAAACGGCGGCGGCTGACGAGCAGCAGCACCAGCAGAATGCCGAGCACGCCGGCCTCGACGAACGCGAGGCCCTTCGCCAGCGACAGCGCGAGGCTCGCGAGCGTCAGCGCGAACGTCATCCACCACGCGCCGTCGAGGCGGCGCAGCAGCCCGCGCGCGACGAACAGCAGCGCGACGCCCAGCACGCTGCAGATCACCTGCGAGCCTTCGAGCACCCACAGCGGCACGAGGTGGCGCAGGATCGCGATCCGGTGCCAGAACGCGGGCGTCGCGCTCGAGATCACCAGCATCCCGCCGACCGCGAACGTCACGAGGCTCAGGAACAGCGGCGCCAGTTGCGACACGCGCGCGGCCTGCCGCGACACGAGCCGGCGCCGCAGCGCGCGGCCTTCGAAACCGGCCAGCAGGCCGGCCGACAGCACGAGCGGCGCGCCGAAATAGATCGCGCGATACGCGATCAGCGCGGCGACCATCGCGTGCGGCGGCACTTCGCGACCGAGCGTGAAGACCATCGCGGCTTCGAACACGCCGATCCCGCCCGGCGTATGACCGATCATCCCGAGCAGCAACGCCGCGGCGTAAACAGTAATGAAGGTCGGGAAACCGACCGGCGCGGCCGGCAGCAACACCCAAAGCGTCAGGCCCGCCGCGACGACGTCGAGCACCGCATAGACGACCTGCGCGACGAGATCGCGCCGCGCCGGCACGTCGAACGACAGCCACTTGAAACGCGTGACGACCGGGCGCGCGGTGTTGCCGCACATCACGACCATCGCGGCCAGCACCGCGAGCAGCGCCGCGCCGGTCCAGGTCAGCACGCCGGGCGCGACGTGCAGCATCGCGGCAAGCGCCTCCGGCACGCAGACCATGCCGATCGCCGTCATCCACACCATCGCGAGCGCCAGCGTGCCGCTGGTGAACACCGTCATCCGGCCGATCTGCGCAGGCGTGACGCCCGACACGCCGTACACGCGCGCGCGGACCGCGCCGCCCGTCAGCGCGCCGAAGCCGGTCGCGTTGCCCAGCGCGGAGCCGGCGATCGCGCCGATCCACAGCGCGGCGCGCGGCACCTTCGCGGCGACGTAGCGCAGGCCGACCGCGTCGCGGGCGACGAGCGCGAGATAGCTGAGGGCCGTCGCGGCCAGCGACGCGCCCCACTCGCCGGCGGACATGTGACGCAGCTGGCGGATCACCGACCGGTAGTCGACGGATTCCGACAAGTGCTGGAAGACCACGATCAGCAGCAGGCCGATGCCGAGCGCGAGCAGCGGCGACAGCACACGCTCGTTGCGGATCAACGCCCGGACACGGGCGATCACCGCCGCGGCGCGGCCGGGCGAACCAGAGTGGCGGGAAGACATAGATTGTTCAGTGGTGGTGCATAGCGTGTCGCGGCGCAAGACGGCCAGGCGGCGACGTATCTGGTTGTTCTGCGTGGGCGGTCGGCCGAAGGAAATCGCGGGCGGCGCCTGGATCAGAACTTACGAGTATACGGAATTTATATTACAGAATCTTTCACGTTCGGATTGTGCGGTTCTGTGGCGTCACGCACATCAAAATCGCATCAAAAATCGTGCATCCGACAAACGCAAGGTGCGCATCATACCGGGAACCGGCGGGGTTTTTTCATCGGATGAATGACCAGTGGCGGAATTGGGAAAAATTCTCCCGGCCGGGCTGCACGGACGAGGATGAATTCACGGACCGGTGCGACACCGCGGAAATGGGGACGGGTCCATGTGGCGGGCGCCCGCCGTGTCCCGCGCCGGGAACAGACCGGTCGGCGCCGGCGCCGGCGCCGGCGCCTGTGCTACGCTGCGACGATCGATTCCCGCCTGCGGCCGCCACGCCGCCAGCCGAACGCAAACGGCCTGCCCGCCGCCGCGAAGGAACCCATCCGAATGAAAATGACTTCGCCGAAGAATTTGCCGATTTTCGGCGGCGATACGCCGGAAACCGTGCGGGTGGCCGTCACGCTGCTGACGGGCGCGTGGTGCATCTTCGCGTACCGGGTCGCCATTTTCGAGTCGACCGTCGTTCCGGCGCTACTCGACCGCTTCCCCAGCGGCTCGTTTCACGCCGGGATGGTCCGGATGCTCGCGGCGACCTTCGTCGCGATCGCCGTCGCCCTCGCGCTGCTCGTCGTGCAGATCGCGCGCCGGAAGAACTGGGCGCGCGTCACGATGATCGGGCTGGTCATCGCCACGCTCGCGTTGATGGCCTTTACCGTCGCGCACCGGCCGGTCGATTTCCTGAGCACGGTCTACTGCCTTTTCACGCTGGCGACCTTGCTGTTGCTGTCGCGGTCGAGCCGGCAGTGGTTCGACCGACCGCAACCGGACGAACAGCCCTAACCCGCCCGGCCCGCGTCGCCAGCGTTCAGTACACGTCCCGCATGTAGCGGCGCGCCTTCGAAAGCCGCGCAACGTAGTCGTTCGCGGCTTCGTCCGACATCCCGCCGTGCTCGGCGACCACCGCCTTCAGCGCGGTATCGACGTCCTTCGCCATCCGCGCCGCATCGCCGCACACGTAGAAGTGCGCGCCTTCCTCGAGCCACGCGAACAGTTCGGCGCCCTGCTCGCGCATCCGGTCCTGCACGTAGATCTTGTCGGCCTGGTCGCGCGAGAACGCGAGGTCGAGCCGCGTCAGGAAGCCGCTTTCGTGCATCGCGCCCAGTTCGTCGCCGTAGTAGAAGTCGGTCTGCGCGTGCTGCTCGCCGAAGAACAGCCAGTTTCGGCCGCGTGCGCCACGTGCTTGCCGCTCGTGCAGGAAGCCGCGGAACGGTGCGACGCCGGTGCCGGGACCGACCATCACGATCGGCACGTCGCCGTTCACCGGCGGCCGGAAATGCGCGGACTTCTGCACGAACACGGGCACGCGGCCGTCGTCCGCGCGATCGGCGAGGAACGTCGACGCAACGCCTTTGCGCGCACGCCGGCCGTTGTGATAGCGCACGGCCGACACGGTCAGGTGGATCTCGCCCGGGTGCGCGCTCGGGCTCGACGCGATCGAATAGAGGCGCGGCTGCATGCGCTTCAGCATCCCGACCAGCTCCGTGCCCGACAGATCGACCGGGAACTCGTGCAGCACGTCCGCGAGCTGTTGCCCCCACAACCATTGCTTCAGGTCGGCTTTGCGATCGTCGCCGAGCAGCGCCTTCAGTGCGCCGTTCGCGCTGCGCGACGCGATGAACGCGAGCGTGTCGGGGTGCGGGCGCGTGATGTCGAAGTAGCGCGCCAGCGCATCGCCGAGGCGCACGTCGCCGACGCCCGCCACCGACACGGGGGCATCGGCCTTCAGCGCGGTGACGGACAGCAGTTCGTCGACCAGCTCCGGGCAGTTGGTCGGCCACACGCCGAGCGCGTCGCCGGTTTCGTATTCGAGGTTCGCGCCTTCGGTCGACAAAGACACATAGCGTGTGTCCTTCGCCGCGCCCGGGCGATTGAGCCGCAGGTTCGCGACGAGCTTCGACGGCGCCGGATGCGCCTTCGACGGCAGCAGTCCCGACGCGCTCATTCCGCCGGACGGCACCGCGTGCAGCGCGGCGTCGGCCTCCTTGATCCGCGCGACGACGCGTTCGAGCCACTGGTCGGCGTCGCGCTGGAATTCGACGTCGCAATCGACGCGCGCGCAAAGACGCGCCGCGCCGAGTTCCGCGAGCCGCGCGTCGAGCCGGCGGCCATGGCCGCAAAACTGGTCGTAGTTGCGATCGCCGAACGCGAGCACCGCGAAGTACACGCCGTCGAGGCGCGCGGCGCTGCCGGCCTGCAACGCTTCCCAGAACTCACTGCCGTTGTCGGGCGCGTCGCCGTCGCCGAACGTGCTCGTCATCAGCAGCACGTATTGCGCGCCAGCGAGCGACGCCACCGGATAGTCGGACATGCACGCGGTGCGTATCTCGAAGCCGGCGTTCATCAGCTGCGTCGCGTAATCCTCGGTCAGCGATTCGATGTTGCCGGTCTGCGATGCCCACAGCAGCACGACCTTCGGCCGCGTGCGCACGATCCGCACACCGCCGGTCGCGCCGGCATCGGCCGGCAGCGCGGGCGCCGCGGCACCCGGCAAGCTCGCCGGCAGCGAGCGGCTGAACAGCCCCGCCAGCATCCCGTCGAGCCAGAACCGCACCGGCGGCGTGAGCGGCGCGCTGGCCGGCAGCACCGGCACGCTGCCCTCGCGCCGCCCCGCGCTCGCCTTCAAACCGCTGACGAGGCCAGCCACATACAGCCGTTCGGTCTCGGTCAACGGCGGCGGCGCGAGGTCGGCCACGCCGAGCGCGGCCGCGAATGTGTCGATGTCTGCCATGTCGGATTCCTGTGAAGCCGTCGCCTGCACCGGCGCCGGCGCGGGCCGCGCGTCGTCGACGCCTGCGTCGGGTTGCGCCGTCTGGTCGTCGGCGGCCGCGAACGCATCGGTCTCGACGCGCCGCAACGCGACCGCGCAGTATTTCAGTTCGGGTTGCTGCGATTCGGGATCGATCGCGTCGTTCGTCACCGCGTTGATGCACAGGTCGTCGCCGTACACGTCGCTCCAGTGCATCGGCGCGAAGCAGTTGCCGCGCCGCACGCGCTCGGTCACGACGGCCGGCAGCACCGCGCGGCCGCGCGCCGAGCGGATCTCGACGCTGTCCTTCGCGGCAATGCCGAGCGCGCTCGCATCGTCCGGGTGCAGCTCGACGAACGGGCGCGGGTTGAGCTTGTTCAGCATCGCGACCTTGCCCGTCTTCGTCATCGTGTGCCATTGATGCTGCAGCCGCCCGGTGTTCAGCACGATCGGGAACGCGTCGCCGAGCAGCTCGGCCGGATCGACGTGCGGCCGCGCGAAGAAGCGCGCCTTGCCCGACGGCGTCGGGAACGCGACGCGCGGCGCGTCGTGCCCGCCGGCCGCCGGACGCGGCGTCTGGCTCACGCCGTCGTTCAGGTAGCGGATCGGGTGCCGCTCGCGCGCGGTGCCCGGCGCGACCGGCCATTGCACCGGGCCTTCGCGCAGCGCCGCATGGCTCGCGCCGCGCAGGTCGTAGCCGGTCGCCGGATTCGAGAAGCGAACGATCTCGTCGAACACGTCGGCCGCCGACGCATAGTCGAACGCGTCGCCGAAGCCCATCGCGCGCGCGACTTCCGCGACGATGCGCCAGTCGGGCAGCGCGTCGCCGGGCGGCGCGATCGCGGCGCGCATCAGCGTCATGTTGCGCTCGGAGTTGACCATCACGCCGTCGCCCTCGGCCCACAGCGCGCCGGGCAGCAGGATGTCCGCGTAGCGGTTGGTCTCGGTATCGAGGAAGGCATCCTGCGCGATCACGAGCTCGGCGGCCTGCAGCCCGGCGATCACGTTCTGCCGGTTCGGCACGGTCGCGACCGGGTTCGTGCAGATGATCCAGCATGCCTTGATGTCGCCGGCCGCCATCCGCGAGAACAGGTCGACCGTGCCCTGCCCCGTCTCCTTGCGCAGCGTGCCGGCCGGCACACGCCACAGGTGCTCGACGAAGCGCCGGTCGTCGTCCGACGCCACCGTGCGCTGGCCCGGCAGCCCGGCGCCCATGTAGCCCATCTCGCGCCCGCCCATCGCGTTCGGCTGGCCGGTCAGCGAGAACGGCCCGCTGCCGGTGCGGCAGATCTTGCCCGTCGCGAGATGCAGGTTGCAGATCGCGTTGGTGTTCCACACGCCGTGCGTGCTCTGGTTGAGCCCCATCGTCCAGCAGCTCATCCATTCCTGCGCGTCGCCGATCCATTGCGCGGCCGTGCGGAGGTCGGCTTCCGCGAGCCCGGTGATGTCCGCGACACGCTCGGGCGTGTAGTCGGCTAGGAACGCGGGCATCGCGTCCCAGCCTTCGGTGTACGCATTGATGAACGCGGCGTCGGTGCGGCCGTTCGCGTGCAGCAGGTGCAGCAATCCGTTGGTCAGCGCGAGATCGGTGCCGGGCCGGATCTGCAGGAACAGGTCGGCCTTGTCGGCCGTGCCGGTGCGGCGCGGATCGACGACGATCAGCTTCGCGCCGGCCTTCACGCGATCCATCATCCGCAGGAACAGGATCGGATGGCAGTCGGCCATGTTCGCGCCGATCACGAAGAACAGGTTCGCGCGATCGAAATCCTGGTACGACCCGGGCGGGCCGTCCGCGCCGAGCGACTGCTTGTAGCCGGTGCTCGCGCTCGCCATGCAGAGGCGCGAGTTCGACTCGATGTTGTTGGTCCCGACGAAGCCCTTCGCGAGCTTGTTGACGAGGTATTGCGCCTCGATCGACATCTGCCCCGACACGTAGAACGACAGCGCATCGGGCCCGTGCGCGTCGAGCACCGCGCGCAGCCGCCGCGCGGTCTCGGCGATCGCGTCGCGCGCCGGCAACGGCACGAGGTCGTCCTCGCGCGCGCGCCGCACGAACGCGCGGTCGAGCCGCCCCGAACGGCGCAGCGCGACGTGCGCCGACGAGCCCTTCGTGCACAGCCGCCCGAAGTTGGTCGGATGGTCGGCGTCGCCGGATACCTTGACGACTTCGCCTTCCTCGACGTGCAGCACCATCCCGCAGCCGACGCCGCAGTACGGGCACACGCTCTTGACGGGGGTGGCGGTCATGCGCGCTCCGGGGCGATCAGGCTGCGATCCACACGAAACCGTCCTCGACCCGTGACGGATACGCGCTCACCGACTGCTCGGGCGCCTCGAGGCATTCGCCGGTGCGCAGGTCGAAATGCTGCTTGTACAGCGGCGACGCGACGACCACGCGCTCGCCGAGGCTGCCGATCAGCCCGCGCGACATCACGGCCGCCTGCGATACGGGATCGACGTTGTCGATCGCGAACACGCCGCCTGCTTCGGCATGCGCGACGTGAAAGACCGCGACCTGCGCGCCGTTGACGAGTGCACACACGCCGGTGTTCGGCACGATGTCGTCGAGCGGGCACACGCGGGTCCAGGACAGCGGAAGACGATCGTTCATGATGGGCTCCTTGGAAAAGTCGCTGGTGTCGGCCGGGGTCAAACGGTTGCGGGTTCGGTGGCGGCTTGCGCCGCGCCAACGGCGACGACGGGAATCAGCACGGGCTTGCCGCCCGTCCGTTCGCCGGGCGTCGCGGGCCGGATCTGGCCGCGCGTCTCGACGAATTCGATGGTCGTGTCCGGCGCGTCGCTGTTCACGAAGTGGCGGAAGCGCTTGCGCGTGTCGGGATCGGTGACGGCCTTCTTCCATTCGCACTCGTAGGTGTCGACCACGTGCTGCATGTCGGCCTCGAGTTCGGCGCCGATCCCGAGCCGGTCATGCACGACGACGTCGATCAGGTAGTCGAGGCCGCCTTCGAGGTTGTCGCGCCACACGCTCGTGCGCTGCAGCCGGTCGGCCGTGCGCACGTAGAACATCAGGAAGCGATCGATGTAGCGGACCAGCGTGGCGCGGTCGAGATCGGACGCGAGCAGTTCCGCGTGGCGCGGCTT
Organism: Burkholderia sp. FL-7-2-10-S1-D7; assembly: GCF_001524185.1. Taxonomy (NCBI): domain Bacteria; kingdom Pseudomonadati; phylum Pseudomonadota; class Betaproteobacteria; order Burkholderiales; family Burkholderiaceae; genus Burkholderia; species Burkholderia sp. FL-7-2-10-S1-D7. The sequence continues at coordinate 19,495 of NZ_LOWY01000014.1, read as the reverse complement.
CATCCCGCCGTTGCCGCACACGTACAGGTTCCAGCCCTTCTCGGTCGCGATGATGCCGACGTCCTTGCCCTGCGCCTCCGCACACTCGCGCGTGCAGCCGGACACGCCGAACTTGATCTTGTGCGGCGCGCGCAGCCCCTTGTAGCGGTTCTCCAGGTCGATCGCGAGGCCGACCGAATCGTCGACGCCGTAGCGGCACCACGTCGACCCGACACACGACTTCACGGTGCGCAGCGCCTTGCCGTATGCGTGGCCCGATTCGAAACCGGCCGCGATCAGCTCCTCCCAGATCGACGGCAGCTGCTCGACACGTGCGCCGAACAGGTCGACACGCTGGCCGCCGGTGATCTTCGTGTAGAGCCCGTACTTCTGTGCGACCTGGCCGACCGCGATCAGCCCTTCCGGCGTGACTTCGCCGCCCGGCATGCGCGGCACGACCGAATACGTGCCGTCTCGCTGGATGTTCGCAAGGTAGTAGTCGTTCGAATCCTGCAGCCCGGCGTGCTCCTTCTTCAGCACGAATTCGTTGAAGCACGACGCGAGAATGCCCGCCACCGCCGGCTTGCACACGTCGCAGCCGAGGCCGTGGCCATGCTTCGCGAGCAGTTCGTCGAAAGTCGTGATGCGCTCGACGCGGATCAGGTGGAACAGTTCCTGGCGCGAATGCGGGAAGTGCTCGCACAGATGGTTGTTGACCGCGAGGCCCTGCTTCTTCATCTCGGCCTTCATGATCTGCGTGACGAGCGGCACGCAGCCGCCGCACGACGTGCCCGCGCCCGTGCACGACTTCAGCGCGCCGAGGCTCGTCGCGCCGTCGGCCACCGCCGCGCAGATCTGCGACTTCGACACGTTGTTGCACGAGCAGATCTGCGCGGCCGCCGGCAGCGCGTCGACGCCGATCGCGGGCTTCGCCGCGCCGTCCGACGACGGCAGGATCAGGAATTCCGGCGACTCGGGCAGCTCGATGCGGTTCAGCATCATCTGCAGCAGCGTGCCGTATTCGGCCGCGTCGCCGACCATCACCGCGCCGTGCAGGAACTTGCCGCAGTCCGACACCACCAGCTTCTTGTAGACCTGGCGGCGCTCGTCCGCGTACTGGTAGGTGCGGCTGCCGGCCGTCGCGCCGTGTGCGTCGCCGATGCTCGCGACGTCCACGCCCATCAGCTTCAGCTTGGTGCTCATGTCGGCACCGGCGAACGCGGCGTCGGCCGCATCGCCGCCGAGCTGCTTCGCGACCACGCGCGCCATGTCGTAGCCCGGCGCGACGAGGCCGTACACCATGCCGTTCCAGGCCGCGCATTCGCCGATCGCGTAGATGTCCGAATCGCTCGTGCGGCACGCGTCGTCGATCGCGACACCGCCGCGCGGGCCGATGTCGAGGCCGCACGCACGCGCCAGCTCGTCGCGTGCGCGGATACCGGCCGAGAACACGATCATGTCGGTGTCGAGATGCGAGCCGTCGGCGAACACCATCCGGTGCGTGCCTGCCTCGCCATCAACGATCTCGAGCGTGTTCTTGCCCGTATGCACGGTGACGCCGAGCGCCTCGATCTTCGCGCGCAGCATCCGGCCGCCGCCGTCGTCGACCTGCACCGCCATCAGCCGCGGCGCGAATTCGACGACGTGCGTGTCGAGCCCCATGTCGCGCAGCGCCTTCGCGCATTCGAGGCCGAGCAGCCCGCCGCCGATCACGACACCGCGCTTCGCGTGCGCGCCGCACGCCTGCATCGCTTCGAGATCCTCGATCGTCCGGTACACAAAGCAGCCCGCGCGATCGCGGCCCGGCACCGGCGGCACGAACGGACGCGAGCCCGTCGCGAGCACCAGCTTGTCGTATGCGAGCGTTTCGCCGGACGCGAGCGTGACCGTGTGCGCGGCACGGTCGATCGACGCGACCTGGGCGTTCAGCCGCAGGTCGAACTGCGGATGACGCTCGAAGAAGCCGGGTTCGACGAGCGACAGATCGTCCGCCGACTTGCCCGCGAAGAATTCCGACAGGTGCACGCGGTCGTACGCCGGGCGCGGTTCCTCGCCGAGCACCGTGACCTGCAGCGCGCCCGCCGCGCCGGCTTGCGCGGCGACGCATTCGAGGAGCTTGTGGCCGACCATCCCGTGGCCGATGACGATGAGTTTCATGATGACGTTTCCTTCGGTCGATCAGTTCATGGCGTTCGCGGCGGCCAGCGCGCGGTCGCGCAGTTCGTCCTCGCGAGCCTTGTGTTCTTCGCTGAAGCGCACGGCCATCGCGCACAGTGCGGTCGCGGTGACGACGAGCCCGAGCAGGCTCAGCGTGTGCTGCACGTCGCCGACGCCCTTCAGCAGGAAGGCCGCGGCCACCGCGCCGACGTTGCCGCCCGCGCCGACGATCCCCGCGACGCCGCCGAGCGCCTTGCGGTCGATGAACGGCACGAGCGCATAGGTCGCGCCGCAGGCCATGTGCGTGAAGAGGCCGAAGGTCAGCATCGCGACGAGCGCCATGGCGATGCCTTGCGCATGCGAGAACCAGATCAGCCCGAGCCCTTCGCCGACGATCAGCGCGCACAGCAGCGCAGCGCGCACGTCGAGGCTGCGGCGCGCGGCGATCTTGTCCGACAGCCAGCCGCCGAGCGCGCGCGCAAACAGCGCGAGCAGCCCGAACAGGCCGACCGCGAAACCGGCGTCCTTCAGCGACAACTGGAAGTGATCGACGTAGTACAGCGCGGCGATGTTGTGGATGAACACCTCGACGCCGAAGCACGCGCCGTACGTGACGAACAGCATCCACACGCGATAGTTGCCGCACGCTGCGACGAAGCTCGCCCAGCCGCCCTTCTTGCCGCTGTCGACCGTCACGCCCTGCTTGCGCAGCGCGACGAAGTCGCCTTGCGGGCAGTCCTGCGTGAAGCGCCAGTACGCCCAGGCCATCGCGAGCATCGCGACGCCCGGCACGACGAGCGCGATGCGCCACGACGCGTCGTCGCCGAAGCCGAGCATCAGACCAGCGGCGACCAGGAGCGGCATCATCGCCTGCGTCGCGCCCGCGCCCGCGTTGCCCCAGCCGGCCGTCGTCGCGTTCGCGGTGCCGACAACGTTCGGCGCGAACATCACCGACGTGTGGTACTGCGTGATCACGAAGCCCGCGCCGATCGCGCCGATGCCGAGCCGGCAGATCAGAAACGACAGGTAGTCGTGCGTGAACGACACCGCGAACACGGGAATCGCGCCGAGCACGAGCAGCCCGACATACACGCGGCGCGGGCCGAAGCGGTCGCACATCGGGCCGACCAGTAGCCGCACGGCGATCGTCGCGGCGACCGCGGCAATGTTGATGTTCGCGACCTGTGCCGCGGTGAGGTGGAATTCGCGCGCGATCAGCGGCATCAGCGGCGCGCACGCGAACCACGCGAAGAAGCACACGAAAAACGCCATCCACGTCATGTGGAACGCGCGCATCGGCGCGGTGCGGAAGCTGAAGAGATCGATACGGGTAGCTTTGTCGGTCATGTCATCCGCCAAACGAAAAACGGCGTCCTGCACACCCGGTCTCGTCGAGACCCGATATGTAGGACGCCGTTGCCCATGAAGCCCGTTGCCGGGCGCGTCAGTAATCGGTACTGCGGACGAATCGCCGTTGATTCGCCCGAACCAGCTTACGCAAACGCCGTGCCATGTCGGCCCGAATCGCGCTCGCGACCCCGCCGCACAAGGCTCGCCGGCCGTCGCACGCATCGCTGCGGTGCGCCGTGCACGACGCGTCGGGATGCAGCGAGGCACAGATGTGGTGCGCTGCAGCACTGTCGCCGTGCGACATCGCGGTGCGTGCTGACGGGGCACGATGCACGCCGATACGGCATCGCGCGCGCCGCTGTCCCCCGGCCGTATGCGGGTCGACATCCATCGCGGCCCGTTATGCCGCGCACATGGCAGCGCATTTCGCCGTGCATATCCCCGCGCATATCGCCCGCTAGCCGCCAGGTTCGCGCAGGTTGGCCCGGATATTGCTGAATCCTGTCCACACCGGCAACGGCGCCGGTGGGCAGTCCCCGCAAGTCAGGCCCGCCGTCGCAGGCGGGCGCAGCAGACCAGGACAACGACGTCCCCCGTGTTCGGCACGGCCGGATGCCGTGGTCGCCTCGACCGCCCGCCGCCGCCGCAAGCAACAACGCGTTTTCGACCGCCGCACGCACGCGGCACTGGAATACGACATGACGACTGGTAAAGTCACGCTGCTGGGCGCCGGCCCCGGCGATCCCGATCTCCTTACGCTGAAGGCCGTGAAGGCGCTGGCGGCCGCCGACGTGCTGCTGCTCGACGATCTCGTCGCGCCCGGCATCGCCGAACTTGCGCCGCACGCGCGCGTGATCCGCGTCGGCAAGCGCGGCGGCTGCCGCTCCACGCCGCAGGCATTCATCGAAAAACTGATGCGCCGCCATGCGCTGCGCGGCGCGCACGTCGTGCGCGTCAAGGGCGGCGACGCGCTGCTGTTCGGCCGCGCCGGCGAAGAGCTCGCGACGCTGCGCGCCGCCGGGATTCCGGTCGACATCATCAACGGCATTTCGTCCGGATTCACGGCCGCCGCGAGCCTCGGCATCTCGCTCACGCACCGCGAGCACTGCCAGGGCGTCACGTTCGTCACAGCACACCGCCAGGACCACGGCGAGCCCGACTGGGCGGCACTTGCGGCAACCGGCACCACGCTCGCGATCTACATGGGCATGAGCCGCGTCGACAGCATCGCGGCGGGCCTGCTCGCCGCATTGCCGGCGTCGACGCCGGCGGCGGCCGTGCAATGGGCCGGCGCGCCCGACGAACGCCGCTGGACCGGCACGCTCGGCAATCTCGCGCGCGGTATCGAGGCAGCGCGGCTCGGCAGCCCGGCCGTGATCCTCGTCGGCGGCGCGATCGGGGAAGCGGCCGTGCACGATGCGCCGCACGCAGGTGCCGCGATCGAAACGACCTTGTCCCGGGCCGCGTAGCATGCGTGACACCACGCGGCACCGGCCGCCCACCTATGATGAAAGCAGCGGCGCGCCTCGCACCGACCGCCAGAGCGCCGCACGCGGTGCCGACACGATGTCCGCACGGGGCCACTGCGCCCGATCCGCGTATCGTCGCGCCGCGATTTTGCCGCCGCCGTTTGCCTCATGAGTACGCCTGCTCCACCCTCGCGCCTGCGCGTGCTGCTCGTCACCGACACCGACAAGCCGATCGGCGAACTCGGCGACGCGCTCGCGCGCCTCGGCTACGAGATGCTCAACGACGTCGCGACGCCCGCGCGCCTGCCCGCCGCCGTCGAGGAGCAGCGCCCCGACGTCGTGATCATCGATACCGATTCGCCGTCGCGCGACACGCTCGAGCAACTCGCCGTGATGCACGCGACCGCGCCACGCCCCGTGCTGATGTTCAGCCACGATGCCGACCAGGCGCTGATTCACGCGGCGGTCGGCGCCGGCGTCAGCGCGTATCTCGTCGAAGGCCTGTCGGCCGAGCGCCTCGCGCCGATCCTCGAAGTCGCGCTCGCGCGCTTCTCGCACGACGATGCATTGCGCCGCCGGCTCGCCGATGTCGAGCGCGAGCTCGCCGAACGCAAGCTGATCGATCGCGCGAAGCGCCTGCTGATGGATCAGCGCAGGCTGTCCGAGCACGATGCGTATGCGTTGCTGCGCAAGCGCGCGATGGATCAGGGCCAGCGCATCGTCGACATCGCGCGGCAACTGCTCGATGCGACCCACCCGTCATGAATGCCATGAAACCTTCGCCTCCCGCCGCGCCGGAACGCGCGCATCTTCGCCTCGGGTTCGTCGCGCTCAGCGACGCCGCCCCGCTGATCGTCGCGCAGCACCTGAATCTCGGCGCACGCCACGGCCTGACGCTGGAGCTGTGCCGCCAGCCATCCTGGGCCGCCGTGCGCGACAAGCTGCTGACCGGCGAACTCGACGCCGCGCACGCGCTGTACGGGCTCGTGTGCGGGCTGCAGGTCGGCATCGGCGGCCCGCAGACCGACATGGCCGCGCTGATGGTGCTGAACCGCAACGGACAGGCGATCACGTTCGCCCGCGGCCTTGCCGACGCGTACCGCGCAAGCGGCGACGTCCGCGCGGCGCTCGCGACACTCGGCCGCAAGCCGCTGCTCGCGCAGACCTTCCCGACCGGCACGCACGCGATGTGGCTGAACCACTGGCTCGCGTCACACGGCGTCGATCCGCTGCGCGACGTGCGCAGCGTCGTGATTCCGCCGCCCGAGATGGTCGCGGCGCTCGCGAGCGGCGAGCTCGACGGCTTCTGCGCGGGTGAGCCGTGGCACGCGGTGGCCGAAGCCTGCGGCGCGGGCCGGACCGTCGCCGTCACCAGCGAGGTCTGGCCCGATCATCCGGAGAAGGTGCTCGCGACCCGGCGCGATTTCGTCGCGCTGTATCCCGCCACCGCGCGTGCCCTGATCCGCACGCTCGTCGATGCGTGCGCGTGGCTCGACGATGCCGCGCACCGTCGCGACGCGGCCGACTGGCTCGCGTCGCCCAACGCGCTCGGCGTGCCGGCCCGGCTGATCGCGCCGCGTCTGCTCGGCGACTACGGCGCGGGGCCGTTCGCGCAGCCGCCGCTGCCGATCCGTTTCCACGACGGCGGCGCCGTGAACCGGCCGGATCCGCAGGAAGGCCGCTGGTTCCTGTTGCAATACCGGCGCTGGGGCATGCTCGACGGCACGCAGGACGACGCGGCAATCGCCGCGGCGATCGCGCAGACGGCGTTGTATGATGCTGCGGTTGCCGAAGGCGAGGCGGCGGGCGGGTGATCCCGGCACGGGGTGCCGGGGCCGCCGCGCAGCGCCATGCCGTGCCCAGCGGAACGCCTGACGCGATGCGCCGGTCCGCGCCGGCCCGCCGCGCGGCATGGACGCACCTGCGTTCGTGCCGCCACTCCGTCCCCATTCAGAATCGATGCCGAAACGAACGCGCACGCCGCTCGACGTGCTGCTCACCGAAATCCGTGCGTGCCGCGCGTGCGAAGCCGACCTGCCGCTCGGCCCGCGCCCCGTCGTGCGCGCGCATCGCGACGCCCGCATCCTGATCGTCGGGCAGGCGCCCGGCGCCCGCGTCCATGCGAGCGGCATCCCGTGGGCCGATGCGAGCGGCAAGCGGCTGCGTGACTGGCTCGGCGTCGACGCCGACACGTTCTACGACGAGACACGCTTCGCGATCGTGCCGATGGGCTTCTGCTACCCGGGCCGCGGCGCGAGCGGCGACAACCCGCCGCGCCCCGAATGCGCACCGCTGTGGATCGACCGGCTGCTCGCCGAATTGCCGTCGATCCGGCTGACGCTGCTGGTCGGCCAGTACGCGCAGCGGCATTTCCTGCGCGACACGCGCAAGGCGACGCTGACCGACACCGTGCAGGCATGGCGCGACTACGGCCACGACGTGATGCCGCTGCCGCATCCGTCGCCGCGCAACCAGGCGTGGTTCAAGCACCGTCCGTGGTTCGACGCCGAGATCGTGCCCGAACTGCGCCGGCGCGTCGCGCCAATGATCGCCGGCTGACGAAGCCGACCGCACCCGACTCCGTATCCGAATGACTCAGACCGACATCGACTTTTCCTGCACCGGCTGCGGCCGTTGCTGCCACGACCTGCGCATTCCGCTGACCGTCGCCGAGGCCACCGCATGGCTGCGGCGCGGTGGCCACGTGGAGCTGTTGTGCGACGCCATGCCATGGCCCGTCGAACCGGCGCCCGACGACGCGTTCGCCGCGTACAAGCGGGCACGTTCGTCGCCCGCGCTCAGCGGCTCGCTGCCGGTACGCGTCACCACCCTGCTCACCGCGTCGCATGCCGGGCCGTGCCCGAATCTACTCGACGACATGCGCTGCGGGATCTACGACGAACGGCCGCTGGTGTGCCGGATCTACCCGGCCGAGGTCAATCCGTTCGTACCGCTGCTGCCGGACGGCAAGCAGTGCCCGCCCGACGCATGGCAGCAGACGCCGCTCACCCGCGGCGGCACGATCGTCGATGCGCACACGCGCGAAAACATCGCGCGCGCGCGGGCCGCGAGCGAGGCCGAGACGCCGTTGCGCGCGCGACTGTGCGCGGCGCTCGGCATCGATACGGCAGCGGTCGCGAACGAAGGCTTCGCGATTCATGCGCCGCCCGCCGACAGCCTGCTGGCCGCGCTGAGCGCGCTCGACGATGCGCGCGCGACGGCCGCCGCCGAGCCCGCCCCGACGGCATGGACGCTGCTCACGAATCGTCGCGCGACCGACGACACGCTCCGATCGGTCGGCGCATCCAGCCAGCTCGCGACCGACGAGGCCGACACACGCTGCCGCTACCTGGGCTTTCATCCGGCCGCCTGACTGCCCTGTCGCCGGGCGGGCGCACACCGCCCGGCCGGCCTGCGCGGATCGCGCCCACGGATTCCGGCCGCGCCCGGTTCGCTGTACCATCGCGGCTCAACCGCGTCACGAACAGCAGAATCCTTCATGCCCTCCACCGCCCCGCCGCGCCTGTACGGGATGCCCGAACGCAGCGACCGGCTCGATTTCTACATCCGCGACCAGGCGTCGCGCCAGGCGATCACCGAGCCGCACCGGCACGCGTATTTCCAGATCCAGTTCAATCTCGGCGGCGACACCGAACAGCGGATCGGCGGCGTCACGCGGCCATTTCCGCGCGGCGCGCTCGCGTTCGTGCTGCCGCATCGCGAGCACCTGATTCCGCATCCGGAAGGCGCGCACTTCATCGTGATCAACTTCAGCCAGGCGTTCCTGCGCGCCGATCTCGACGTCGATCCGCTCGATCTCGAGGATGTCCCCGCGCACCGCTTTCCCGAGCTGACGCCGTTCCGCTTCCAGGAACATCTCGACTTCATCCTGACCGGCGACGCCTTCGACGAGGCGCGCCGCCTCGCGCTGTGCATGCTCGATGCCGACCGCGTGCGCACCTTCGGCTCGAGCACGTTGCTGCGCGGCTATCTGCTGCAGCTGATCGGGCTCGTCTGCACGCAATACGCGGGCGCGCTCGACAAGCTCGCGCAGCGCGGTGCCCAGCGCGCGGGCCGGCGCGACGCGCTCGCGCGCGTGATGCGCCACGTGCGCGCGAACCTGACCCGCGAGGACCTGACGCTCGCCGCCACCGCCGAGGCCGCCTTTTTGTCGCCGAACTACCTCGCACACCTGGTACGCAAGGAAACCGGCAGCACCTTCACCGATCTTGTGACCGAGCGCCGGATCGCGCTCGCGCAATCGCTGCTCGCGCATACGAGCCGGCGCATCGCCGACATCGCGCGCTCCGTCGGCTTTCGCGACGAAGGGTATTTCGCGCGGCGCTTCCGCGCGCGGGTCGGCGTGTCGCCGAAGGCGTACCGGGACGCGAACGCCGCGCTGCCGGCCGGCGACGACGCGCCGGCGGGCGGCGACGCGTAGATTTGTCCGGTTAAAACGCAGTTGCGTCGCATCCGGGCGCGCATGCGTCGGGTATCGTTCCATGCATGCCGGCCCGCGGTGCATTGCGCGGGCGACGGCATCCGTCTTTTCATCGAACGAGGCCATCCGATGTCCGCATACGTCATCGACGCTTCCGAGCGTCCTTCCGTCGAAGTCGAACAGTCGTCCGCGCGCTTTCCGGTGCGCCGCGTCTTCTGCGTCGGCCGCAACTACGCCGACCACGCGCGCGAAATGGGCGCCGATCCCGACCGCGAACCGCCGTTCTTCTTCACGAAGCCGGCCGACGCGATCGTCCCGGCCGCCGGCACCGTCCCGTATCCGCCGCTGACCAGCGACCTCCATCACGAAATCGAGCTGGTCGTCGCGATCGGCAAGGACGGCCGGTCGATCGACCCGGCCGACGCGCTGTCGCACGTGTGGGGTTACGGCGTCGGCGTCGACCTCACGCGCCGCGACCTGCAGGCCGAGGCGAAGAAGCTGAGCCGGCCGTGGGACTGGGCGAAGGGCTTCGATGCGTCGGGCCCCGTGACCGCGCTGCGCGCGGCGGCCGCGACCGGCCATCCGGCAAGCGGCCGGATCTGGCTCGCGGTCAACGGCGAAACGCGCCAGCAAGGCGATCTCGCGGACATGATCTGGGCCGTGCCGGACGTGATCGCGTACGTGTCGCGCTCGGTCGAGCTGAAGGCCGGCGACCTGATCTTCACCGGCACGCCGGCCGGTGTCGGCGCGCTGCAGCCGGGCGACCGCGTGACGGGTGGCGTCGACGGCGTGGCGACGTTCGAGTTCGTGATGGGGGCAAAGCCGTAAGGCATCGTGCGGGCGCACGTGACGCGCCGTGACGCGCCGTCCGTCCGACGGCCGTCGCGTCGCATCGTGCCGCTCCTTGCCGATCCGGGCAGCGATCGCATCGCGCCGAATCGGCGTGCCATTCTTGTCCCGTCGATCACGCGCCGCGTTCACGTGCGTCGAAAATTCGAACGCACACCGCAGCCGCCAGCGCCATCACCGCTGACAACAGCATCATGACCAGCGGCGCATGACCGGCGTTGCCGACGGTCAGCACAGCGCCCGTCAGCGACGATAGCGCCGCGCCGCCCGCGATCGTCATCGCCCCGGCCAGCCCCGAGGCGCTACCGGCCAGTTCCGGCCGCACCGACATCGCACCCGCATGCGCGCCCGGATTCGACAACCCGTTGCCGATGCCGATCAGCACGCACGGCCCGAACCATGCGATCGGGTGCGTCGCTCCTCCGAAAAACAACGCGAGCCCGATCGCCGGCCCCATGCACGCGACCACGCGTCCGCACAGAATCGTCGTGGCGAGCGGATAGCGATGCGCGTGATGCGCGGCCAGAAAGCTGCCGCACACGAACCCGGCCGTGATCGTCCCCATGTAGAAGCCGATCTCCGCCGGCGGGATACGGAACACGGCCTGGGCGGCGAGCGGCGCGCCGGCCAGGAACGCATAGAACGCGCCGGTCGAAAACGCCATGCAAAGCGCGTAGGACCAGAAACGGCGCGCTCCGAGTAGCGCCGGATATGCGCGAAGCTGCTGGGCAAGCGTCGTGGCACGCATCGTATGCGTCTCCGCGAGATCGAACGCGCACCAGCCGAGCAGCACAAAACCGCACGCACCGAGCAGCCAGAAGCTCGCGCGCCAGCCGACCGTCTGATCGAGCACGCCGCCGAGCGTCGGTCCGATCATCGGCGCGAACGCGGCCGCCATCGCTGCATAGCCGATCCGGCTCGCCGCGCGCGCGCCGTCCGCGGTGTCGCGCAGCGTCGCCATGGACACCGGATAGACCGACGTGATCGCTGCCTGCATCAGCCGGCACGCGAGGAACACGCGGATATCGGTCACCATCGCGCAGCCCAGCGACCCGAGCGTGAAGATGCCGAGGCTCGTCAGCATGATCGGCCGCCGCCCGAACCGGTCCGACAGCGGCCCCATCACGAACTCCAGCGACGCGGCTACCGCCGCGTAGCCGCCAAGCGACAGCGTAACGAGTGCATAGTCGGCGCGCAGGTCGCGCGCGATCGCCGGCAGCGACGGCAGGAACAGGCTCAACGGCAGCACCGAGAACGCGCACAGCAGGATCAGCGTCGCGTGTCGAGGTGTAGTCCGGCCGGAAGCGATCGGCAGGTTCGGTTGCAAGCGGATGCCCTCCGCGCACACGCCGCGCGGCCGTGCGTAGCGCAAAAAGTACGTTCTTCGTGGATTTCCGTGGATGTCGCTTACCGACCCACAAGGGACAGTGGTACTTCTCTGAAGCGGCCATTCACTGAGAGGCGAGCCTTCCGGTGACCGGGTGTTCCGAGCTATTGATTCTCGGCCCGTCCCTCATAATCCCCCAATCTCTCATAGACGATAGCGAAGCAGTCGCCCAGTTCCTGTTGAAGACGGTCACGTATCGTGGCCGCGCTCGCTTCAAAGCGCTCGTATTCAGGCGCGTCCCATGGCCCCGGGTCTGGAGGGTATTCCCAGTTGAGCAATAGGTCATGCCACGCCGTCATTTCCGCAAGCTTTCTGCGCGTTTCATCAGCTAGCGGCATCGAGTCCTCAATTGGACCAACCCCGTATGCGCTGCGAGTAGTGTCGTCTCCCGCCCAAATACAACCGCCGCCCCATTCGAGCATGCGTCCTAGTCGACATTTTTTCAGTCATCGCAAGCTTCCGCGTCCGGGATAACCTCAAGTGCGGATAGCACGACCTTGAAGAACTCTTCCGCAAGCGCGTAATACTCCGCAGCTTCGGGTCTCCCGGCCGGGAACTCGTGCATGAAGCTTCTGCCGCGGTCGATAAGGAAGCTGATCGGTCGATAATTCTCGCTAAACCAGCAAGCAATCGTGTGATTGACCGCACTGGACAACTGATAGATCGTCGCGTCGCGCCGATACAGACGAAGTTCGAGAAAGCGCTTGTCATTCAACTGGCGCTGCAATGAAGCAATTTGCTCGAGCAACCGATTGAACTGCGTTGTCAAGGCGGCCACCTCTCATGGGTTCGTTGTTCGCAGACAGTCTGAATCAGCTTCGATGAGGTTATTTGCCTCGTGATTTGCTGGATATCAAACTGTCTCCGTTCGGTATGAATCCGGCCAAGAATGCAAACACGCCGGTGTTCGATTGTCAGCGATCCGCACTGAGGTGTCGACCGTCTGCTTCTGGCCGCCCCCTGACGCCGGCGCATGTAACAGCCGCGAACTCCCGTTGTCCTTACGCCGTCTTCCGATCATGAAGCGTAGTCACACCGGGGAGCCTTTTTGCCGTTCGGCCGGAAGGTTCAGAAAGTCACCGGATAAGCTATCTGAACACTCGAGCCCATACCGCCCGAAGGCGTCGCGCGCGGTCTTCGAAGAGATAGGAGGCCGCCAGTGTCAAGAGACCTGAAATTACACCCGTCAGGATGTGCTCGACATAGGGGATTCGGTAGTGACTCGTGTGCGAGTAGACGTCGCCCAGCATTGTCAGGAAGCCAACGACCAGCGCATTGCCGTATCGATGCGCGTAGAGTTTTGCCCCAGGCGTGAAAGTCAAAAGTACGGCCAGGAGGCCAGTGAGCAAACCCGTATGAAATGCAATCGTCCAGTGGGCAACGCTCGTAATACTGCCCCAGCTCCCCGGCATGCAGGTCATGCACGCACTGGTCGGCTGCCAGAAACGCTGGATAAATAGCCTTGCACGGTGCTTCCATTCGATTGACATGATGCATTCCCATCAATGCCGTTGTCACGACCGACGCCACCGCACGTATCGTTGAAGGCGTTTCCAAACCCTTTGATGAGCTTGCCACCCTCGTCACGGATGGTTGGCGGTGCGTCTCAGAGGCCGAGCAATAACCTGGACATGGGGAATACTACTCCACGATCAGACGGCCGCTGTTTCGACCGGGGCCGGCATTCAACGCTTGCGTTTATCGGTGTGGTCCCGTCCATGACGGGCATCGAACGATGCGCTTCCGCGCGAAGTCGCGCGTCCGGCATCGACCCGTTGCCGACCATCTATCAGTCGCCACCTCGACGGCCGCTCCCAGGGGAGCACCGGCCGTCGGTCACAGATGCCCCCACGCCGGTCGGCAATCCCGTACCGCGCCCGGCGTGCAGGTCGTCGACCGGGCATGCGGCCGGCCTGTCACGTCGCCACCAACCCGGCGAGTCACATGTATCGACGCAAGGCTCATCGAATTGAGCCTGCAACGAGGTCTCAAGATTTCAATCCCATCGCCTCGAGGGGGACCCATGGGACCGAGGGGCAAAAATCGGGTTCATCGCGGGAAACCGTGGAGCGTTTGAGGACGATTGCGTAACCTGACGCCTGACTTTAAGGACGTCAGGAGAAACAATTGCTCGATCGCAAGGCACTTCAGGCACTGGGCTGCTGGACGGGCTATCGGTTGGAGCGGGTGGAATGGCCGCAAGGAGAAGGCCGCACACTGTCGCTGTATTTGAAGCCGCTCAGCAAGGTCATGCACTGCGAGCAATGCGGTGCACGCTGCCAACAGATCCACGAGACGACAGTTCGCCGCGTTCGGGATCTGCCGCTGTTCGAGTATCGAGTGGTGCTGCATGTACCCCGCCGTCGAGTCTGGTGCGAACGCTGCGGTGGCCCGCGACTGGAGAAGCGGGACTGGCTGGGCCGCTACCAGAGAGTGACGGAGCGCTTCGCCAAGGCCTGCGAGAAGCTGCTGCAAGCGGCCAGCGTGCAAGCGGTCGCGGCCTTCTACGATCTGGGCTGGCACACGGTCAAATCGATCGACAAGATGCGGCTGAGGGCCCGCGTGGCCGAGCCGGACTGGTCAACGATCCGCTATCTGGCGATGGACGAGTTCGCGCTCCATAAAGGTCATCGCTACGCCACGGTGGTGGTCGATCCGATTGGTCGGCAAGTGCTCTGGATTGGATCGGGACACTCGCGCGAGACGGCCAGAGCCTTCTTCGAACAACTTCCCGCGGGCGCGGCCGAGCGTATCGAAGCGGTTGCGATCGATATGACTACGGCCTACGAGCTGGAGATCAAGGCGCAGTGCCCACGAGCCGAAGTCGTCTACGACCTGTTCCACGTCGTCGCCAAGTATGGGCGCGAAGTAATCGATCGGGTGCGGGTCGATCAGGCCAATCAGTTGCGCCATGACCGTCCGGCCCGGAAGGTCCTGAAGTCCAGCGGCTGGCTGCTGCTGCGCAACCGCCACAACCTGAAGCCCGAGCAGTCCGTGCATCTGAAGGAACTGCTGGCTGCCAATCAGCCCCTGTTGTGCGTCTACGTGCTACGCGACGAACTCAAGCGACTCTGGTTCTACCGGAAGCCTGCCTGGGCGGAAAAGGCCTGGGAACAATGGATCGAGCAAGCACGGCAAAGCGGGATTGCCGCGCTGCAACTGTTTGCAAAGCGTCTGCAGGGGTACTGGCACGGCATCCTCGCCCGCTGCCGCCATCCGCTCAATACCAGCGTCGTCGAAGGCATCAACAACACCATCAAGGTCATCAAGCGTCGTGCTTACGGGTACCGCGACGAGGAATACTTCTTCCTCAAGATCCGCGCCGCGTTCCCCGGTAATCTACGATGAACCAAAAATCGGCCGCCGCGACGCCGATCTTTGCAGGTGCGGAGCAGCTCGCGCTCAGCCGGAAATCGGGTAGCCGCTCGAGCAGCGCGCCCTCATCACCGAGAGGAAGCGGCTGCGTCAATTGGGCATTTCGTGACACTTCGGCCTGCAACGACGACGCATATCGTCTTCCGGCACGTCATCGCGACAGGCTGGCGCGCAAACGTCGCGGCAGGCTGGGCGTCAGCGTGTCGTGATGCGTCATTCAGTGCGGTCAGCGCAGCGTTCGGAAACTCACACGAAGCTCTTCCGATAGCGCCTGAGGCTGCTCCCACGCTGCAAAGTGCCCACCTTTCGACAAACGATTGAAGTGAACCAGCCTGGGATACGCGGCTTCCGCCCAACGCTTCGGCGCAGCGTAGATCTCGTCCGGAAAGACGCTGACGGCCACCGGAATCGCAACATGTTTCGGGGCAAAGAAGCTCAGCTTGCTCTCCCAGTACAGTCGTGCCGATGAGACAGATGTGTTTGTCAACCAGTACAACGTGACGTTGTCGAGAACGTCGTCTCGTGTCAGCCCGTCAGACTCTCCATTGAAGACGCGTGTGATGAGTGCGAGGCCCGAGGCATCGTGGTCCAGCATCCACGCTGCGAGGCCGACGGGCGAGTCTTCGACCGCATATAACGTCTGCGGTCGGTTTGCCATTTCCTGCGCATAACCGAGCCCGTGCTTATAGAAGAAATCGAGTTGGTCGAACGCGTGTTTTTCATCGGATGTGAGCCCGGACGGTGCCGGATCGCCGAATTTTAGCGCCGTCGCGATGTTGTCCGGCACGGTTGCCGGCATGTTGGTGTGAATGCCGAGCAGCCCCGGCGGTTTCAACAGGGCCATTTGCTCCGTGACCGCATTTCCCCAATCACCGCCTTGCGCGACGTATCGCTCGTACCCGAGACGTTGCATCAGCGCGACCCACGCGCGAGCGATGCGCTGTGGATCCCAGCCGGTCGTCGTTGGTTTGCCCGAGAAACCGTACCCGGGCAACGACGGAATCACGACGTCGAAAGCATCCGACGGCGACCCGTCATGTGCTGTCGGATTCGTTAGTGGATCGACAATTTTCAGCTGTTCGACGATCGAACCCGGCCAGCCGTGCGTGACGATGATCGGTAACGCGTTTTGATGTTTCGACCGCACATGAATGAAGTGAATGTCGAGCCCATCGATTTCGGTAACGAATTGTGGCAACGCGTTGAGCCTTGCCTCGACCTTGCGCCAGTCGTATCTCGTCGCCCAGTAGTCGGCGAGCTTTCGCATCGTCGCAAGCTGCACACCCTGCGAAGTATCGTGCACTGTCTCGCGCTCGGGCCACCGTGTTGCCTTGATGCGTCGCCGCAATTCGACGAGCTGAGACTCCGGCGCATGCACGCGCAACGGCCGGATCGCGGTTTCGTTGCCGCCGGCCGACGTGGCGATGTCGCCGACAGGTCTATCCTCCCCGGCGAAGGTGACCGCATTGAACGAGCCCGCCACAGCGGCTGCCACTGCGACGCCCATGAAATGACGGCGCGATGTGGCCGTCGGAGAAACATCAATTGACATACAAACTCCAGTTAGCAGTACGGAAAGTTAGTGAATCAAGCAATACAACGAGTGTGTCTATCGACTGCCTTTCACATCAGTACTGCTTATTTATGTTGATGAACAATACAGACCCGTTTTCCACGCTTACGCGAGATACCCCGTTACGCCATCCCAAAGCAGTTTCACCGCGGCCACCACCAGCAGTCCGTAGCAGACTCGATAAACCTGGCGTTGATCCAGTTTCGCGTGAAGTCGCCAACCGGTCACGACACCAGCAGGAATTGCGCAGAGGCAGACCGCCATCACGATCCAGACATTGCCCGTCGGCCTGGCCAGAAGCAGCCATGGCACTGCCTTGGTCGCGTTCCCCACGGTAAAGAACATGCTCGTCGTCCCCGCATACACCTCCTTGCTGAGGCCAAGGGGCAGCAGATACATTGCGAGCGGCGGGCCGCCCGAATGCGCGACCATCGTGGTCACGCCCGAGGCAAGACCCGCCGTGATCGCCTTGGGCCTGGAACGCGGACGGACCGTCAACGCTGCGCCTCCGACCAACCATAGTCCGACGAAGATCAGCGTAGTCGCCGCCATGACGATCGCGATCGCGCGGTGGTCGAGGAACCGGAAGGCCAGATAGCCGACGCCGATGCCCGCCACGAGTCCCGGCAAAAGCAGCATCAGGTCCGGCTTCGACCATGTCGAAGGCTTCCAGTAGCGCAATGCGAACAGATCCATTGCGATGAACAGCGGTGCAAGCATTCCGCCCGCAGTAACCGGATCCATCACCAACGACAGCAGCGGAATACCGACGATCGAAAAGCCGCCGCCGAAGGCCCCTTTCATGAACGAGATCAGGAATACACCCGTAAAGGCGATCAGGATCGTGATGAATGTCAGTTGCAGATCCATTCCGGTCGACGCAATCATCACGATAACCTCGCGTGGTCGACGTAACACGCGCCCAACAGGCGTGAAAATCCGGTCGCCCTTCCCCTTCTCGCATACGCAGGTTGGACGGTAATCGAAGAGGTGAAAGGCATATTGCGTCTCCATGGATGCTCCAGGACCAATCCGAAGCCTGCGCGGGTGTCGTCGAAACCAGACGCGTCCACATTGGCCGTAGAAGCTTTGCAAACCCAGTACAATCGGGCGACGAAGACAGAATGAACCGCCCCACCACTCGGTGCAATAAAAACATTGATCTCGGTGCAATATACATTGAACTCGGTGCATTGAATGTCAAAGTCCGAATACCTGAAGTTGGCCGACACGATCGCCGCAGACATTGCTGACGGAACGCTCAGGCCGGGCGACCGGCTTCCGCCACAGCGGAATTTCGCGGACCAGCGAAAGATCGCCGTGTCGACGGCCAGCAGGGTTTATGCAGAGTTGTTGCGACGAGGACTCGTCGTCGGCGAGGTCGGCAGGGGAACGTTCGTTTTGGGCGACGCCAGGCGCGGAGCAGCAGCGCCAAGTGAACCGCGGGACGTCCGGATTGATCTCGAGTTCAATTACCCGATACTTCCCGACCAAACGACACTCATCGCGAGAAGCCTGAGCGGGCTCGAAAGCGCTGCGGAGCTCGCGAGCGCCCTGGGTCAGGCAACAAGCAGTGGAACACCCACTCTCAGGACCGTCTCTGCCGCAAGCCTGGCGAACAATGGTTGGGCGCCTTCTCCTGAGCAGTTGGTCTTCACGGGGAATGGGCGACAAAGCATTGCCGCTGCGGTCGCCGCCATTGTTCCGACGGGCGGCCGCTGCGGCGTCGAAGCCTTGACCTACCCGTTTATCAAGGGCATCGCTGCGCGGCTGGGTATCACGCTCGTTCCGCTCGCGATGGACGAAGGCGGCGTGCGCCCCGACTCTGTGCTCAAAGCGCACCGGGAGGCGAATCTTTCGGCGATCTACATTCAGCCCGCCATCCAGAATCCGCTGGGCATGACGATGAATGCTGCGCGACGGGAAGATCTTTTGCGCGTCGTAGAGAAGCTCGGCATTCCCATCATCGAGGACAATGTGTACGGCTTCCTCGACGACGAGCCGCCGCTTGCGGCGCTCTCACCGGACAATTGCGTGGTGATCGACAGCCTTTCGAAGAAGGTAGCGCCGGGGTTGACGCTGGGATTCGTCGTGGCGCCGCGTCGGTTGCGTGAAGCCGTGATGGCGTCGGTGCGCTCGGGAGGATGGACTGCATCGGGATTTGCATTTGCGGCCGCGCAGCGCCTGATGAGCGACGGTACGGTTGCCGAACTCGCACGACTGAAACGCCTCGACGCCGTGGCCCGTCAGAAGCTGGCCGCCGACCGTCTGTCGGATTTCGACATTCAGACGAACGGAAAATGCTTTCATCTGTGGTTGACGCTTCCAGCCCATTGGCGCTCGCAGGCGCTAGTCGCAGCCGCGGCCCGGCGAGACATCGCGTTGACGCCCTCGACCACCTTCGCAGCGTCGCCCGGCCATGCGCCGAACGCTGTCAGGCTCGCGCTTGCTGCGCCAACAATGGACCAGCTCGACGCGGGTCTGCTCACACTGAGCGGAATCCTGAATGCAAGAGAAGAGGATTTCGATTCGACCGAATAAAGTCTGCGGCGAGACTCTGGATTGGCCCCTGGAGTCGTTGTACCAACATGCCGTATTGCTCCGACAGCAATATGTTGAATGATCCGAGAATATGATCGGTGCATTCTCTTGCGCATGCTTCGTGACCAGCAGAGTGCCGGCGGAGAAGATGTGCCGCTCTGTCTTCGCATGGGTTGTGACCGGCAGATAATGGCTGAAAAGGCAGCGTTCGGTCAGCCGGATAGAGTCATGCTCGAATGACGCTTATTGGCCGGCAGCGGTCTGAATCAACTGACCGCTGGCGCCTGCGGATTCAACCCGTCAGCGGCCATTCAGCGCGGAGCATTGCTGCTGGTAGGATTTACGTCCGGTTGGATGAAGCGGAGCAATTCAGC